>NZ_CP114058.1:4330009-4639296 GCF_026967475.1 Rouxiella chamberiensis | reverse complement strand
GCCTGGCGGGAATGGCAAGCGAATAAATACAGTTTTATTTCGTTTGCCTATTTTTCACCCGCAACGGCTTATTTTAAGCCGTTTTTAATCGCTGAAGGCAGTTGTGCCAGGCTATCGAGCACGATATCGGCTAACTTTTCGCCTTCTTCAGTCACGGGCTTGCCGCTTCTAACCAGAATCTTCTTGCCGACGCCTGCATTTATTGCCGCCTGCATGTCTTCGAGCTTGTCACCGACCATATAGGAAGAAGCCATATCAATATTCAGCTCTTCTTTGGCCGTCATGAACATGCCCGGCTGCGGCTTACGGCAATCGCATGATTGCTTGTACTCTTCTACTATTGCATCGGGGTGGTGCGGACAGAAATAGATGCCGTCCAAATCGACGCCGCGATCGGCCAGCGACCAGTCCATCCATTCCGTTAAACGGAAAAATTGATCTTCGGTGAATTTACCGCGTGCGATGCCGGACTGGTTGGTGACCAGTACCAGCGCATAGCCCATGGCTTTCGGTTCAAGGCAGGCTTCTATTGTGCCTTCGATAAACTCGAAGTCATCGATTTCATGGACGTAGCCGTGATCGACATTCAATGTACCGTCGCGGTCTAGAAAGATTGCTGGAATAGTTTGTGCCACGAAATGGCTCCTTATGGCTGGATAATGCTGTCAGTATCGCATGTTTTAAGAGGCTGTGAGAATTCTATCTGGTTGACTTGGACGTCTAGACGCCTTAGCATCCTCGGCAAGTTGCGGGATTAGTTCCCAAGGGTTACTTTTTATACGTCACGGCTGTAAAGACAACATAAGAAAAATATGATTAAACTTTCTAACATCACCAAAGTGTTCAAGCAGGGCCAGCGCAACATCACGGCGCTCTCCGACGTGAGTCTTCACGTGCCTGCCGGACAGATATATGGCGTGATCGGTTCTTCCGGCGCCGGGAAAAGTACGCTGATTCGCTGCGTAAACCTGCTTGAGCGCCCAACGCAAGGCAAGGTCGAAGTCGATGGACAAGACCTGATGGCCTTTTCGGAAAAAGAGCTGACACGCGCCCGTCGTCAAATCGGCATGATCTTCCAGCACTTCAACCTGCTGTCTTCACGTACCGTCTTCGGCAACGTGGCGCTGCCGCTGGAGCTGGACAACCTGTCTTCCAAGGAAATCAATCAGCGCGTTACCGAGCTGCTGAAACTGGTGGGGCTGGAAGAGAAGCAGGACGCCTATCCGGCCAATCTGTCCGGCGGACAAAAACAGCGTGTGGCGATTGCCCGTGCGCTGGCCAGCAATCCTAAAGTGCTGCTGTGCGACGAAGCCACCAGCGCGCTTGACCCGGCGACCACCCGCTCCATCCTCGAGCTGCTGAAAGACATCAACCGTCGTCTCGGTTTGACCATTTTGTTGATAACCCACGAGATGGACGTCGTTAAACGCATCTGCGACCAGGTTGCCGTTATCAGCAACGGTCAGCTTATCGAGCAGGATAAAGTCAGCGAGATGTTCTCGCATCCGAAAACGCCGCTGGCGCAACAGTTTATACAGTCGACGCTGCATCTCGATATTCCGGATGACTACGCGCAGCGCATGAAGCCCGAACAATTTGCGGGAAGCGTGCCTTTATTGCGTCTGGAATTTACCGGTCAATCGGTCGATGCTCCCCTGCTCTCGCAGGCGGTTCGCCAGTTCAATATCAACAATAACATTATCAGCGCGCAGATGGATTACGCCGGTGGCGTCAAGTTCGGCATCATGCTGACCGAAATGCACGGCAGCGTTGAAGACACACAGGCAGCGATTCATTTCCTGCACGAAAATCAGGTTAAGGTAGAGGTACTCGGTTATGTCTGAGGCAATGATGTGGTTACTGGGCCGAGGCATTTGGGAAACCGTCGTGATGACACTGACATCGGGCTTCTTCGGTTTTGTGCTGGGCCTGCCGTTTGGCGTGCTGCTTTACGTGACCCGTCCGGGTCAGATTGCCGAGAACAAGAAGCTGTATCGGACGCTGTCTGCGCTGGTTAACATCTTCCGTTCCATTCCCTTTATTATCCTGCTGGTATGGATGATTCCGTTTACCCGCATTATCGTCGGCACCTCGATTGGCCTGCAGGCGGCCATTGTGCCGTTGACCATCGGTGCCGCGCCGTTTATCGCCCGTATGGTCGAGAACGCGATGCTCGAGATCCCGAGCGGTCTGGTGGAGGCGGCCCGTGCAATGGGCGCATCGCCGATGCAGATAATCCGCAAGGTGCTGCTGCCGGAAGCCCTGCCCGGGCTGGTCAATGCAGCAACCATTACCCTTATCACGCTGGTTGGCTATTCGGCGATGGGCGGTGCTGTAGGGGCAGGCGGTTTAGGCCAGATTGGCTATCAGTATGGTTATATTGGCTACGACGCCACAGTAATGAACACCGTATTGGTATTGTTGGTGGTATTGGTGTATCTGATTCAACTCTGTGGCGATCGCATTGTCAAAGCGGTGACCCACAAGTAACGCGTTTATCTTTATTGGTGCAAAAACGGCGGCAGGGCTTTACGCCGCCCATAATTAATCTCGACATAAAATGTAGAGGATAGGACATGTCCATCAAATTCAAATCTCTTGCTGTAGCGGGTGTACTTCTGGGAACGCTGGCGGTTGCAGGCTGCGGACCGAAGAAAGAAGATCCCAACCATATCAAGGTTGGCGTCATCGTGGGTGCCGAGCAGCAGGTTGCCGAAACGGCGGCGAAAGTTGCGAAGGAGAAATACGGCCTCGACGTGGAGCTGGTAACCTTCAACGACTACGTGCTGCCAAACGAAGCGCTGAGCAAAGGCGATATCGACGTCAACGCCTTCCAGCACAAACCGTATCTGGATCAGCAAATCAAGGACCGTGGCTACAAGCTGGTTTCCGTAGGAAATACCTTCGTTTACCCGATTGCCGGCTACTCCAAGAAAATCAAATCCATCAACGAGCTGAAAGACGGCGACCAGATTGCGCTGCCAAACGATCCGACCAACCTCGGCCGTTCACTGCTGCTGCTGCAAAAACAGGGTCTGATCAAGCTGAAAGACGGCGTGGGTCTACTGCCAACCGTACTGGACGTGACCGAGAATCCAAAAAACCTGAAGCTGGTCGAGCTTGAAGCACCTCAGCTGCCACGTTCACTGGATGACAACAAAATCGCTCTGGCGGTTATCAACACCACCTACGCCAGCCAGATAGGCCTGACGCCGGCGAAAGACGGTATCTTCGTCGAAGACAAGGATTCACCTTATGTGAACATGATTGTTTCCCGCGAAGACAACAAAGATGCGGAAAACGTGCAGAAGTTTGTCAAGGCCTATCAGTCCGACGAAGTCGACCAGGCGGCCAACAAAGTCTTCAACGGTGGCGCAGTCAAAGGCTGGTAATCCTCTGTTACCCAAATAAGTTGGTTATTTCGCAAGGCGGGCTAATGCCCGCCTTGTTATTTGTGTCATACCTTGCTTCAATAACGCCTCTTTCTTTCACTATAATTATACCCCCAGCATTTAAAATGCGGACAGGTAGCAGCCGTACGACGCCCTCAACGATTAAAGAAGTCATTTAGGGGAAATAAGGATGCCCAACCCTCCTCGTTTTGATGAATAAAAGGGTATGGAGCAGAGGACATATCATGCGTGCTTTACCTCTCTGTTTGTTAGCCCTTTTGCTAACGGGATGTACCGCGACTCAAAAAACGCAGCCCATCTTTAACGAGCGCCCAGTCACCGAACAGCCTAAAATCGTCAAGCCCAAGCCAGCTCCCGCTCGCCCTGCGCCCGTAAAACTCTATAAAGACGCCACCGCGCTGGTCGGCACGCCGTTCCGCGATTTGGGCGAAGTCTCCGGCGAGTCCTGTCAGACAGGACAAGATCCCGCGCCAAGCCTGGCTTCTGCCCGCAAGAAAATGCTGGCACACGCGGCGTCCATGAAAGCCAATGCCGTCTTGCTTCACCAGTGCCAAACCGTCACCAATGCCACCAGTTGCAAGCAGCAGGCGGTATGTCAGGGTTCTGCGCTAAACGTCAGCTTTAAATGACCGCATTCACGTTTAACGAGATAGGGCGAATTCACTCGCCCTATAAAGAAAAGTTCGCCGTGCCGCGTCAGCCAGGACTGGTTGAAGACGGCGGCGGCGAGTTGCATCTGCTGCCGCCCTATAATCAGGCGGAAGCGGTGCGCGGTCTCGAAGCGTTTAGCCACTTATGGGTGATGTTCATCTTTCACCAGACGATGGAAGGCGGCTGGCGTCCGACCGTGCGTCCGCCACGGCTTGGCGGCAATGCACGCGTGGGCGTGTTCGCGACCCGTTCGACTTTCCGTCCCAATCCGCTTGGCATGTCGCTGGTCGAACTGAAAGGCATTCGCTGTCAGGGTCAGGACGTGGTGCTGGAGCTTGGGAGTCTGGACTTGGTCGACGGCACGCCGGTGGTAGATATCAAGCCCTATCTGCCCTTTGCCGAAAGCCAGCCGCAGGCCCTTGCCGGATTTGCGCAGAGTGCGCCCGATGCCTCCATGCCCGTGACCTTCTCCGAGCATGCCGAAAGCCAGCTGGCGGCAAATCTTGCACGTTACCCGCATCTGCGCCGCTTCATTACCCAGGTATTGGCTCAGGATCCCCGCCCCGCCTACCGTAAAGGTGAAGACATAGCGCGAGACTATGCGGTAAGCCTGCTGGAATTCAACGTCAAATGGCGCGTCATCGCCGACCAGAATCAGGTAATCTCGCTCGACCCCCGCTAAAATTCCGGCGGTTCTCTTTTGACTCGCGTCGGTCACTGGTAAACTAGCGGACCGCAGGCTATTTCGGGGTAAATCATGGCCGCGGATAACGGGCGATTATTCGAATATTTCACGTCCCGGCAGGCCTTTCGGTCTGCGGACGCTTTGCAGTGCTAACGGAACCAACACATCATGCGTACAACACAATATCTGCTCTCCACTCTGAAGGAGACGCCAGCCGACGCCGAAGTGATCAGCCACCAGCTGATGCTGCGCGCCGGAATGATCCGCAAACTGGCTTCAGGACTATATACCTGGATGCCAACCGGTCTGCGTGTTCTGAAGAAAGTCGAAAACATCGTGCGCGAAGAGATGAACAACGCGTGTGCTATCGAAGTCTCCATGCCTGTCGTGCAGCCCGCCGACCTGTGGCAGGAGAGCGGACGCTGGGAGCAGTACGGTCCCGAGCTGCTGCGTCTTGTCGACCGCGGCGACCGTGCCTTTGTTCTCGGCCCTACGCATGAAGAAGTGATTACCGATCTGATGCGCAACGAGCTAAGCTCCTACAAGCAGCTGCCGCTGAACTTCTTCCAGATCCAGACCAAGTTCCGTGACGAAGTCCGTCCGCGCTTTGGCGTGATGCGTTCGCGTGAATTCCTGATGAAAGACGCCTACTCGTTCCACGTCTCCCAGGAATCGCTGCAAGAAACCTATGACGCGATGTACGCGGCCTACAGCAAAATCTTTACCCGCATGGGGCTGAACTTCCGTGCGGTCGAAGCGGATACCGGTTCTATCGGCGGCAATGCTTCGCACGAATTCCAGGTGCTGGCCGAGAGCGGCGAAGACGACGTTATCTTCTCTACCGAGTCCGACTATGCGGCCAATATCGAAAAAGCCGAAGCGGTTGCGCCGGCAACGCCACGCGGCGAAGCAACAGAAGCGCTGCGCGTTATCGACACGCCAAACGCCAAAACCATCGCCGAGCTGGTCGAACAGTTCCAGCTGCCGATTGAAAAAACGGTAAAAACGCTGATGGTTCACGCGGTAAAAGGCAGCGAGCATAAACTCGTTGCCCTGCTGGTACGTGGCGATCACGAGCTGAATGAAATCAAGGCCGAGAAACTGCCTTTGGTGGCTTCGCCGCTGGAATTCGCAACCGAAGCGGAAATTCGCGAGCTGGTGAATGCAGGTCCGGGATCACTGGGTCCACTCAATCTGCCAATGCCGGTCGTGATTGACCGCACCGTGGCCGTCATGAGCGATTTCAGCGCCGGTGCCAACATCGACGGTAAGCATTACTTCGGCATCAACTGGGAGCGCGACCTGCCGCTGCCGGAAGTCGCCGACCTGCGTAACGTGGTAGAAGGCGATGCCAGTCCGGACGGCAAAGGGACGCTGCTTATCAAGCGCGGTATCGAAGTAGGCCATATCTTCCAGCTTGGCACCAAATACTCCGAAGCCATGAAGGCCACCGTGCAAGGCGAAGACGGCAAGAATCAGGTGCTGACCATGGGCTGTTACGGTATCGGCGTCACCCGCGTTGTTGCGGCCGCCATCGAGCAGAACCACGACGGCCGCGGCATCATCTGGCCAGACGCGATTGCGCCTTTCCAGGTGGCTATCCTGCCCATGAACATGAGCAAGTCATTCCGCGTGAAAGACGCTGCCGAAGAGCTTTACAACACGCTGCGTGCCAAGGGCATCGACGTTATCCTGGACGATCGCAAAGAGCGTCCGGGCGTGATGTTTGCCGACATGGAACTGATTGGTGTGCCGCACCAAATCGTGATTGGCGAGCGTAACCTCGACGCAGAAGAGCTCGAATACAAAGAACCGCCGCAGCGGCGAGAAGCAGATGCTGAAAATCAGCGACACCGTTGATTTCCTGCTGAGCCAGATCCCGCGCTAAGCGAGTCACGTAAAAGTAAAACGCCCGCCGGGGTTCTGACATCCCGGCGGGCGTTTTTTTTATAGACGATTCAACCGTTACCGGCAGTGTTTGCTGGCATCGACATTGATATGGCTGTCGGCAATCAGCAACTTGTGCCCTTTGCCCTGCTCACCGCCCGGCTCGACCTGGAAGTGGCCGTCCATCGAGACAAAGACCAGTTGATCAGGACTATGGCGAATATCCATATAGGCTTTCTCCAGTGTACTGCTGGTCGCCATCGGAATGACCTTTCCGGTGGTACAATCGGTAAAGACCACGTTGTCGGCCTGATAGCGCACCATCCCGCTTAACGGCATCGGCGTATGCGGCATCCGCTGCTCCGCAGGCTTAAGCTGGTAGTTCACCTTTTTCCCGGCAGCCGAATGAATGGGATCGCCATTGATATCCAGCATCTCGAGGTTTTTACCCTTGGGGTGGAAATACCGTTTTTCGCCGTTGGCTTCGGTCAGCACCAGTTTGTCGGCGGTGCGCGCCCAGGTGCCGTATTGTGCAAACGCCTTGTTGTCCCTGGTTTTCACCTGATAAACTTCGCGCAGCACATAGGTGCCGTCCTGCTGAAGAAACAACGACGTTTCGATACCACCGCAGTCGGCACACGGCAACACGCCCGTATAACTCTGCTGCATCGCCTCAAAAGGCTGTTCCTGAGCAAAAATCTTGTTGTGACATCCGATTAACGAAAACAGACTGAAACTCAGCCCTATAGCGATCATTATTTTTTTCACAGTTTTCTCCCACTGCGTTTTCAACTTTTACTTCGCCTGTCAGGATGAGCGAATTTTTCCTCGCAAGGCTTTGGTTGCCCCTTTGCGAACTTTACTCTCGACGCGACGAATTTTGGACCCTCGCGTCGGTTTGGTAGGTCGGCGCGGCTTCTCAATCACCATCGCCTGATCGACAAGAGAAGAAAGGCGGGCCAGTGCGGCTTCGCGATTTTGCTCCTGACTGCGATATTCCTGCGCCTTTATTATCACAACGCCTTCTGCGGTGATTAAATGATGCTTAAACGCCAGCAGACGTTGCCGATAATAGTCGGGCAGACTGGATGCCTTGATATCGAACCGCAAATGAATGGCGGTCGACGTCTTGTTGACGTTTTGCCCGCCCGCGCCCTGCGCACGAATGGCGGTCAGTTCGATTTCGCCGTCGGGAATTTCAAGTCTGCCGGAAAGTATTAACAAAATTAATGTCCTGCCTGTTTCCAGTCGCCGCTTTTCCACTCCTGGAAATGTATTTCAAGATTGTTCTGCGCATCGGAAAGCCAGATGGCGTCGTCCTGAAGCGTAGCCTGCAAAACCATATTGCGCTGAATAAATGCCGTCAGACCTGTAAGCAATTCGTCATCGATAAAGCGTACACTCAGGTTGGCGTACTGACTGACCTTGTTTTGCATCTGCGACCACCAGACGTTGGCGGCCCGTTCGCTGTAGGCATAGAGCACGACGGTGCGTGACTGGTTGCAGGCCTTTTTCAGACGTTTTTCGTCCGGCAGACCCAGCTCAACCCACAGTTCAATGCCGTTGTGATCGTTCTTGCGCCAGATTTCAGGCTCGTCTTCCGCGCTCAGACCGCGGGTGAAGCTTAAACGCTCGTGGGCATGGCAAATCCACGCCAGCAGGCGTAGCATCATTCTTTGCTCGGTTTCGGAGGGGTGCTGGGCCAGTGTCAGGTTGGCATCATGGAAGAAATTGCGGTCCATATCGGCAATGTTTACTGCGGCTTTATATATTGTTGCTTTTAACGCCATGGGAAACCTCTAAGTATTGGACGCACATTGTACTTGATATCAACATAAGATAAAGCTTGGCGCCCTGCCCCTGATAACTCCGGCGTGCTTGTGCTATAGTCCTTTAATAACGGAAGTTTATCTTTCCCTCGCTTAAAGGGTTTAAAGGCATGAGCGGAAAGTGACAGAGTTTGATCGAAAAGAAGCGTAAAGAGCCATTTCGAACAAGCTCTAAAGGAGGACCTATGCAACAATACTCTGAGTTAGTACGCCGAAAATATTCCGAGATAGGCAGTGGCGATCTTGGTTATGTGCCCGACGCGTTGGGCTGTGTGCTAAAGGCATTGGACGATGTGGCGGCGAATGCCGAACTTCCGTCTTCCGTTCGAGAACAGGCGGCTTATGCCGCCGCTAACTTACTGGTGAGCGATTATGTCGATTAATGATGTGTACCAACCCATCAATTGCGATGATTACGATAATCTCGAGCTTGCCTGTCAGGACAATCTGGTTCTGACACTGAAATTGCGCAGTGGAGAGCTTGTCGAGGCCAAGGCCAAAGATCTATTGATGCGGAAAAAAGTGGAATATCTGATTGTTGACTCGGGTGGGCAACAGTTGGAACTGAGACTCGACCATATCGAGAGCTTCAGTAACCCCAAAATTGGTACCGTGGTCGTTAGCGTAGAGTAGTTACCGCGACAGGCCCCACCAATAACCCCGACGGGCAATCTTGCGATTGCCCGTTTTTATTTCTGCCATCCGTCTCGTTTAGGGTTTTTGACTCGCGTAATACGCCGCGAGGTCGTTGATATCCTGCTCGGAAAGCCCTGCCGTAAACGCCTGCATGACGCCCGCCTGCCCGCCCGTTCTGTCTCCCTTTTTATAGGCATTGAGCGCCAGGGCGAGATACGCCGAATTTTGCCCGCCAATATTCGGGTACAACGCATTGGTGGCTTTGCCGGTCGCCCCGTGACAGGCCGCGCAACTCGCCGATATCGCCTGCCCGGCTGCGATATCGCCATCCGCCTGCACCGGCAGACTGAACAGCGCCCACGCAAGGCCCGCGCCCAACGCGCTTTTGAATAATACATGCATCATTGCTCCCAAACCGGTTCACCCCGGCGGTATGAACTACAACGTGGATTTCTGCCAATGCAGCCACCAGGTTTCCTCTGACGGGTCCGTGGTGAGGGCATCGTGAGTGATAAAAAGACCTGCCGCCGCGACAAGTTTTTCATTATAGAAAATCAGGGAATGCGCTCGCGCTCCCACGGCGCAATGGCCAGTTCCTGCCAGAGTTTTTTATCTGCCGCGAGCGGTCGCGCCCAACCTTGTGCACGCTGCCGCTGGCGGTAAAGCGCACACTCAGCCTTTCTTCGGCGCGCGGCTTACGCAGTGGCATGCCGTTATCCGCCACGTCGTGCATCTGCAAAGTGCCCAGCGCCTGCGGCAATAGCAGAGGCGATTCGCCAGACCACTCGATGACACACTCTTTTAATGAGGGCAGTAAGGGCAGCCAGTAAAGCCGCTGCCGAAAACGACGCACGCAGAAACGCCCCGAGTTTCAGCTGCGGATCGGCGTCTTCGCGGCTCTGCGCCACTTCCTGCCATATTCTTTGCAGCTGCTCGCGCGACGGCATTGTCGCACCGCGCTGCGCGAGCCAACGGCGGATCAATGCCGAACGCCGCGCGGCAGAAAGAGGGCCAAGCCCGGTGATTGAAAGACTGCCGGACGCATCGACGAGCTGTTCCAGCGCCTCCTGCAACAGTTCGTCCAGCAGAGACTCCTGTTCGGCGCAAAGACTGGCACTGCGCGCCGTGGCGGCGGCAAAGTGCGGCCAGCGCGCCGAGAGCAACGGCAAAACCTCGAGACGCAGAAAGTTGCGATCGAAACGCGCATCGTTATTGCTGTCGTCATCAACCCAGCGCAGCCGATGCTCGCGGGCATAAGCTTCAAGCTGCTCGCGCCGTAGCGACAACAGCGGCCGCAATACCGGATGACCGGCAATTCGGGTCACGGCGCTCATCGAAGAAAGTCCCGCAGGACCGCTGCCGCGCTTGAGCGCCAGCAAGAAGGTTTCACACTGGTCGTCAAGATGCTGCGCAGTCAGCAGCGTTTCGCGTGGCAGAAGATTCTCGGCCAGCGCACGGTATCGCGCGCCCCGCGCCGCCGCTTCAATGCCGCCGTCACGCGCATCGACCTCGACGGCGAGCGGAACGAATTCCACCTGCCATTGCCTGCACTGCGCCTGACAGCTTTGGGTCCAGTGTTGCGCGTAGGCACTCAGACCATGATTGACGTGCATCGCCCGCAGCTGCAAATCGGGCATGATGCCCGCCCGCAGCTGAACCAGCGCGTGCAGCAGCACGGTGGAATCGAGTCCCCGCTGAAGGCCACACATACGTGGCGCGTTTCGCCCAGCTGTCGAATAAGATGTTCAGCCAGCATCGACGTTGTCCGCGGCAAAATCAGTCTCTTTAGCCAATCTCGTACAGCTCCAGAGGGAGGTCATCGGGGTCGCTGAAGAAGGTGTATTTCTTTTGCGTGTAGGCATCGATTCGGACCGGTTCGCACTCGACGCCCGCCTGAGCCAGTTTCATTACCGCCTGCTCGATGTTCTCTACGGAGAAGGCCAGATGGCGCAGTCCGCAGGCTTCGGGCCGACTGACGCGTGCGGGCGGCAGCGGAAAGCTGAACAGCTCAATCTGATAGTGACCGTTGATGGCGAGCTTTGCCATCCAGGAGTCGCGCGCTTCACGGTAAACCTCGGATTGCAGCTCGAATCCGAGGACGTCGCAGTAAAACTTCTTACTGGCCTCGTAATCGCTGGCGATAATCGCAACGTGATGGAGATGACGAATATTAAGCATAAAGAGAACCTTATCTATCAATGGGCATCGACAATAATGGGGTATCAGCCTCCTGTCACGAGAGGCTGAACGGCTATTGTGCTTCTTCCTGCGCCAGCTTCAATACCTTGACCCGATATTTGCCGTCTTCCGTCAGCTTGGCGCCATGAATGTCGGTTTCAAAGCCCGGGAAATGCTCGCCGATAGAACAGAGCATCAGCAGGAAATCCAGCACGGCACGGCTTTCGTGCGTAATCATTTCACCCGGCATCACCACCGGCACACCCGGCGGATAAGGCAGGATCATGTTCGCCGACACCTTGCCCACCAGCTCCTCCAGTTCGCACTCCTCAATGTTGCCGCGCACCTGATGCTGGAACATTTCGTACGGCGTCATTTTCATTTCAGGCAGCACATCAAACGCCTTGAGCATTAGGGAAGGCAAGTCGTGTTTGACGATAAGCTTGTGAATTCCCTGCGCCAAATCCTGAATGCGCATGTGGCGATAGAAGTCGGGATCTTCGGCGTAGAGATCCGGCAGCATGTTCTTGACCCGCAAATTGAGATCATAGGCGCGCTTGAAATCGGTCAGGCCACGCATCAGGCTCATCGATTTAGTCTTGTCGATGCCGATGCTGAACAGGAACAACAGATTATACGGCCCGGTCTTTTCGACCACCACGCCGCGCTCGTCGAGGAATTTGGCCACCAGCGCCGCCGGAATACCTTCCGCTGCCAGATTGCCGTTTTCGTCCATGCCCGGCGTGAGAATGGTGACTTTTATCGGGTCCAGATACATGTGGTCTGAATCGGCATTGGCGAAACCGTGCCAGTTGTCATCGGGATTCAGCGGCCAGCATTCGGCTTCGTCGATAACTTCCGGCTGCCAGATGTCATAGAACCAGCCGTCGGTTTCTTCGCGCAGGCGCTGGATCTCGTGACGGAAATGCAGCGCCCTTTCCACCGAGCGATTAATCAGTCTGCGGCCCGGATTACCGCGCAGCATCGCCGCCGCCGTTTCTGCCGAGGCAACAATGCCGTAGTTCGGCGAGGTCGTGGTATGCATCATGTAGGCTTCGTTAAAGGTGTTTTCGTTATAATCGCCTTTAATATGAATCATCGAAGCCTGCGAAAACGCCGCCAGCAGTTTGTGGGTCGACTGCGTTTCGTAAATCACTTTCCCCGGAATACGTTCACCGCTCATGCCGCTCTTGCCGTCGTAAATCGGGTGGAAATTGGTATAGGGCACCCAGGCGGAATCGAAATGAATCGAGGCGACGTCAAGGGTGCTCTTGATGTAGTCGGTGTTGTACAGCAGCCCGTCGTAGGTTGAGTTGGTGATTACGGCGTGCACTGGCCAGGTGGCGTTGTCAGTCTGCGCCACCTTCTGTTCGATGCTGTCGCGGGTGAACTCACGCTGTGGAATACCGCCCAGAATCCCGTAGGCATTGCGCAGCGGGCGCAGGTAAATCGGGATGATGTTGGTCATCATCATCAGATGCGCCAATGATTTATGGCAGTTACGGTCAATCAGAACCGTGCTGCCCGCAGGCGCCGAATACATGCCAACAATCTTGTTGGCGGTGGAGGTGCCATTGGTGACGATATAACTCTGCTCGGCGCCGAAAGTGCGGGCGATATACTCTTCGGCCTCCAGATGCGGGCCGGTATGATCCAGCAGCGACCCCAGTTCGGTAACTGAAATCGAGACGTCCGCCTTGAGGGTCTTTGCGCCAAAGAAGTCATAGAACAGCGTGCCTACCGGACTCTTTAAAAATGCGGTGCCCGCCATGTGGCCCGGCGTACAGAACGTGTATTTGCCTTCTTCCACATAGTTGAACAACGCCTTGGTCAACGGCGGAGTTATCTGGTCGATATATTCGTTGGTGTACTGGCGAATGCGTTGCGCGATGTCTTCCGCCGCATTCAGCGCATATTCGAAGAAATACAGCACCATCCGCATATCGTTGACGCTGACGTCCAGCGTGGAATGGGTATTGATAAACCCGTACAGCGGCAGATATTCGTTAAGCTCATTAATCTCGGTACAGAGTTCGGTGCTGTGCTGGTCCCAGTCGAAAATCACGCCGCAAATCCGCGCATTGCTCTCGACAAGTTTCAGTAAGTCGGCTCTGTCATGCGGATAGATAGTTTTGAACCCTGCGACTTCGAGCGCGGTATCCAGCTCGCGAATAGGTTCATCTTTATAGTAGGACCCTTCCGGGCGCATGATGGCAATAATATTCATCTGACAAATCCTTCTGGTTTCCTGAAAGACAGGGTATCGACCTCACCATGCCGAAACAATAAAAAAGGGCAGTCCTAAGACTGCCCCTATAATTTCACACTGAATTTAACACCCTGGATCACTAAGGATTTCAGGTATTAGCAGTAGCCGTAAGTCATGAGACGCTGATAACGACGGTCACGCAACTCTTCATTGTTCAATGCGTCCAGTTCGGCGAGATCTGCTTCAAGCTGCGCACGAAGCGAGGCAGCCATGGCAGGAACGTCACGATGCGCGCCGCCCAGAGGTTCAGGGATGACGGAATCAATCAGTTTCAGCTCTTTCAGACGTGGAGCAATGATGCCCATCGCTTCTGCGGCCAAAGGCGCTTTATCGGCGCTTTTCCACAGAATCGACGCACAGCCTTCCGGTGAAATCACCGAGTAGGTGCTGTACTGCAACATGTTGACCTTGTCGCCGACGCCGATAGCCAATGCGCCGCCCGAGCCGCCTTCGCCGATAACGGTACAGATAACCGGTACGTTAAGACGAGACATTTCGCGCAGGTTACGGGCGATAGCTTCGGACTGACCACGTTCTTCGGCACCGACACCAGGGTATGCGCCCGGCGTGTCGATGAAGGTGATGATAGGCAGTTTGAAGCGTTCGGCCATTTCCATCAGACGCAGCGCCTTACGGTAACCTTCAGGTGCAGGCATACCGAAATTGCGACGGATCTTCTCTTTGGTTTCACGACCTTTCTGATGACCAATGATCATCACGGCACGTTCACCCAAACGAGCGATGCCACCTACGATAGCTTTATCGTCGGCAAAGGCACGATCACCGGCAAGTTCATCAAATTCAGTAAAGATGTGCTTGATGTAGTCAAGAGTGTAAGGACGACGCGGATGGCGAGCCAACTGCGCAATCTGCCAGGCACCCAAATCTGAGAAAATTTTACGAGTCAGTTCGACGCTTTTTTCACGCAGGCGCCCCACTTCTTCGTCCAGATTAATATCTAATTTTTCGTCTTGACGACTGACTGCAGTCAGCGAGTCAATTTTCGCTTCCAGCTCCGCAATCGGCTGTTCAAAATCAAGAAAATTCAGACTCATAGCATTCCTATTTTAGTCAAATTCCAGTTCAACCTGTTCCGTACCGACCAGAGACCGTAAATCGAGCAGCAGACGATCGGTTGGCGTAACACGCCATGTGGCACCAAATCGTAGCCGTGCCCGAGCGGTTCTCGCGCTGGTAGTACAAGTGCACTGGTATCGTCCCCGATCGATGAGGTTCCAACGATTCGCGCAGACGGTTCAAAAGCTGGTCATCAATTTGCCTGTCAGTCAGCGATATAGCAAGACCACGAGCGTATTTTTCACGCGCTTCACTGATGTCCATTAAATCACGGGCCATCATTTTAAGCCCGCCGTTGAAGTCATCAAAGCTGACCTGTCCTGTCGCTATCAGGATACGGTCTTTTTCCAACAAATGCTGGAATTTTTCCAGGGCTTCGGTAAACAACATTACTTCAAGACGACCAGACCGGTCATCCAGCGTACAAATGCCAATGCGGTTACCCCGCTTGGTCATCATCACCTTCGCAGCAACCACCAAACCTACTGCGACGGTCATTTTTCCCCGATCGGTCGGGTGCATGTCCTTCAGGCGCTGGCCACCGCCATAGCGCTCGATTTCTTTCAGATACTGAGTGATCGGATGCCCGGTCAGGTACAGCCCCAGGGTTTCGCGCTCTCCATCCAGTACTTTCTGTTCCTGCCAGCGCGGCACGTTGGCGTAGGATTTTTCGACCTGCTCCGGCGCTTCGGCCAGCACGCCGAACATATCCACCTGCCCGATAGCCTCGGCTTTGGCGTGTTGATCGGCTGCCTTGAGAGCGTCGCCCAGCGAATGCATCAGCGCTGCGCGGTGCGGTCCGAGTCGGTCAAAGGCCCCGGACATGATCAGTTTTTCCAGAATACGCCGATTCAGCTTTTTGGTGTCGGAGCGCGCACATAAGTCAAACAGCTCTCTAAAATAGCCGCCTTCGTTGCGCGCTTCAATGATTGCTTCAATCGGACCTTCACCGACGCCTTTAATCGCGCCGATGCCGTAAACAATTTCGCCTTCATCGTTGACGTGGAAATGGTACAACCCGCTGTTGATGTCCGGCGGCAGGATTTTAAGCCCCATACGCCAGCATTCATCGACCAGCCCGACCACTTTGTCGGTGTTGTCCATATCGGCCGTCATCACCGCCGCCATAAATTCGGCAGGATAGTGCGCCTTCAGCCACAGTGTCTGGTAAGACACCAGCGCGTAGGCCGCAGAGTGCGATTTGTTAAATCCATAGCCGGCGAACTTCTCTACCAGGTCGAAGATTTTAACTGCCAGTTCGCCGTCGATACCGCGAGATTTCGCGCCGTCTTCAAAGCCGCCGCGCTGCTTGGCCATCTCGACGGGGTTCTTTTTACCCATCGCACGACGCAGCATGTCCGCGCCGCCGAGCGAATAGCCCGCCAGCACCTGCGCAATCTGCATGACCTGTTCCTGATACAGGATGATGCCGTAAGTCGGCTCCAGCACCGGTTTCAGGGATTCATGCTGCCACTGGATATCAGGATAGGACAGCTCTTCGCGGCCGTGTTTACGGTCGATAAAGTTGTCTACCATGCCCGATTGCAGCGGTCCCGGACGGAACAGCGCCACCAGGGCAATCATGTCTTCAAAGCTGTCGGGTTTCAGGCGTTTTATCAAATCTTTCATGCCGCGCGATTCAAGCTGGAAGACCGCCGTAGTCTCCGAGCGTTGCAGCATGTCGAAGCTTTTCTTATCGTCTAACGGAATCGCTGCAATATCAAGGGGTTCGAGCCCTGTTTTTGCACGACGCGCGTTAATCATTTCAAGCGCCCAGTCGATAATGGTCAGCGTACGCAGGCCGAGGAAGTCAAACTTCACCAAACCGGCATACTCGACGTCGTTCTTGTCGAATTGGGTCAGCGGGTTTTTACCCTCCGCATCGCAGTACAACGGGGCAAAGTCGGTAATTTTTGTCGGTGCAATGACCACACCACCGGCGTGTTTACCGGCGTTACGCGTTACGCCTTCGAGTTTGCGCGCCATGTCGATAAGCGCCTTGACCTCTTCGTCGGCTTCGTAGATTTCAGGCAGCTGAGGTTCGGCGGCAAAGGCTTTTTCCAGCGTCATGCCGGGATCGGGCGGGATCAGCTTGGAGATGCGATCGACGAAACCATACGGATGGCCCAACACACGGCCCACGTCGCGGATAACCGCTTTGGCCGCCATGGTACCGAAGGTGATGATCTGCGACACCGCCTCGCGGCCATACATTTCGGCTACGTGATCGATAACCAGATCGCGTTTTTCCATGCAGAAGTCGACGTCGAAGTCGGGCATCGAAACACGTTCGGGGTTCAGAAAACGTTCGAACAGCAGATCGAATTCCAGCGGATCAAGATCGGTAATCTTCAGCGCGTAGGCAACCAGCGATCCGGCACCGGATCCACGTCCCGGTCCGACCGGCACGCCGTTGTCCTTCGACCACTGGATAAACTCCATAACTATCAGGAAGTAACCGGGAAAACCCATCTGGTTGATAACACGCAGCTCGACGTCGAGACGATCGTCATATTCCGGACGTTTTTCGGCTCTGACCGCAGGGTCCGGGAAAAGAAACGCCAGACGCTCTTCCAGACCTTTTTTGGAGCAGGCAATCAGGAAGTCTTCGGTCGACATATCGCCCGTCGGGAACTGCGGGAGGAAGTATTCGCCAAGGCGAATCGTCACGTTGCAACGCTTGGCTATCTCGACGCTGTTTTGCAGGGCTTCGGGGATGTCGGCAAACAGCGCGCACATCTCCTCTTCGCTACGCAGATATTGCTGAGCGGTATAATTTTTTGGACGTTTCGGGTCATCGAGCGTGAAGCCGTCATGAATGGCGACACGGATCTCGTGGGCATCGAAGTCACCTTCCACCAGAAAACGCACGTCGTTGGTCGCGACGACCGGCAGCCCGGTTTCACCCGCCAGCGCCACCGCCTGATGCAGATAGTTCTCTTCATCGGGACGACCGGTGCGAATCAGCTCGAGGTAATAGCGGTTCGGGAAATATTGCTGATAGAACTCGACACACTGCTCGACCTGCGGCTGGTTGGAACGGGTCAGGAACTTGCCGATATCGCCGTGACGCGCGCCCGAAAGCAGCAGCAGCCCCTCATTGAGCTCGGCCAGCCATTCGCGTTCGATAATCGGCCCGGCCGCGCCATAACCGCGTTGGTAGGCGCGTGAAATCAGTAGCGTAAGGTTTTGATAGCCGACATTGTTGATGGCAAGAATGGTCAACTGCGCCAGCTCGTCGCCCAGCATGTCGCTGTGGACGTTAACGTCGGCCCCAATGAGAGGCTTGATCCCCGCGCCGTGCGCCGAACCGTAGAATTTTACCAGACCGCACAGGTTGGTGAAGTCGGTGAGTCCCAATGCAGGCATGCCGAGCGCAGCCGCTCGTTTCACCAACGGGCCGACTTTGGCTAATCCATCCACCATGGAATAGTCGCTGTGTACGCGTAGATGAATAAAACGAGGTTCAGCCATATTCAGATACCAGAAATAAGGGAGTTGAAGTTATGAAAACCGGGAAATCGGTGCCGATATAATACCGAAACTAGCGCGGAAATACTGCGTCCTGCAACGCCCTTCTGACAGGTCCGAAGCTGCGGCGATGATGAGCCGTTGCGCCGTGAAGGGCAAGCTGCTCGAGATGCGCGGCGGTCGGATACCCCTTGTGCTTCGCAAAGCCGTATTCGGGAAACGCCAGGTCCAGTGCGACCATTTCACGATCGCGCGTTACTTTGGCAAGGATGGACGCGGCGCTGATTTCGGCTACACGGCTATCCCCCTTGATAACGGCCTGCGATGGCATCGGCAGTGCCGGACAGCGGTTGCCGTCAATCAGCACAAACTCGGGCACCACGGCGAGACCGGCAATCGCCCTTTGCATCGCCAGCATCGTAGCCTGCAAAATATTGATTTCATCAATCTCTTCAGGCTCTGCACGGCCAAGACTCCAGGCCAGCGCCTTTTCTTTAATCTCTTCGTACAAAAACTCGCGACGCTTTTCGCTGAGCTTTTTGAATCGGCCAGACCGGCGATAGGACGCGCAGGATCGAGGATAACCGCCGCCGTAACGACAGCGCCGACCAGCGGGCCGCGACCGACCTCATCAACACCGGCAATCAGATTTGCCTGGGGGTAAACAAAAATTTCTGTCATTTTTTTGCCAATTCAATCACAGCCTGCGCCGCCTGTTCATCGGCATCGCGGCGGATACTTTCGTGCAGCGTCAGGAAGGTCTGTTTCAACGCGTGGCTCTTCTCGCCACCGGCAAGCAGAGGCAGCAGCGCAACAGAGAGTTTATCGGGCACGCACTCTTCCTGGAGCAGTTCGGTGACAATTTCGCGACCTGCCAGCAGATTCGGCAGCGACACGTAAGGCGTTTTCACCAGACGTTTCGCAAGCCAGAAGGTAAACGGCTTCATGCGATAGCCCACCACCATCGGACATTTCGCCAGCATACACTCCAGCGCGGCGGTACCCGAAGCCAGCAGCGCGGCATCGCTCGCTATCATGGCGTTGCGCGCCTGTCCGTCGAGCAGATGCGCGGGAAGATCGGGCGCGATTTCGGCCTTGATGCGCTCGAACTGTTCGCGACGTCTGGCATTGACCAGCGGCACCACGATATGCAAATCGGGATAATGCTGGCGCAGCAGCAGCGCGGTCTTCAGGAAATCGGCGCTGAGCATTTCCACTTCGGCGTGACGACTTCCGGGCAACAGCGCCAGACAGTGGACATCGTGTGGAATGCCGAGCGTTTCACGTGCCAGACCTTTATCGGGATCCAGCGGGATCGAATCGGCCATCGTGTGGCCAATAAAGCGGCACGGCACGTCGAATTTGTCATAAAACGCTTTTTCAAAAGGCAGGAAAGCCAGCACCAGATCGGTGGCTTTGCCAATTTTGAAAACGCGCTTTTGTCGCCAGGCCCAAACCGACGGGCTGACATAGTGAATAGTGCGAATCCCCTGCCGCTTCAACCGGCCTTCGAGCCTGAGGTTGAAATCGGGCGCATCGATACCGACAAAGACGTCGGGCTTGAGCTCGGTAAAACGCCGGGTGAGTTCATTGCCGATTTTCAACAGGCGTGGCAGACGTTCAAGCACTTCCACCACGCCCATTACCGCCAGTTCTTCCATTTCAAACCAGGCTTCACAGCCTTCGGCCTGCATCAGAGGTCCTGCAACGCCGACGAAACGGGCATCGGGATAATGGCTTTTCAAAGCCCGGATCAACCCCGCGCCAAGAATATCGCCGGAAGTTTCACCGGCAACCAGGCCGATTGTCAGAACGGGCTTTTCCATCTTTTATACAATCCAGTTAGGCGGCCGAATCAGCGAGCCGTTAACACACGCGTCTATTAACGAATGATGCCGCGAGTAGAACGTGCAAAGAAATCGCTGAACGGTTTAACTGCCGGGAACTCGGCAGCGATGGCCGCAATCTCTGGCTGTGACTCTTCAAGCGTTTTACCGCTGCGGTACAGAATCTTGTACGCGTTACGGATGGCATGAAGTGAAGGCTTGTCAAAACCACGGCGTTTCAACCCTTCGATATTGATACCGAACGGGGTGGCGTGGTTGCCCTGGGCGATAACAAACGGCGGCACGTCCTGCGCGACGCCGGAGCAGCCGCCGACCATCACGTGCGCACCGATGATGCACCACTGATGAACCGCCGTCATGCCGCCGATGATAGCGTGATCGTCAACCTGAACGTGGCCGCCCAGTGTCGCGTTGTTGGCGAGAATGCAGCGATCGCCCACGACACAGTCATGCGCGATGTGTGCATTGACCATCAGAAGATTGTCGCTACCGACTTTGGTCAGCCCGCCGCCTTGAACGGTACCACGGTGAATGGTCACGCTCTCGCGGATATTGTTGCGGTCACCCACTTCGACACGCGTTGGCTCACCCGCATATTTCAGATCCTGGTTGATTTCACCAATGGAAACGAACTGGAAAATGCGGTTGTCGCGACCAATTTTGGTCACGCCATTGAGAACGACGTGTGACTTGAGCTCGGTACCTTCGCCAATCTCGACCTGAGAGCCGATATAGCAAAAAGGACCGACATAAACGTTAGCACCAATAACCGCGCCCTCTTCGACAACGGCACTCGGGTGAATAAAGGCGGTTTTATCAATCACGGATTATTTCTCCTGACTACGGGCGCACATCATCTGGGCTTCACACACTACCTGACCCTCTACCAGAGCCCGACCCGTGAACCAGGTTACGCCACGGCGAGTTTTCTGGAATTCAACTTCCAGAACCATGGTGTCGCCGGGAACGACCGGCTTTTTGAAACGTGCATTATCAATGCCGGCAAAGTAGTAAAGTTCGCCCGGCTCCAGTCTGCCTACGCTTTTAAACGCCAGCAGGCCCGTTGCCTGTGCCATGGCTTCAAGAATCAGTACGCCAGGGAAGATAGGTTTGCTAGGGAAGTGACCCTGGAAACATGGTTCGTTGAACGAAACGTTTTTGATCGCACGCAGTGTTTTGTGCGGAGTGTATTCAACGACGCGGTCAACCAATAAAAAAGGAAAACGGTGCGGAAGCAGCTCAAGTATTTCTCCAATACCAAAACCTTCTAGGCTAACTTCTTGCTCGTTATCATTGTGAGTAGGAGTGCTCAAAATACTCGTCCTGTCTAAAATTACTGATTTCATCAATAGCACGGCCTGCGTGACCCTCAAAGAGGAGCATTGTGCAGGCCGCAAATAGAGACTAAGAATCGTTAAGGCAACGGATTAGGGAACAATAACATCGCCTTACTCATTGATTTTTAGTGGTTTTTGTTGGTAATTTAGTCTTGTTCGATTTTACGCTCTACAGCTTTCAAGCGCTTGTTCATCTCATCGATATTCATAACCAACGCGGCGGTCTTACGCCAAACTTTATTCGTCTGTAGCGGAATACCGGAGGAGTATACTCCAGGTTCGGTAATTGGTCGCATAACCATTCCCATTCCTGTGACGACCGCTTTGTCGCAAATTTCCATGTGGCCGTTGATCACACTGGCACCGCCAATCTGGCAGTAACGCCCGATTTTCAGGCTGCCGGCCATGATGACACCGCCCGCTACCGCCGTATTGTCTCCAATCACGACGTTGTGTGCAATCTGACATTGATTATCGATGATAACGCCGTTGCCAATTTGCGTGTCGTCGAGCGCGCCACGGTCGATGGTTGTGCAGGCGCCAATCTCGACGGAATCGCCGATAAGTACGGTTCCCAATTGAGGAATTTTAACCCAATTTCCGCGATCGTTCGCGTAACCGAAGCCATCTGCGCCGATCACGGTGCCAGATTGAATCAGACATTTCTGACCGATTTCGACCCGATGATAGACGGAAACGTTGGCCCAAAGTCGGGTACCGGCACCAATTTTTGCATTTTTTCCGATGAAACAGCCTGCGCCGATAATCACGCCATCGCCGAGTTCTACACCGGATTCTATGACTGCATTCGCGCCAACCGACACCTGTTTGCCCAATTTGGCATCAGGAGAGATAACGGCGCTCGGAGCGATGTCTTGTGCAGGCGCAGGCGTGGTATCAAGGATCTGAGCCATGCGCGCATAAGTCAGGTAGGGGTTTTTAACCACTAATGCCGCACTTTGGCAGAAGGGCAGATCCGCTTCGGTCAACACTACAGCCCCTGCAAGACAGGAAGCCAACTGTTCACGGTAACGGCTGTTTGATAAAAACGTGATTTGCTCAGAGTGTGCGGAATGCATTGAAGCAATGCCGGTGATGACGAGTTCGCCATCACCGTGCAATTGTGCATCCAACTGCTGTGCGAGATCAGCCAGTCGAATTGAAGCCATGCTTATTTAACCTGTTTCAACACTTCGTCAGTGATGTCTTTTGCATCTGGAGATGCATAAGCCAGGGCATTGGCGTCGATGACAACGTCGAGATCATCTTTGGCAGCAACAGTTTTCACTGCATCCTGAATACGGCCCAGGATTTTGTTACGTTCTTCAGCCTGACGCTTACGATTGTCGTTGTCAAAAGCCTGTGCTTTTGCAGAGAAATCTTCACGGTTGGCCATAACTTGTTTCTCAAGTTTGGCACGATCGGCAGCCTTCATGGTAGAAGAGCTACGTTGCAGGTTTTGCATCTGGGACTGCAGAGCAGTTTCCTGAGCTTGCAACGCCGTTGCACGGCCTTTGAATTCATTTTCCAGCTGTTTTGCAACAGCTTCACGAGCAGGCATTTTCTGGAAAATTTCTTGAACGTTTACAACACCAATTTTATCAGCAGCCTGAACGCTAGCTGAAGCAGCCATAACTAATCCGAGGCCTGCGGCGTATAACCACTTTTTCACTATAAACTCCTTCCATCACCCGTTTGTGCCGTATGGCACAGCATTTTACGCAGTTATCCTTCATTCCCGAAGGCGTCGCCATGTCAGCCAACGCCCCGGGAACTCGGGATAAGGCAAGAGTCTAGACTCTCGCCTTGCGATTCTTTGTCTGGCTCAATCGTGGTAACAGATTACCACGTTTTACCGATGTTAAACTGGAACTGTTCTGCCTTGTCGCCATCGTACTTCTTGATTGGCTGCGCATAGGAGAACGACAGAGGTCCCAAAGGAGACTGCCATTGCAATGCCACACCCGATGACGAGCGAATGTTGCCCGGCTTGCTGTAGTCAGGTACACCGGCCGCCAGAGATTCTGCCGTGTTTTCCCAGTTGGTATCCCACACAGTACCTGCATCGACGAACACGGAGGTACGCAGCGAGTTGGCATACTTGTCGCCAACAAACGGTGTCGGCACGATAAGTTCCGCACTCAACAGACCCATTGCGTTACCGCCCACGGCATCGTCCGAGTTGTCGATTGGACAACCTTTATAAGACGTCGCACCGGCCGCACAGTTGTAGTAAGCCGCTTTAGGACCAATGGTATTCGACTGGAAACCACGGACGCTGCTTGAACCACCGGCATAGAAGTTGTCGTAGAACGGCACTTCCTTGCCACCCAGACCGTCGGCATAACCGGCGCGGGCACGACCCATCAGCACCCAGCTGCGGCTTTCGGAAAGCGGCAGATAGCTCGTGGCATCGAAGGTGACCTTGTAGTATTCGTTGGTCGAACCCGGAACGGTAATTTTACCGCTCAGGCTGGCTTTGCTACCCGATGTCGGGAAGAAGCCACGGTCAAGGTTATTATAACCCCAGCCCAGCGTCAGGAAGAAATCGTTCGCGCTGAAGCTTGCATCGGAGTCATTGCTGCCTTCCACCACGTTCGGATTGACACCTACGCTGTTCAGGTAACGGAACATCGATACCTGTGGCTCCATGTTGTCCAGATCGTTATGGACATAATCGAGGCCAAGACGCAGCGAGTTGTTTTCGTTAACCGGGAAGCCGAGGTTGCCACCAATACCGTAACTCTTGTTGGTGTACTCGGACAGGTCCGCATCGTCCGCTTTAAAGTCGTTATAGAACACACGACCGCCCAGACTTACGCCATCAACCGTGAAGTAAGGGTTGGTGACCGTCAGTTCGGTATAGGTCTGATAATCGTTCTTCGTACCGGTGATACCTGCCTGATAACCTGTACCCAGCCAGTTGTCCTGCTGCACGCCGACGGTAAAGCTGACGCCGCTTTCGGAGCCGTAACCGACGCCGAAGTTGAAGGTACCGGTGTTACGTTCCTTCACCTTGTAGACGACATCGACCTGATCGGTAGTCCCTGGAACACGCTGGGTGTCCACGTCGACCGTGTCGAAATAGCCAAGGCGGTTCAAACGCTCCTTGCCCTTGTCGACCAGGTCGCTGCCGAGCCATGCGCCTTCCATCTGGCGCATTTCACGACGCAGCACGCTGTCTTTGCTGGTGTCGTTGCCTTCGAAGCGAACGTGACGCACATAGTAGCGGTTACCGGCATCGACACTGATGTGCAGAATAACGGTTTTATCTTTGTCGTTGACTTCAGGCTGCGTGGTCACCGTAGGATACGCGTATCCGTAGCGGCCCAGCATGGCCTTGATGTCGTTCTCGATCTTGGTCACTTTGGCGCCGCTGTACAGCTCGCCCTTGTTGATTTTGCTCAGGCTTTCGATTTCAGCCGAGTGACCCTGCATGTTACCGGCAACCTGCACGCCTGCAACCTTGTACTGATCGCCTTCATGGATGTTGAGGGTGATGTAGATGCCCTTTTTGTCCGGCGTCAGGCTGACCTGAGTCGAGTCGATGTTGAAACGGGCGTAACCGCGGTCGAGGTAGTAGCTACGCAGCGTCTCGAGGTCGCCGGAAAGCTTCTGCTTCTGGTATTTGCGGTCACCAATCAGGTTCCACCAGGGCACTTCATCACGCAGCTGGAACTGGGAAACCAGTTGATCCGTGGTAAACGCGTGGTTACCGACGATGTTAATCTGCTGAATTTGCGCAGATTTACCTTCGGTGAAGACCAGTTTCAGGTCAACACGGTTACGAGGTAAAGGCGTGACAACCGCTTTCACGGAGGCGCTGTATTTACCGACGCTGTAATAGAAGTCTTCCAGACCCTTTTCAATACCGGAGATTGCGGTACGGTCAAGCGCTTCGCCAACCCGAACGCCGGAGGCTTCGAGGTTTTGTTTGAGCATGTCATCTTTCACGGCCTTGTTGCCGGAAAAAGTGATGCTGGCGATGGTTGGGCGCTCCTTGACTTGAACTACCAGCGTATCACCATCGCGCAGGACACGAACGTCCTCGAAGTTGCCGGTGGCAAACAGGGCACGAATGGTATTACTGATGTCATCGTCGGTAACCGTATCCCCTACGCGTACCGGCATATTGAGTAACGCCGCACCGACGGCAACGCGTTGCAGGCCTTCGAAATGAATATCTCTCACTACGAATCCGTCTGCACCGTATACGGTCGCGCTGCCAAACAGCAGCGACGCTATGAGCAACTTTTTGATCGCCATCGTTGTTATGCGTCTTCCTAACCTAATCCCCGCCGTTAAAGACGGGAGAAATCATTGAAAAGTGCAAGCCCCATCAACAACACCAGCAATACAGAGCCAATGCGGTAACTGAAGTCCTGAACTCGCTCGGAAACTGGCCCACCCTTGAGCTTTTCTATTGCCAGAAACAGCAGGTGGCCCCCATCTAACACCGGCAATGGGAACAGATTGATAATACCGAGATTGACACTTATCAATGCCAAAAACATCAGGTAGTACACGAATCCGTATTCAGCTGACAATCCTGCACCCTGCGCAATGGAAATAGGACCACTCAGATTGTTCAGCTTCACATCGCCGGTTATTAACTTGCCCAGCATATTGACCGTTAATTTCATCAGTTGCCAGGTTTTATCCCCGGCCTCATAAAACGCCATGAACGGTCCATACTGGCGAATCGTTTTGTACTCGTCAGGCAGTGGAATTATCTTGGGGACTACGCCGGCAAAACCCTGCGCCTGCCCTTTTCCCACTGTTTTAGTGTCCGGTATCAGCGTTAAGTTCACCGGTTGTCCGTTGCGCTCGACTTCAAGCGCCATTGATTTGCCCGGATTATCGCGCACCTGCAGGGCAAAAGCTTGCCAACTTACCAAAACCTGACCATCAACTTTAACGATCCTGTCTCCCGCTTGCAAACCTGCCTTCTGCGCAGCGGAATCGGCCTGAATCTGAGCGAGCACGGATTCTATCTGCGGCCCGCGCGGAATAATTCCGAGCGCCACGACAGGGTCCTGCTTCTCTGGATCAAATTTCCAGGCCGCGAGATCAACTTGCTTTTCAACTACCTGGGAAGAGCCAAACGGCGCAATGCCCACGGTCGTTCTTGCGTCTCCAATTTCGCCGATCAACGCCATGCGAACTGAATCCCAATCAGGCGTTTCGATACCGGCAACGGACTTAAGTTCCATTCCGGGCGAAATATTGGATTGTGCGGCGACTGAATTCGGGGTGATTTCGCCGATAACCGGACGCACGCTCGGAACGCCGATAATGAACACCAGCCAGTAGGCGAACACGGCGAAGATGAAGTTGGCGATAGGACCGGCGCTGATGATGGCAGCGCGCTGAAGCACGGTTTTGTTGTTGAAGGACTGATTGCGGAACTCGGGCGGCACGGCTTCGACACGTTCGTCGAGCATCTTGACGTAGCCGCCCAGCGGGATCAGGGCCAGCACGTATTCGGTTCCCTGTTTGTCGGTACGGCGGTACAGTGCCTTGCCAAAACCGACAGAGAAACGTTCAACGCGAACACCGCAGCGACGAGCGACCCAGAAATGGCCAAATTCGTGCACGGTGATAAGCACCCCCAATGCAACAATAAAGGCGGCCAGGCTCCAGAGTACGTTCATCATAATCCCAACTATTCCTTAAACACTGCCGCGGGCAGAGACGTTAATACACCAACAGCATCAGGCAGGCAAAAACCGGCACCGCAGCAGTGAGGCTATCGATGCGATCCATGATCCCACCGTGGCCGGGTATGAGATTACCACTGTCTTTTATTCCTGCCTCGCGCTTGAACATGCTTTCCGTCAAGTCGCCCAGAACCGACGCCAGCGCGGCAACGATGGAGCATACAAGCAGAGTGGCCGGCACAACGTTCAGCGGCGCGTAACGCCCGAACAGCCATGAAATCAGGGCCGACGTCAGCAGGCCGCCAATCAGTCCCTCCCAGGTTTTACCCGGCGAGACTTTCGGCGCGAGCTTGTGTTTGCCAAACAGTTTGCCGAACAGGTAGGCACCGGAATCGGCCCCCACACCAGCAACATCACATACAGCAGCCACCAGGCGCCGTTGTAATGATTTTCTGCATAACCGTAAAGGCGCAGCGCCAGCATGCCCCAGAAGAAGGGAACAATGGTCAGCAGGCCGAAGACCAGCTTCAGCGTTCGCGAACTGCGCCACAGCGCAGCAGAGCCGGGATAGGCAATCACCAGCAGGAACGCGACTATCCACCAGGCCAGAGAGAGCCACAGCGAACCGCTGATTTGAATCAGATGCACGGACTGCTGGTAGGCAGGCAGACTGAGCATCATTGCGGTAAGCAGGAAGCCACAGATAATGGCAAGCCAGATACGCTGAGTACGTGACTTGAATCCGGCAAACTGCCCCCACTCCCACGCCGCCAGCATGCAAACGACGATAGTAACGACGGCAAAACCCACCGGTGGCAGTAAAAAAGTGCGGCAATGACGATAGGAATCAAAATCAAAGCTGTGATAATGCGATACTTCAGCAAAAGTTCTCCCTAGGACGCATTGGCGCCGATAGGTGTCGTTCCGCCGAAGCGGCGCTCGCGTTGTGCAAAAGCATTCAGCGCACCTTCAAAGACATTTTCATCAAAATCAGGCCAGAGGACGTCAGTAAAATAGAGCTCCGCGTAGGCAATCTGCCACAGCAGGAAGTTACTGATACGATGTTCTCCACCGGTTCTGATCACCAGGTCAACAGGCGCCAGCTCACTCATACAGACTGAAGCACCTAAAGCCTCTTCCGTGATTTGGTCCGCTCGCAGTGTACCAGCTTCGATCTGGCCTGCCAGCTTCTTTACGCCCTGAATAATATCCCAACGCCCGCCGTAGTTGGCAGCGATGTTAAGGGTAAGCCCGTCGTTGTTCTGGGTTAACGTCTCGGAGCGGCGGATCATGTCCTGCAAACGCGGACTGAAACGGCTGAGATCGCCAATAATCCGCAAACGGACGTTGTGCTTGTGCAGACTTTTAACTTCACTGTCCAATGCGCGGACAAAAAGCTGCATCAGCGCCGAGACTTCCTGAATCGGACGATTCCAGTTCTCACTGCTGAAGGCATAAAGCGTGAGCGCATCGAGATGATGGCTTGCAGCAAAGCTTACGGCTTTGCGTACGGACTTTACTCCCGCTTTATGACCAAAGACACGCATTTTTCCCTGACGTTTCGCCCATCGGCCATTTCCATCCATGATTATGGCAACATGGCGCGGCAGCAGATAAGTCGTATCAGTCATTTGTTGATTCTCGAGCGACATAACTCGTACTCTTTTCCTTCAGCTTGAATTAACGACGTCACCGGGTAACTTGCTTTCACGTGCATGATGAAGCCTGCGCATTAAAAAGCCGTAAACCTTGCGGGCACGGCCTTACCTGACTTTCAACGTACCAAATAAACAGAAGTACGGCTATAAAACACAATAATGTGTCGTCAGGAGGCGCAGACTATATCATTTCAACGTTGTTCGAACAAACGACCTCATTCGATGACGCATAATATTACAGACTAAAAGACTGTAATAACAAGAATGCACTCTCTCTTGCCGAGCGGTCTATCTCTAAAACTTCTTCAACGCAGTCAGGTTCCGCAGAGCGGGTTTTTTCCATTACCTGCTGGTTGAGTCTCGCGATATCGCCAAAGCGGATCTGGCCCGCGAGAAACGCCGCAACGGAGACTTCATTGGCCGCATTGAGCGCGGTGGTCGCCGCCTGACCGGTGCGGCTGGCCTCGATGGCGAGCTTGAGACAAGGGTAGCGTTCGAAGTCAGGCTCATTGAACGTCAACGCGCCCATTTTGCAGAAATCCAGCGCTTCGACACCGGCGGCAACACGCTGTGGATACGCCATTGCATGGGCAATCGGCGTGCGCATGTCGGGAGAGCCCAGTTGAGCCAGCACGCTGCCGTCTACGTAGCGCACCATCGAGTGAATCATCGACTGCGGATGGATAATCACTTCCATCTGCTCGGCAGAGGCGTTGAACAGCCAGCGCGCTTCGATGTACTCCAGCCCCTTGTTCATCATGGTGGCGGAGTCGACAGAGATTTTGCGGCCCATCGACCAGTTTGGGTGCGCGCAGGCACGCTCCGGTGTGACGGCATCGAACTCGTTCAGTGGCAGTTCGCGAAAAGGTCCGCCGGAACCGGTCAGAATAATGCGCGAAACGCCGTTTTCTTCCAGCGAGGCAAAGCCCAGCTGCTGCTGCACTTTCTCCGGCAGGCTCTGGAAAATCGCGTTGTGTTCGCTGTCGATAGGCAGCAACTGGCTGTTGTTTTCGCGAACGGCATCCATAAAGATGCGCCCGCAGGTGACCAGTGACTCTTTGTTGGCAAGGAGCACGCGCTTGCCGGCCTTGACCGCCGAGAGAGTCGGCAACAGACCCGCTGCGCCCACAATTGCCGACATCACCTGATCCACGTCGTCAAGCGCAGCCAGCTCACAGGCGGCATGCACGCCGGACATCACTTCGGTTTTGCTACCCTGCTCCTGCAGAATGCGCCGCAACGCCGCAGCCGATGATTCATCGGACATCGCCGCGTACTGTGGCGAAAACTCGAGGCATTGCCCGGCCATTGTCTGAACGTTATTTCCGGCGACCAGCGCACGAACGGCAAAGGCTTCAGGATTGGCACGCACTACGGAAAGCGTACTGGTGCCAACGGAGCCCGTGGAGCCAAGGATAGTCAGTTGCTTCATGAAGTTACTCAATATAGCGAAAGTCATTATCGGAGGTGACACAGTCTGTTACTCATTGCGCCGCTTGTCTATCAGAATCAGGCGCACATTGCTGTCTATCACTACGACGGGAGGAGAACTATTGTAGGTCTAAATACTTAACTTACAATAAAGTATAAGCATTTTGTGAGGGTAGTTTTCAAAAAATAAAGCGCCGCAATTGCGACGCTTTCAGACTTTATCGAGTGACGATTAGAAATCCATCAACTCGGCTTCTTTCTCGCTCAGTGCAGCATCCACTTTCTTGATAAAGATGTCAGTCATTTTCTGGATCTCGTCCTGGGAACGACGATCTTCGTCTTCGCTGATTTCTTTATCTTTCAAGAGGGCCTTGAGCTTGTCATTGGCATCGCGGCGCACGTTACGTACGGACACACGACCCTGTTCGGCTTCGCCACGTACGATCTTGATAAGATCCTTACGGCGCTCTTCCGTCAGCGGAGGCAATGGCACGCGAATGGTGCTGCCGGCAGACATCGGGTTCAGACCCAGGTCTGAAGTCATGATGGCTTTTTCGACTGCCGCAGTGATTGAGCGGTCAAATACGGAAACGGCCAGCGTACGGGCATCTTCTACGACCACGTTCGCCAACTGGCGCAGTGGCGTTTTTGCACCATAGTAATCAACCTGAATGCTGTCGAGGATACTTGGCTGTGCACGACCGGTGCGGATTTTGCTGATGTGGTTTTCGAATGCTTCCAGGCATTTACCCATGCGGGTTTCAGCATCTTTTCTGATTTCAGTTATCACGTTGCAAACCTTTGAAAACGGGTTACTTGGCAGACCATAGAGTGATTATAGTCCGTGAATAGTCATAGTGGTCGCGTTACAGAACGACAGGTTATTCGCTTTTGGAAATCAGCGTCCCTTCGTTCTCGCCCATGACCACGCGACGCAGTGCGCCGGGCTTATTCATGTTGAAAACGCGAATTGGAAGATTATGGTCACGAGCCAGCGTAAACGCGGCCAGGTCCATGACTTTCAATTCTTTTTCAAGCACGTCCTGATAAGTCAGGTGATCGAACATGGTCGCATCCGGATGTTTAACCGGATCCGCCGAGAATACGCCGTCGACTTTGGTGGCTTTCAGAACCACATCGGCTTCGATCTCAATCCCGCGTAAACAAGCCGCAGAATCGGTAGTAAAGAAGGGGTTGCCGGTACCGGCTGCAAAAATTACGACACGGTTGTTACGCAGCAGGCTGATAGCTTCCGCCCAGCTGTAGTTGTCGCACACGCCGTTAAGCGGAATGGCGGACATCAGTCGCGCGTTCACATAGGCACGGTGCAGTGCATCACGCATTGCCAGACCGTTCATGACGGTAGCCAGCATTCCCATGTGGTCGCCTACGACGCGGTTCATTCCTGCCTGAGCAAGACCGGCTCCACGGAACAGGTTTCCGCCGCCAATCACCACACCCACCTGGATGCCCAGCTCAACCAGCTCTTTAACTTCCTGTGCCATGCGATCCAGAACGCTCGCATCGATACCAAAACCTTCACTGCCTTGCAGGGCTTCGCCACTGAGTTTTAGCAGGATACGCTGATAAACGGGTTTCGCATTGGTAGCCATGGTGTCTGTCCTAAGAAGCAATGTGTCGTAATGGGATGGTCGTTTTTTTTGCATCACAAATCCTGTGATGTCATCAGACATCAGTGATATGCCTGATCGAACTGCTCGGTGATTATCTCTCCGCCAGGCGGTAGATAATTTGTAGACTGGATAAAACGGAACCGCCAGTTTCAGCGGTTCCGTTTTTATATCAATCCAGTATTAAGACTGTTTGCTCATTGCAGCAACTTCTGCAGCAAAGTCAGTCTCTACTTTCTCGATGCCTTCGCCCACTTCAAAGCGGATGAAGTTGGTCACGTCGGCGTTGTGCTCTTTCAGAACCTGAGCAACAGACTTGCTTGGCTCCATAACGAAAGGCTGGCCAGTCAGAGAAACTTCGCCGGTGAATTTCTTCATGCGGCCTTCAACCATTTTCTCTGCGATTTCTTTCGGCTTGCCAGACTGCATGGCGATGTCCAGCTGAACCTGGTACTCTTTTTCTACCACTTCAGCAGACACGTCTTCAGGCTTGACGAACTCTGGCTTGCTTGCCGCAACGTGCATGGCAAGTTGCTTGACCAGCTCTTCATCAGCGCCGGTAGCAGCAACCAGAACACCGATGCGAGCACCGTGCAGGTAGCTACCCAGCACATCGCCTTCAAGCGCAGCGATGCGACGAATATTGATGTTCTCACCGATTTTGGCAACCAGTGCGATACGCTCTTCTTCGAACTGTGCTTTCAGCACGTCGATGTCAGTGATTTTGCCAGCAAAAGCGGCATCCAGCACTTTATCGGCAAACGCCTGGAAACCGGCATCTTTGGCAACGAAGTCAGTCTGGCAGTTAACTTCCAGGATCAGACCGTAGGTGCCTTCGATTTTGGTTTTGATCACGCCGTCAGCAGCTACGTTGCCTGCTTTCTTAGCGGCTTTGATAGCGCCGGATTTACGCATGTTTTCGATTGCCAGCTCGATGTCGCCGTTAGCTTCAACCAGAGCTTTCTTACAATCCATCATGCCAGCGCTTGTACGTTCACGCAGTTCTTTTACCAGGGCAGCGGTAATATCAGCCATTGTATTTTCCTCGATTATCTCAGTGCAAAAGGGCTTTTTGCAGTGAAATATTTCTCGCATTTAAGATAAGCAAAGGGGGCCAATAAAGGCCCCCTAACCAACATATTCAATACCTGGTTAATAAGGGCAAATTACCCGTCATTTTCAATTTGCATGTGCGTTGACGCCCTCGCTCACCCCAGTTGTCTACCTTGTAAACGCCGGGGGATTCGTTCAGTTGCCGCCTTTCTGCACCTTGAAATCTATCGGGTAATTGAACAAACCTTATTATTCAGCTTCTACGAAGCTTTCTTCTGCCTGAACAGCCAGATCTTGAGAACGGCCTTCACGAACCAGTGGCAGCAACGGCGCTCAGGTACAGATTCACTGCACGGATTGCGTCATCGTTACCAGGGATAACGAAGTCAACGCCATCCGGATCGGAGTTGGTATCAACAATCGCGAATACCGGGATACCCAGGTTGTTAGCTTCTTTGATTGCAATGTGTTCGTGGTCGGCATCGACAACAAACAGTGCATCAGGAAGACCACCCATATCCTTGATACCGCCCAGGCTATTTTCCAGCTTCGCAAGCTCGCGGGTACGCATCAGAGCTTCTTTTTTGGTCAGCTTTTCGAAAGTGCCGTCTTGTGATTGGATTTCCAGATCTTTCAGACGTTTGATGGACTGACGAACAGTTTTCCAGTTAGTCAGCATACCGCCCAACCAGCGATGGTTCACGAAGAACTGGTCGCAGTTGTGTGCAGCGTCTTTTACCGCTTCGCTTGCTGCGCGCTTGGTACCAACGAACAGGATCTTGCCTTTACGGGAAGAGATCTTGGTCAACTCGGCCAGAGCTTCGTTGAACATTGGTACAGTCTTCTCAAGGTTGATGATGTGAACCTTGTTACGAGCGCCGAAGATGAATGGCTTCATTTTCGGGTTCCAGTAACGGGTCTGGTGACCGAAGTGTACACCGGCCTTGAGCATGTCGCGCATGGAAACAGTTGCCATGATAAAACCTCTATAGTAAATGTTTGGGGTTATGCCTCCACGTATCCCATGCAACCGACCCCGTAAAAAGCTGTCCGAAGACGGCGATTCCAGAGCACCCCGGCGCAGGTGTCGATACGTGTGTGTTATTACTTATTGAATCAATAAGTACACAAATGAGTGAGTATTCGGCTCAGTCACTTTTCATCCGTTGCAGCCAGACCGAAGTCTTTTTGCAGAGACAATACAGTGATTGCCGGCGCGCTTTATACCATAATTCACGGCGTAAGACCAACTAAAGTTGCACAAAAGCGCGGCGGCAGAATGATAATTTGGCAGGTCAGAACGAGGCTGATACCATAAAGCCAAAGTTAATTATTGACGACCCGCAGGCATAAATAAAGGCTGTTGAAATCAGGGTCGTCGAAAACACGACATCAGCAGGATTCTTTCATGGCAATCTCAATCAAAACACCTCAAGACATCGAAAAAATGCGCGTCGCCGGTCGTCTCGCCGCCGAAGTGCTGGAGATAATCGAGCCTTTCGTCAAACCGGGCGTCAGCACCGGCGAACTTGACCGCATCTGTCACGAGCATATCACCCGCAAACAGCATGCCGTGTCGGCCTGTCTGGGCTATCACGGTTTTCCGAAATCAGTCTGCATTTCCATCAATGAAGTGGTGTGCCACGGGATCCCGAGCGACGACCGCCTGCTGAAAGACGGCGATATCGTCAACATCGACGTGACGGTCATCAAAGACGGTTTCCACGGCGACACCTCCACCATGTTTATCGTCGGCAAACCGACCATTCTGGGTGAGCGTCTTTGCCGTGTAACCCAGGAGAGCCTGTATCTGGCGCTGAAAATGATCAAGCCGGGCATTCGCCTGCGTTCGCTTGGCAAGGCGATTCAGAAATTCGTCGAAGGCGAAAAATTCTCCGTAGTGCGCGAATACTGCGGTCACGGCATTGGTGAAGGTTTCCACGAAGAGCCGCAGGTTCTGCATTACGATGCCGATGACGGCGGCGTCGTGCTGCAAGCGGGCATGGCCTTCACTGTCGAGCCAATGGTCAATGCCGGTGACTACCGTATTCGCAGCATGAAAGACGGCTGGACGGTGAAAACCAAAGACCGCAGCCTGTCTGCGCAGTATGAGCACACGATTGTCGTTACCGAAAACGGCTGCGAAATCATGACGCTGCGCAAGGATGAGACCCTTCCGAACATCCTGACCCACGACACTGCCGCCGCACATTAAGTTTCAACCAGATTGACTCAAGCCGGCGAAATGTCGGCTTTTTTATGACGTGTCTTGTCGTTTTGTCCTCACCGTTCAATAGGCTGCGCATTTATGTCTGATTCGTTTTTGTCTCGAAACCTGATTCACCTGGCGCTGCCGCTGCCGGTTGAAATCACCCGCGCTTTTCCCGACAGACCGCCCTCCCCTTCTTCCTATCCTGACGACGAACTCAACCGCCAGTCGCTCAAGCAGCACATGGACGAATTCCAGCTGTGGCTCGCCGAGGCGTTTAACTGCGGGCAGCGGGTCGAAGAGCTGGTCGTGGCGCGGGCGCTGTATATCGATCAGATGCTGCAACGGCTATGGATTTACTACGGCTTTGACCAGATCCCCGAAACGGCAATGGTGGCGGTTGGCGGTTATGGACGCGGCGAACTGCATCCGCTTTCTGACATCGACGTGCTGGTGCTGAGCCAGAAACGTCTGGATGACGAACAGGCACAGCGCATTGGCGAGCTGATTACCCTGCTTTGGGATCTCAAACTCGAAGTCGGCCACAGCGTGCGCACGCTGGAAGAGTGTCTGCTCGAAGGTCTGGCCGATTTGACCGTGGCGACCAATCTGATTGAGTCCCGGCTGGTGTGCGGCGACGTGGCGCTGTTCCTGAATATGCAAAAACATATTTTCAGCGACGGATTCTGGCCTTCACCAACCTTCTTCCGCGCCAAAATCGACGAGCAGAACGAGCGCCACCAGCGCTATCACGGCACCAGCTACAACCTCGAGCCGGACATTAAAAGCAGCCCCGGCGGCCTGCGCGACATTCACACGCTGCTGTGGGTCGCTCGCCGCCACTTTGGCGCGACGTCACTCGATGAAATGGTCAGTTTCGGCTTTCTGACCAAGGCCGAGCGCAACGAAATCAACGAATGTCAGAGTTTCCTGTGGCGGATCCGTTTCGCTTTGCACCTGATTCTGAATCGTTACGACAACCGGCTGCTGTTTGACCGCCAGCTCAATGTGGCGCAGTTGCTGCAATATCAGGGTGAAGGCAATCAGCCCGTCGAACGGATGATGAAAGACTTCTACCGCATGACGCGCCGCGTCGGCGAACTGAATCAGATGCTGCTGCAACTGTTCGATGAAGCCATTCTGGCTATCGGCCCGAATGAAAAACCGCGTCCGCTGGATGATAATTTCCAGCTGCGCGGCGATCTCATCGATGTGCGCGACGAGACGCTGTTTGACCGTGAGCCGCAGGCCATTATCGGCATGTTCTATCTGATGGTGCGGCATCGCGAAATCAAAGGCATCTATTCCACCACTGTACGTTTGCTGCGCCGCACCCGTCGTCACATGCAAACGCCGCTTTGCATGATCCCCGAAGCCCGCGAGATTTTCATGGCCATCTTGCGCCATCCGGGCGCAGTTAGCCGCGCGCTGGTGCCCATGCATCGCCACAGCGTGTTGTGGGCCTATATGCCGCAGTGGGGCCTCATCGTCGGGCAGATGCAGTTTGACCTGTTCCACGCCTACACGGTGGATGAACACACCGTTCGCGTGCTGCAAAAGCTCGAAAGTTTCGCCGACGAAAATACCCGTCCGCGCCATCCTTTATGTGTCGATCTTTTCCCGCGCCTGCCGCAGCCCGAACTGCTGCTGATGGCCGCGCTGTTCCACGACATCGCCAAAGGTCGCGGCGGCGACCATTCGGTACTCGGCGCGCGCGACGCGCAGGAATTTGCCGAACTGCATGGCCTGACGTCAAACGAAAGCCAGCTGGTGTCGTGGCTGGTGCGCTGTCACCTGCTCATGTCGGTGACCGCGCAGCGCCGTGATATTCAGGATCCCACAGAAATTCAGCAATTTGCCGCTGAAATGCAGAGCGAAAATCGCCTACGCTATCTGGTTTGCCTGACCGTCGCCGACATTTGCGCCACCAATGAAACGCTATGGAACAGCTGGAAGCAGAGCCTGATACGCGAACTCTATTTCGCCACCGAAAAACAGCTACGCCGCGGTGCCCAGCACGCGCCGGATCTGCGCGAACGTGTGCGTCATCACCGCCTGCAGGCGCTGGCGCTGCTGCGAATGGACAATATCGACGAAGAGTCGCTGCACCGTATCTGGAGCCGCTGCCGTTCCGACTATTTCCTGCGCCACACGCCGAATCAGCTGGCGTGGCACGCCCGGCATCTGCTGGATCACGACTCGACCAAACCGCTGGTGCTGGTCAGCCGACAGGCAACACGCGGCGGCACCGAGATTTTCGTCTGGAGTCCCGACAAGCCTTATCTGTTTGCGGCAGTAGCCGGTGAACTTGACCGACGCAATCTGAGTATCCACGACGCGCAGATCTTTACCAATCGCGACGGCATGGCGATGGACACCTTTATCGTGCTGGAGCCCGATGGCAATCCGCTGGCGCAAGACAGGCACGAGGCCATCCGCTTTGCACTCGAACAGGCGATGTTGCAGGCCTATCAGCCACCGCGTGCGCGCAGGCCCTCGCCGAAGCTGCGAAATTTCAGCGTGCCGACCGAAGTCAGCTTCCTGCCGACCCATACCGACCGTCGCACCTATATGGAGCTGGTGGCGCTCGACCAACCGGGCCTGCTGGCGCGCGTGGGTGAAGTTTTCTCCGACCTCGGACTGTCGCTTCATGGCGCAAGGATTTCAACCATCGGCGAGCGCGTGGAGGATTTATTTATCCTTGCCAACAGCGATCGTCGCGCATTAGATAAGCAAACACGTCGTGAAATTGAGCGCAGATTGACAGAGGTGCTCAACCCGTTCGACAAAATATGATACAAGTAATGCTTGGGACTTTTTTCAACATCACCAAAATTTCTAAAAGAGAGCTATATGCAGCATTTACAGAACATTATTGAACAGGCCTTCGAACGCCGTGCAGACATTACTCCGGCTAACGTTGACAGCGAAACACGCGACGCGATCAATCAGGTTATCAACAAGATCGACGGCGGCGAACTGCGTGTTGCCGAGAAGATTGACGGCGAGTGGGTGACGCATCAGTGGCTGAAAAAGGCGGTATTGCTCTCTTTCAGAATCAACGACAACGAAGTCATGGAAGGCGCGGAAAACCGCTTCTACGACAAAGTTCCCATGAAATTCGCCGACTACGACGAAGCGCGCTTCAAGCGTGAAGGCTTCCGCGTAGTGCCACCGGCTGCCGTACGTAAAGGTTCTTTCATCGCGCGCAACGTGGTGCTGATGCCTTCCTACGTTAACATCGGCGCCTACGTCGATGAAGGCACCATGGTAGATACCTGGGCCACTGTCGGTTCCTGTGCACAGATCGGTAAAAACGTTCACCTGTCAGGCGGTGTTGGCATCGGCGGCGTGCTGGAGCCTCTGCAGGCCAACCCGACCATCATCGGCGACAACTGCTTCATCGGCGCACGTTCCGAAATCGTTGAAGGCGTTATTGTGGAAGACGGCTGCGTTATCTCAATGGGCGTTTACATCGGTCAGAGCACCAAAATCTTCGACCGCGAAACCGGCGAAATCCATTACGGTCGCGTTCCTGCGGGTTCTGTCGTCGTTTCCGGCAACCTGCCTTCCAAAGACGGTACCTACAGCCTGTACTGTGCCGTAATTGTGAAGAAAGTGGATGCCAAGACTCTGGGCAAAACCGGCCTTAACGAGTTATTGCGCTCCATCGACTAAACTGAAGAAGCGGGTTGATTAACCCGCTTTTTTTATGGCGTTTTCGGCTTTTCGCGCAGTAGACAGTACAGACCGTATTACCGTACAAACCGTTTTATCGTACAAAAATAACAGGAAGGTATTGCCATGTATGACAATCTGAAAGGTTTGGGGGTCAATAACCCTGATGACGTGGATCGTTACAGCCTGCGCCAGGAGGCGAACAACGACATACTGAAAATCTATTTCCGCAAAGACAAGGGCGAGTTCTTTGCCAAAAGCGTGAAGTTCAAATACCCGCGCCAACGCAAAACCATCGCCGCAGACAATGCGGGTCAGGGTTACAAAGAGATCAACGAAATCAGCCCGAATCTGCGCTACGTCATCGACGAGCTCGACCAGATTTGTCAGCGCGAACAGGTTGAAGTGGATCTCAAACGCAAAATTCTCGACGACCTGCGTCATCTTGAATCGGTGGTCGCCAACAAGATTACCGAGATTGAGTCCGACCTCGAGAAACTGACCAGCGGACGTTAAATCAATTTTGACGTTTAGAATGATGCATCGAGAAAAGCAGAAAGGTCAGGCGATTACGCACTGACCTTTTTTATTGCCCTTCGTTAACCTTATGCCGGGTTAATCTGTGTCGCCCATTTCTCGACCCAGGGCAACGCGACAACTTCGGGTTCAGGATGCTCGATGGCATCGATTTCCAGCATGTCGCCCATGCGGTTGGCCCCCTGCTCCAGAAGCAGATCGTCCATCTTGTGGCCACCGCCGCAGAAGAAATCGTAGCTGCTGTCGCCAAGCGCAATAATGCCGTAGCGCAGCTCGGGCTGATAACCGACCTTGTCGCGGATGTCGTTGTACAGAGAGGCGATGCTGTCGGGCAAGTCGCCCTGACCGGTGGTTGAAGTGATAATTAGCACAAAGTGATGGCGATAATACTGCCAGGCTTCCAGCGTACCTTCTTCAAACACTTTCACGTCATGCCCCTGCTTCTTGAGCACGGTTTCCGCCTCTTCCGCGACCAGTAGCGCGTTTCCATACACGGTGCCTACGAAAATACCAATCTCAGCCATACCGCCAACTCCCTCAGGTTATTCCAAAATTATTGACTATCCTGACCCGACTCCTGCGCAAACTCAACCCTTTCCAGCTCGCCGACACAGCCCTGCCAGCCAAAACGCTGAATCAGCTGCTGCCAGCGAGTGTCCCACGGCGCCGTGATAGACAACGGTTCGCCGGTGACCGGATGGTCGAGACGCAGGTGGCTGGCGTGGAGCATCAGCCCCGGACAGTCGAAATGCTGCGCCATGCCGCGATTCTGCTTTAAATCGCCGTGCGCGGTATCGCCGATAATGGGGTGGCGAAGGTGCGACATATGGCGGCGAAGCTGGTGTTTGCGGCCCGTTTCCGGCTTGAGCTCGACCAGGCTGTAGCGCGCCGTCTCGTAACGTCCGATTGCCACCGGCATCTCCTGCTGCGCCAGCACGCGATAGTGACTGACGGCAGGTTGCGCGGGTTTTTCGCCCTCGGAAAACTTGTCGGCTATTTTGTCCTGCTCTTCGACCAGCGCGTAGTCCACGGTGCCGTCCTGCGGGACAAAACCCCGCACCACGGCGTGATACACTTTGTCCATCTGATGCTGTTCGAGCTGCTGGGACAACATACGCGCCACGTCGCTGGACAAGGCCAGCAACAGCACGCCGGACGTCGGCTTGTCGAGGCGATGCACGGTAAACACGTGCTGACCAATCTGGTCACGCAGGGTCTGCATGACAAAAACGGTTTCATGCCGGTCGAGCCAACTGCGATGGACCAGCATGCCAGCGGGCTTGTTCACCGCAATCAGATGCTCGTCCCGATACAAAATTTCCAGCATGTCAGTCTTCTATGTTAAGCAAATCGTCGAGGCGTTGCAGCGCATTGTGCAGGCGTTCCTGGCCCGGCAGTGCGACTTCAAAATAAGGAGTAATGGCAAAACGGGTCGGCAGATTCGCTTCGGCGGCCAGCAGCGCATGCATGCGTGGAATGAGCACCCACTGCAGCCACTGCTCGGCGGACATCGTATCGACCGCGAAAGGCTCTTTACTTTCAAAGGCTTCTGGCTCCGGCGGCATAGCCTGCCATAAAGCCAGATCATGCATAACGTGCTCGATATCCTGCAATATCAAGCGGACCTGATTTTCTGTACTCATCAATCACTCTCTGCATTGAACGCGCGTGGGGGTGAGACGGCGCGATAAAAAGGGGCAAAGCATAGCACCGAAGCCGCAGCGCCCCAAGTTTCGGCTTTTCAGGCGCGGCTTACCGATGGAGTTTGTCGAACTTTGCTGCTATCCATAAATAAAGCATAGCATTCAACCATCAACTATCGGTTTTTCATACTGGTACTGCAAGCAGGCGACGGGCAAAATAGGCGCACTTTACCTATCTTGACTGTAGGACGCCCGTGAACGCCACTGTAACGCAAAAGAAACACGCCACGCCTGCCAAGGCAATGCTTGCCTCCGTCTCCGGTTATGCCATGGACGGATTCGACCTGTTGATCCTCGGTTTTATGCTGCCCGCCATTGCCGCCGAATTGGGCCTTACACCTTCGCAAAGTGGGTCACTGGTGACCTGGACGCTCATCGGAGCCGTCATTGGCGGCGTAATTTTTGGCCCTGTCAGCGACCGCTTCGGCCGCATTCGCGTACTGACTTTTACCATTCTGATGTTTTCGCTGTTCACCGGCCTGTGCGCCGTGGCGCAAGGTTACTGGGATTTGCTGACGTATCGCACACTCGCAGGCGTTGGTCTGGGCGGAGAATTCGGGATTGGCATGGCGCTGATTGCCGAGGCCTGGCCGGTGGAGAAACGCAATCGCGCTTCCGCCTATGTCGGCATGGGTTGGCAGCTGGGCGTGCTGATGGCCGCATTCCTGACGCCGCTGCTGATAGGCACTATCGGCTGGCGCGGCATGTTTTTGGTAGGATTACTGCCTGCCCTCGCCTCTTTCCTTATCCGCCGCACAATGGGCGAACCCGAGGAATTCGTTAAACAGACCGCCACGCAGCAGCAAGACTCGCTGCTGACCCGCCTGCGCCTACTGTTCAAGGACAAGGCCACCACGCGATGCTCGATAGGCATTTTGATCCTGACCTCTGTGCAGAAACTTCGGCTATTACGGGCTGATGATCTGGATGCCGAGTTATCTGGCGAAAAATTTCGGCTTCTCGCTGACAAAATCCGGGCTGTGGACCGCTGTCACCGTCATCGGCATGACCTTCGGCATCTGGCTGTTTGGCGTGTTGTCTGACCGCTTCCCGCGCTGGAAGATTTTCCTGATGTATCAGATTGGCGCAGTGGTCATGGTGGTGTGCTATGCGCAGTTGAAAGATCCCACCTTGATGCTGTTTGCGGGCGCGGTAATGGGCATGTTCGTTAATGGCATGATAGGCGGGTACGGCGGACTCATTTCCGACAGTTACCCGGTCAATGTGCGCGCAACGGCGCAAAATGTTCTGTTTAATCTGGGGCGTGGCGTAGGGGGATTCGGTCCATTGGTCATCGGCTTGCTCACCTCGCAAATTGCCTTCACGGCGGCGATTACGTTGCTGGCGGCGATTTATTTGCTGGATATCTATGCAACGCTGTTTTTATTGCCTAAAAAACAGGGTCAAAAAGAGGACACGCTCGGGGCGATTGGATGACTAAGAGTCGCCTTGTCAACGAGGTGAAACGCGAGGTTCAACGCGTGTAAAAAAGTTGGGGGTACTGTTTGCACAGTACCCCCGGTTCGTTTTATAGCAATCCAGCTACCTGTGTGCTCCCTGCTCAATCCGTGAAAACTTGTCCAATGGTTATCCTAACCAGCCATCCGTTGCAGCGTCCTACTTTCATCCTGACTGCTCGTCCTTGTCATCCTGACGTCATCCCTTAGTCTTCCTGACCCACCAAACTCCTGTTTTGGCTCTCAATCTCCATCCTGGAGGTGTCCCTTGTTTCATCCTGAAACGTCCTGGCATGCTCCGATGCCGTCCTGACTCATCCTGAGTCTTCCCCTACTTAATGAAGAAGCCATCATCCTGATGTGCTGCTTCATGCCTTCCTTGCGGCAAAGTAAGCATCGTCGATTTTTGGCGTTGAGACAAGGCTAGCGATACGACTTACGTAACCCTTACATACTGGGGAGGAGTAACGAAAACCGTTAATTAATTGATTTTAAGGATTTTAAATAATTCAGGATGAAATTATTAGCATTAAATATAAGAGATCGCTTACAGCGTTTGTAAGAGATCTCTCACAAGGATGTGAGCTAATTTTCCCCTGTATTCAGTCAGGGGATTTGCGGGACGAGCATTGTAAGGAATTCTGCCAGCGAAGACGAGAGAATCGTGCGCTTTTTACTGCCGAACTGTTCAAGTACGACTTCACCGCTGAGATTACATAATGAGACTAGCATCAATTCCGATTCCGTGGTGCCGAGAAAAATCGTCGGCGACAGCTTGAGACGCTTTTGTGTCAGCAGATGGCCAATGAGATTTTCCTGCAAACGAATAAAGTCGTCTTCGCTCCACACCTGTACCAGCGTGAAATCGTGATCCAGATAACTGGCTGACATATCACCGGCAAGCTGGGTGGTATAAAAGGCATGGGCTTCGGGGCGAAGTTGCAAATCAAAGGCCCTTTCAACGTTTTCAAGCTCGGTTTTCAAAGGAAAAGGCTGCGGCAACCAGAAGACCTCGTCGTCGCTGCTTCTGATGGCGCAAGGCGACGCCACACCAAACAGCGCTTCGCTGCAAGGCGCACTGCCGGTTTTCTGCTGCCAGAGGTCTACATAGCGCTGAGTAAAACCCCGCAGGGCGTCTGATACATCATGGTCCATATTTTTTCTCATCTTCCGGGTCGGCAGTGCGTTAAACTAGGGAATACGCATTTTGTTTTTGTATTGTACCAATCTCTTATCAAGGTGACAGCATGTCCTCCTATCAGGATAACCCCGCTCTTTCAGAACTGACGCTCGGCAAAGCCACGCCTTATCGCGATCGTTACGACGCCACCCTCTTACAGGCCGTGCCGCGCAGCATGAACCGCGAGCCTTTGGGCCTTTATCCAGACTCGCTGCCTTTTCACGGCGCAGACATCTGGACGATGTACGAACTCTCCTGGCTGAATGCCAGAGGACTGCCGCAGGTTGCCGTCGGCGAAATAAGCCTGGATGCCGACAGCGCCAGTCTTATCGAATCCAAGAGTTTCAAACTCTACCTTAACAGTTTCAACCAGACAAAATTCGATGACTGGGCGAGCGTGCGCCAGACGCTCGAGAAAGATCTCTCTGCCTGCGCCCAGGGCAGCGTAACCGTCAGTCTGCGTCCTCTCCATGAAGTTGAAGGCTCGCCGATTGGCCGCTTTGCGGGCATCTGCATCGATGCACAGGATATCGAGATAACCGATTACGGTTTCAGCACCGACTATCTAAACGACGCGACCAGCGACAAGATTGTTGATGAAACGCTGGTCAGCCATTTGCTGAAATCGAACTGCCTGATAACCCATCAGCCTGATTGGGGTTCGGTGCAGATTCAATATCGCGGCCCCGCTATCGATCGCGAAGCGCTGCTGAGATATCTGGTGTCTTTTCGCAATCACAACGAATTCCACGAACAGTGCGTAGAGCGTATCTTCAACGATCTGCTGCACTTCTGTAAGCCGACGCGCCTTGCCGTGTATGCCCGTTATACGCGTCGCGGCGGTCTGGATATCAATCCGTGGCGCGCGAATTTCCTGTTTGAGCCGACAACCGCGCGACTTGTCAGACAATAATTTCGAGCTTTGCTTAATTACTGAGCTAACGACCAGAGAGCAATGGTAAAAGCCCATGGACAGGGTTACTGTTAAAGAATAACAAGTACGCATAGCATCTTTAACACGGCGTTAATAAGGAGCAACTTTGATTACACATATTAGCCCGCTTGGCTCAATGGATTTGTTGTCTCAGTTGGAAGTGGACATGCTCAAGCGCACCGCGAGCAGCGACTTATATCGCCTCTTCCGAAATTGTTCTCTGGCTGTGCTCAACAGCGGCAGCCAAACCGACAGCAGCAAAGAGCTGCTCGATCGTTTTGAAAACTTCGACATCAACGTATTGCGCCGTGAACGCGGCGTAAAACTCGAGCTGGTCAACCCGCCGGAAGAAGCTTTTGTCGACGGACGCATTATCCGCTCCTTGCAGGCCAACCTGTTTGCCGTGCTGCGCGATATTCTGTTTGTGAACGCGCAGCTCAGCACCGCTGGCCGTTATCAGGATCAGGATCTTTCAAGTTCGGCGCATCTTACCAATCTGGTGTTCTCCATTCTGCGCAACGCCCGTACGCTGCACCTGGATGAAGACCCGAATATGGTGGTGTGCTGGGGCGGACACTCCATCAATGCGGTGGAATACCAGTATGCGCGCAATGTCGGCAGCCAGTTGGGCCTGCGCGAACTGAACATTTGTACCGGTTGCGGACCCGGCGCGATGGAAGCCCCCATGAAAGGCGCGGCTGTCGGCCACGCGCAGCAACGTTATAAAAACAGCCGTTTTATCGGTATGACCGAACCTTCCATCATTGCCGCCGAGCCGCCTAACCCGCTGGTGAACGAGCTGGTCATCATGCCCGATATCGAAAAGCGCCTCGAAGCCTTCGTGCGTATTGCTCACGGGATTATTATCTTCCCGGGCGGCGTAGGCACGGCCGAAGAGCTGCTTTACCTGCTGGGTATTCTGATGGACCCGGCCAACAGCGATCAGGTTCTGCCGCTGATTTTGACGGGTCCTAAAGAGAGTGCCGACTACTTTAACGTCCTTGATGCCTTTATTCGCGAAACGCTGGGCGACGAAGCGCAAAAACACTACACCATTATCATCGATGATCCGACCGAGGTTGCACGCCAACTGAAAAGCGCGATGCCGCTGGTAAAAGAGAATCGCCGCAACAGCGGAGACGCCTACAGTTTTAACTGGTCTATTCGTATTGCGCCCGACTTGCAGTTGCCGTTCGATCCGAGCCACGAAAACATGGCCAACCTTGACCTGCATCTCGACCAGCCGCCCGAACATCTGGCTGCTGCGCTGCGTAGAGCCTTCTCGGGCATCGTGGCGGGCAATGTCAAGGAGGGCGGTATCAAAGCTATCGAGAAACATGGGCGCTTCAAGCTGCATGGCGATCCTATTCTGATGAAAAAGATGGACAGCCTGTTACAGGGTTCGTGGCGCAGCACCGCATGAAACTGCCGGGCACCGCGTATGTTCCGTGTTACGAGATCTGTTCGTAAGCGCCCTGCCGCCTACTTTCCTCTCCTTCCCCTGTACAAAACAACAGGGGAAGGCATTTGTTGAGCGATGCCTCGCAAACTTTGTTTTTAAGCACTCATTACGTCACGAGTTCAATGCCAACCCGCCGATTTACTGATAACCTCTCTGCATGAAAATTCACTTACTTATCATAGACGCGCTGAATCTTATTCGACGCATTCATGCTGTTCAGGGATCGCCCTGCGTGATCGCCTGTCAGAGCGCCGTGAATCAGTTGATTCAGCATTCGCAGCCTACCCATGCGGTTGCGGTGTTCGACGAAGACGACCGTCACGACAGCTGGCGACACCAGTGCCTGCCCGATTACAAGGCTGGCCGCACGCCAATGCCCGACAACCTGTTCGCCGAAATGCCCGAACTGAAAGCCGCCTTTGAACGCCTTGGCGTTGCCTGCTGGCACTCTACGGGTCAGGAAGCCGACGATCTGGCCGCCACGCTTACCGCCAAGGTAGCCGGTGCTGGTCATCAGGTAACAATTGTCTCTACCGACAAAGGATATTGTCAGCTGCTGGCGCCCGAGGTGCACATCCGCGACTACTTCCAGAAACGCTGGCTGGATATGCCGTTTGTGCAATCGGCTTTCGGCGTGTTGCCGACCCAGCTTTGCGACTACTGGGGACTTACCGGCATTAGCAGCAGCAAGATACCCGGCGTGCCCGGCATTGGCCCGAAAACCGCCGTTACCCTGCTAGGCGAGTATCCAACACTGGAAGCGCTTTATGAGAATCTGCATGCGGTGCCCGAAAAGTGGCAGAAGAAACTTCGAGAAAATCAGGAACTGGCCTTCACCTGCCGCCGTGTCGCCACGTTGCAAACCAATGTCGCACTGAAAGGAAACTTGCAGGAACTACGGCTCAGAGCAGAGCCGTAGTTTAGAGATTCACACCCCATTCGGGAGCTGACACTAGTCAGTGACTGGGGTGAGTGAGCGCAGCCAACAAAGCTACAGCGTCAAGGACGACGAAGACAATCCTCTAAGTCATTGGCGTTGTAGCAAGGCGGCAAGAGCGTCGAATCCCCGGGAGCTGACACTGGTCAGTGACTGGGGTGAGCGAGCGCAGCCAACAAAGCTACAGCGTCAAGGACGACGAGGATTTAGTAGCGCTCGTCTCTGCGTCCAGGAACCGCAGACCAAAAACGGCGCACATGAACGGTCACTTCTTCGCGATCGTGATACAGCTGCTTGGCGAAAATCTCGACGTTGATGTCTTTTTCCGCCAGACGCGCTCTCATGTGATCCAGAATCTGCGAGACTTCCTCATAACGCTTTTTCATTGGCAACTTGAGGTTGAAAATCGCCTCGCGGCACCAGCCGTTGACCAGCCAGTCGCCCATCAATGCGGAAACCTTGGCTGGCACTTCGACCATATCGCAGACCAACCAGTAAATGTTGCTGCGGGTTGGCTTGTATTTGAAACCGTCTTCGCGGTGATGCGTGACCTGTCCGGTCATCATCAGGCTTGGTGCCATCGGACCATTGTCGATAGCATCAACCATCATGCTGCGCTGTACCAGCTGATAGGTCCAGCCGCCCGGACATGCGCCCAGGTCGACGGCATACATGCCGCTTGCGAGACGTTCGTCCCATTCGTCTGCCGGAATAAAGACGTGAAACGCCTCTTCCAGTTTCAGCGTTGAACGGCTTGGCGCATCGGCCGGGAACTTAAGGCGCGGAATACCCATATAGAACGGCGAGTTGTTGTTGCTGTAGGAGTAACCCACATAGCAGCAGTTTGGCGCGATAAAGAACACATGCACCACCGGGCGCTGGGCGTTCTCTTTCTTGCTCAACACGCGCTGCTCGCGCATGGCGGCACGCAGCGGCACCGTCAGCTTGCGGCAGAACTTGGTCAACTCCTTGCTTTCGTTGGTGTCGGCCACTTCCACGCGCAGCTCGCCGCCGTTGGTCACAACACCCTGCAACATGCCGACAATCGGTGTAACACGGTCTTCCGGCGGCAGATCTTTCAGCAGTTCGCCGACAACAATCATCTGACGAGCGAAAATCAGCTCGCGAAAAGGAATTTCTTTAGCCAGACGATCGGCATCTTCAAGCTGATAGCACTCAAACAGTACATAGCCGCTGTCTTCTTTTACACGTGCAAAGCCGAAAATCTCCAGCGCGGCCGCTTTGGCAGTAATTTCAGCCGCACATTCTTTCTCGAAGCCAGAACGGCAATAGAGTGCAAGTTTATTATTCATGGCGTTGTGCCTTTTGTCCCAGACGCAGCGCGCCGACTAACATCAATATCCAACCGATCAGGAAGAAGGTTCCACCGATCGGGGTAACGAAGACCCATAGTTTGAGTCCTGACAGCGCCAGACAGTAAAGACTGCCGCTGAACAATACGGTGCCAAGCGCCAGACAGGCGCTGCTCCAGTAAAACCAGATACTGCTGCGGCGCTGCATGGCAACGCCCAAAGCCAGTATCGCGAGCGTATGAACGCTCTGGTAGTTTAATCCGGTCTGGATCCAGGCCATTTCGGCGGAACCCAGTGACTGACTTAAAACATGTGCCCCAAAGGCGCCAAAGGCGACATATACAAAGCCGCTGATGGCGGCAAAAATCAACATTGCACGGCTGGTCATCTTTATCGTTATCCTTAAAGGGCCGCTATAGTTGCGGCTGATCGTAACGGAAACGCAATCTTTCTTGCTCACTGGCGGCACGCGCCAGGATCCACTGTCGAAAGGCGGCTATTTTACCCAGTTCTCGCCTGACTGTCATGACAAACCAGATAAAAAGCATTTTTACTGATTAAAACTTCATTAAACGGGCAAACAAGACGCCCGGCTTCAATTTCGGTTTGCGCCATGACATTGTTGGCAAGCGCGACGCCCTGCCCGTGAACCGCTGCCTGCACAACCATTGCGCTGTGGCTGAATATCGGCCCCTGCTGAACATTGATATGCTGCAAACCCAGTTGCTTGGTATAGGCAAGCCAGTCCCGACGTGAAGCATCGTGCAGCAGCGTATGTCTGGCTAAATCCTCCGGCGTCTTCAGCGGGTTATCGCCCATCAGCAGCGAAGGCGCACAGACCGGCAACAGGTATTCGGCATATAACCGCTCGGTACGCAGACCCGGCCAGTTTCCGCGGCCATGGAAAATCGCGACGTCGACGTCGTCCGATAATTTGTCTTCATCGCGGTCGACGGCCTGAATGCGCACGTCGATTCCCGGATAAGCTGAGTTAAAGCCAGCCAGTCGTGGAACCAGCCACTGAATGGCAAAGCTTGGCGGCAAACTGACGGTCAGTGCGCCCTTGGCGCTGCGCGCCTGAAGCTTGCGCGTTGCCTCGTTCAGCGCCGAGAAAATTTCTTTTATGTCGAGATAATAACTCTGGCCTTCTTCGGTCAATAAAAGCGAACGATTACGCCGACGAAACAGTTTTAAGCCTAAAAAGTCCTCAAGTGACTTGATTTGGTGGCTTACTGCCGCCTGAGTAACAAAAAGTTCTTCGGCAGCTTTGGTAAAGCTCAGGTGTCGAGCGGCCGCGTCAAAAACACGTAAAGAGTTAAGCGGGGGTAAACGTTTAGACATGAAATGGATACTTCTCATTCAGGCCGCGAGCCATAGGCGCGTAAGCGGAATTAGTTATTAGTTTTTTTAATCCGAGACATTATAAATTGTCCATTGAGGATGTACAGGCAAAAACCTATAGTTGCGCAACTTCCAGTGGCCGGAACGAAAAGTAGAAAGGTATGAGGATGCCTTGATGCTTTTGGCTTGTGGTTGTGATGTTGTGTTTGTATTGTCTGGCAATCCAGACGCGTAGCCTGATAGCTACAAAATTTTCACTTCCTGTACATTACCCTGTCTGTTCAAAGTGATTTTTTAGCACCGCAATTTGCGGTGCTTTTTTTGTCCGGAGCAAGGCAAAGGTGCCGCAGCCTGTGGCCGGACACCTTTCAAGGCTTAGTTGCCTTTAACCATCTCTTTGACTTCAGATTTGTTGATCTGCTGCTTGTTACCATACGCATCCGTGTAGCTGATCATACCGGTATCACTGTCAGTGCTTGGTTTACCGTCTGCGACGATGGTGCGACCATCGTTGGTGTGCATCACATAGTTGCTTGAACAGGCAGCAAGGGTACCGGCAAGTAAAACAGCGGAGACTACGGCGAAGATCTTCTTCATAATTAACTCCTGTAGATTAAAATGCTTGAATTCGCGGCTAAAGTAGCCACGAAAATTCGTCAGTCATCGTAATTCAGCATAACAAGCATCTGGTATATTTCCAGTTAAGCATTCCTAAAGGTGATATAAGCCTCGATTTTGTTATATTCGCCTTATCGAACAGTTTTACACGGGACGGCACAAACCTCCGCCCTACCAGGATTTCTATTATCATGACGCCTTTTGATTTCGCCGACTTTCGCCGCCATTTTCCAGCGCTTGCGGCAGACAATAGCGACACGCCGTGCTATCTCGATAGCGCTGCAACCGCGCTGACGCCGCAGCCGGTCATCCAGGCGACGGTGAATTATTATCAAAATGCAGGCGCTACGGTGCATCGCAGTCAACACAAGGCGGCGCAGTCTCTGACTCAGCGCTTTGAACAGACACGTGCGCAGGTTGCCGAGTTCATCAATGCGCCGCGTGCAGAAGATATTGTCTGGACCCGTGGTACCACGGAGTCTATCAATCTCGTTGCACAGAGTTATTTACGTCCGCGCCTGCAGCCCGGCGACGAAATTATTGTCAGTCCGTTCGAACATCATGCCAATCTCGTTCCGTGGTTGATGCTGGCCGAACAATGCCGGGCGCGTGTCGTTACGCTGCCCCTCAACGATCAATATCTGCCGGACATCACCGCGTTGCCCGCGCTGCTTTCCTCGCGTACCCGTTTGTTGGCGCTGAGTCAGATGTCCAATGTCACCGGCGGACAACCGGATCTCGCCGCCGCCATCGCGCTGGCCCATGCCAATGGCACGCCGGTTCTGGTGGATGGCGCACAGGGCATCGTGCATGAAGCGGTCGATGTTCAGGCTTTGGATGTTGATTTCTATGCTTTTTCCGGCCATAAACTTTATGGCCCGACGGGCATTGGCGTGCTGTATGGCAAAAGCGATCTGCTGGAATCGATGGTGCCGTGGCACGGCGGCGGCAAGATGCTCACGCAAACCACCCTGCAGGCGTTTACGCCGCAGCAGGTACCGCAACGTTTTGAAGCCGGCACGCCGAATATTGCCGGCGTACTCGGCCTGTCTGCCGCAGTGGCGTGGTTACAGACCTTCGACCGCGTGGCCGCCGAACAATATAGTGTCGCGCTGGCCGATGCCGCCGAAAAGGAACTCGCCAAGATTGCAGGCTTTCGCAGCTTCCGTCATGCCGGATCCTCCGTGCTGGCCTTTGATATTGCCGAGGTGCATCACAGTGATATCATCGCCCTGCTGGCCGAAAAAGGCGTGGCGTTGCGCGCGGGGCAACATTGCGCCCAACCGCTCACCGAAGCGCTGGGTGTGAGCGGCACCCTTCGCGCCTCCTTTGCGCCTTATAATACCTTGCAGGACGTCACGCGGCTGGTGGCTGGCGTGCACTTTGCCCTCGAACTGTTAGCCGATTGAAATGAGAGAGATTATGTTAGCGCCCCATCCGTTTGGTCACGATATTACCGAAGCTTCGCTGGTCGAGAAGTTCTCCGCGTTTCGCCAGTGGGAAGACCGTTATCGCCAGTTGGTGATGCTGGCCAAGGCGCTGCCGCCGCTGGACGCCGCGTTGAAAACGCCGGACATCGAGCTGTCTGGCTGCGAGAATCGGGTGTGGCTGGGATACGAACGCCTGGAAAACGGCGGCATTCATTTTTATGGCGATAGCGAGGGTCGAATCGTAAAAGGGCTGCTTGCGGTGTTATTGACGGCGGTAGAAGGGAAAACGCCCGAGGCGATTCTGGCGCGTGACCCGCTGACGCTGTTCGACACGCTACAGCTGCGTGAACAGTTGAGCAGCAGCCGCGCCAGTGGATTGGCTGCTCTCTCGCAGGGCGTGCAGGACATTGCCCGCCGCTGTCTTTAAGCGGCTATAGCTGAGTCGTGGGCGCACGCTCCGGCACGGCATCCTCTGTTGCCAATGCCGCCGTTCGCTCCGCTTTGGCCATCATCTTTTTAAGCACATGAGAAACGGCGACAAAACCGAAGCTTGCGGTCACCATGGTGGCAGCCCCAAACCCTGACTCGCAGTCCATGCGTTTCGGCCCTTCGGCAGTCGCACGCGAAGCGCAGACCGACCCGTCAGCCTGCGGATACATCAGCGGTTCGCTTGAGAATACGCAGTCGATGCCGAGTTTCCCCTTGTTGTTTTTCTTCACGTTGAAATCATTCTTCAAACGCTCGCGCAGCTTGGCCGCCAGCGGATCCTGAATGGTTTTCGCCAGGTCGGCAACTTCAATACGTGTGGGATCAATCTGCCCGCCCGCTCCGCCCGTAGTCACCACCGGAATCTTGAAGCGGCGACAGTAAGAGAGCAGCGCCGCCTTTGGCCGTACACTGTCAATGGCATCAATCACATAGCTGAAATTGCGGTCGAGCATTTCGGCCACGTTATCGGGCGTAATAAAGTCATCAATGCAGGTCACTTTACACTCGGGATTGATTGCCAGAATACGTTGCGCCATAACCTCGATTTTCGACTGCCCCACATTTTCACGCAGCGCATGGATCTGTCGATTGGTATTGGTCACGCACACGTCATCCATATCAATCAGTGTAATGGCGCCAATGCCGGTGCGTGCCAGGGCTTCGGCGGCCCAGGAACCTACGCCGCCAATGCCAATCACACAAACATGTGCAGCAGAAAACAGTGCCAATGCCTGCTGACCGTATAAACGTGCCGTGCCGCCAAAGCGCTGTTGATAAGCCTCGGAAAATTCGGCTGCCATGTTGTGTGACCTCTCTTTACTTGATAACTAGTCTGAAAACGGATTTTTAGCGTTGTCGGCAGGCACCAACTGCGAGCTGCCGCCAAGCTGGCTTCCCTGATACGAAGTCAGCAACGGCGCGCTATTTGCAGCAGATTTTAACACCCATACGCGACCATAGTGGTTATAAAATCCTGCGGCATGGCCAGCTTCTGGACCAATCCCTTGATACATATCGAAATGTTGTCCTTTAATTGCACCGCCTACGTCGAGGGCAACCATCAGGCGCAGATGATATTTGCCGGTAAATTTACCGGTATTATCAAGTTCGGGCACTTCGGCGAGCAATGTAGTGCCGGACGGGATCAGGGAACGATCGGACGCCACCGACGCTTTCGCCACTAAAGGAATGCCCGCCGCACCGCGTACCGGCGCAAAAGGTTCCGGCTTGAAGAATACATAGGAAGGGTTTTGCTCGAGCAACTCGCGCACCTCTTCCGGGCTATGCGTATCGGCCCAGTGGCGAATGGCCTGCATCGACATATCCTGACGCGCCACTTCACCTCTATCGATAAGTACCTTGCCGATGGAGCGATAGGCATGGCCGTTTTTGCCGCCATAGCCGAAGAACATCAGCGGACGTCCATCGCCGTAATCCACATAGCCGCTGCCCTGCACTTCCATCATGAAGTTATCCATCAATGAATTGGTGTAGGCGACAATATAGTTGCTGCTGAGCGCACCCGAATAGATAGAGGCGCGATCCGGCAGACGTCCACCGCGCGGTTTTGGCGGCATGCGGTACAGCGGATACTTGAACTCGCCCTGCGGCGTGTAGCGCGCCTGAACAACCGGCGTGTAGTAGCCGGTAAACTGTACGTTACCGAAGTTGTCGGCACCTTCCATCTGATAGGCGCTGATGCCGTACTGGCTCATGGTGCGGGTATCGGCACCGGAGCGCACCCACTGGTTCCGATTGCCTTGTAGGTGCTGGTGTTGCGGTTATACAGTGCAGAAGAGCCGTATTGCACCTCCATCACCTGATCCGCGTAATCTTTCGCGTTTACCGGCTTGCCGTTGGCGTTGGGTTCATTGACGTACTCCAGCGCATTGGTCAGGCGTCCGTCCTTATATTGTTGGCCCCGATCGGTGGGCCGCGAAGAACAGCCAGCCAGCACGGCGATAACCAGCCCACTCAGCAAATATTTTGTCCAACGTCCTTTCATTACTACTCTCTCTTGCTCAGGGGGAAAATTCTGTGGAAAGAACGATAGCAAAGGGCAATAAGGAAAGGAATTAGACCTTTCAAAAAAATGCATTAACCCAAAGTGGCGGGAATAAGCAGCGTATTGGATGAAAATAGAGCAATAAAGTGCTTTATCTCAATCAAATACAAAAAAGGGTTGCATGATTTCTCTCAGAGAGTATAGTTCGCCTCCATCGGACGCGGGGTGGAGCAGCCTGGTAGCTCGTCGGGCTCATAACCCGAAGGTCGTCGGTTCAAATCCGGCCCCCGCAACCAATTCGATTCTGTGTACGACGAATTAAATAAGCGTTCGATAAGTTAGTGATTTAAAAGTGTATATCGTGTAATGTAGTTCAGCAGTAGACGGACGCGGGGTGGAGCAGCCTGGTAGCTCGTCGGGCTCATAACCCGAAGGTCGTCGGTTCAAATCCGGCCCCCGCAACCAACTGTCTGTTTGCACGAAAAGCAGTAAAAAATAGCAGTAAAGAATGCAGTAGACGGACGCGGGGTGGAGCAGCCTGGTAGCTCGTCGGGCTCATAACCCGAAGGTCGTCGGTTCAAATCCGGCCCCCGCAACCAATCTACAGATTCTAAAAACAGGCACCCTTCAGGGTGTTTTTTTTGCCTGTCATTCCTGCCCGTTCTCTATTCTCTGCCCTATCTTTTCGCCAACATTCCGCCGTCGTTGAAATAAGCTTTTATCCCTGCGAGGATGGATTCGGCCACCTGCTGCTGAAAATGGCTGGTGCGCAGTTTACGCTCCTCTTCAAGATTACTGATAAAGGCGGTTTCAACCAGAATCGACGGAATATCCGGCGCTTTCAATACCGCAAAACCCGCCTGATCGACCTTATGTTTATGTAGATGATTTACTCTGCCCATTCGTGTCAGCACCTCTTTGCCAAATCGCAGGCTATCAGTGATGGTCGCGGTCTGCATCAAATCAAACAAGGTATGGTCAAGGTAGCGGTCACCGCTTTTGCTGACGCCGCCGATGTTGTCCGACTCATTTTGCGTTTGGGCCAGAAAACGTGCCGCCGTGCTGGTCGCTCCCTTAGTCGAGAGCGCAAAGACGGAAGAACCCCGGGCGGCGCGGCTGGTAAAGGCATCGGCATGAATAGAGATAAACAGATCCGCCCGCTGCTTTCGCGCCTTTGCAACTCTAACCTTTAACGGAATGAAAATATCCTCATTGCGCGTCATGTAGGCCGTCATATTGGGTTGCAGCTGGATAAGTCGATGCAGTCGACGGGCGATTTGCAGCACCACGTCTTTTTCGCGAGTTTTATGTTTGCCGATAGCGCCGGGATCTTCTCCACCGTGTCCGGGGTCGAGCATAATCACCAGCGGACGCTCGCGCCCTGCCTTGCCATCTTTCTTTTTCTCGGGCGGCAGCGTGCGTGCCACATCGCCGCGATTGTAATCTTCAAGCAGCGCCAGCAGCTGGTCGTCCCTGTCTCCCAATCCGGTTTTTTCGGGATAGAGATCGACAACCAGTCGATGCCGAAACGCTGCCACCGGCGGCAGCGTAAACAGGTGCGGACTGATGTTCTGCCTGAGTTCAAGCACAATGCGCACGGTAGTGGGAGAAAACTGCCCGACGCGAACCTGTTTGATATTAGGATCACCCGGGTGAATCTTGTTGCCGAGTCCCTTCAGTACCGAGTTCAGCTGCAAACCCTCGATATCCACCACCACGCGGGGAGGATTCTGTAAGGCAAACTGCTTGTATTTCAAAGGCTGGCTGGATTCGAGGGTAATACGGGTGTAGGTTGAAGAAGGCCAGACGCGCACGGCAACCACATGTGAACCGGCGGCGTGCCCAATGCCGCTGACGCTCAACAACCACGATGCGGCGGCGCTTTGCAAAAGAAGGCGACGTCGAGAATTATGTTGTTCGTCAGGCATGGAGTCTCAAAGATATCAAAAGATGAATAAAAGTAACAAAAAGCGATAGGACGAACTTTAACGAATCCCATTACCTCTGTCACTTACTGGATTGTCAGGTTTTTTCAGTTTTTGATTCATTGGAAATAATTGAATTTGAAAAACAGAGATTTCTTACTTGCCACGAGGCAACAAAAGAATAAAAATACAGAAATTACGAATAAAAATTCAAAAGAGGTTTTGCCGTGAAGGAACGAAGCACTGAACTGGTCCAAGGTTTTCGCCACTCAGTTCCCTACATTAATGCTCACCGGGGCAAGACTTTCGTAATCATGCTCAGTGGTGAAGCCATCGAACATGAAAACTTCACCAACATAGTCAATGACATCGGTTTGCTGCACAGCCTCGGCATTCGCCTGGTGGTGGTTTATGGCGCGCGTCCACAAATCGACAGCAATTTGTCCGAGCATGACTATGAGCCGATTTATCATAAAAATACCCGCGTTACCGATGCAAGGGCTTTGGAGCTGGTAAAACAGGCCGCCGGTTTGCTGCAACTCGACATTACCGCTCGCCTGTCGATGAGCCTCAACAATACGCCGTTGCAGGGTGCGCATATCAATGTCGTGAGCGGTAACTTTATCATCGCCCAGCCGCTGGGTGTGGATGACGGCGTAGACTATTGTCACAGCGGGCGTATTCGCCGCATTGACGAAGAGGCCATTCATCGCCAGCTGGACAGCAATGCCATCGTGCTGCTGGGTCCGGTTGCGGTATCGGTGACAGGCGAAAGCTTTAATCTGGTCTCGGAAGAGGTCGCAACGCAGCTTGCCATCAAGCTCAAAGCCGAAAAGATGATTGGTTTCAGTGCCGAACCAGGGCGTTACCAATGAAGAAGGCAATATTGTTTCCGAACTGTTCCCGAACGATGCGCAAAACCTGATTGAAAAGATTGAAGAGCAAGGCGATTACCAGTCCGAAACCGTGCGTTTCCTGCGTGGTGCGGTAAAAGCCTGCCGCAGCGGCGTGCGTCGTAGCCACCTGATAAGTTATCAGGAAGATGGCGCGCTGGTGCAGGAACTCTTTTCCCGCGACGGGATTGGTACGCAGGTGGTAATGGAAAGCGCCGAGCAAGTGCGCCGGGCGACCATTAATGACATTGGCGGCATTCTCGAGTTGATTCGCCCGCTGGAGCAACAGGGTATTCTGGTGCGCCGCTCGCGCGAGCAACTGGAGATGGAAATCGATAAATTCACCATTATCGAGCGCGATAACCTGACTATCGCCTGCGCGGCACTTTATCCGTTCCTCGACGAAAAGATTGGCGAAATGGCCTGTGTAGCGGTGCATCCAGATTACCGCAGCTCGTCGCGCGGAGAAATGCTGTTGAAGCGTGTCGCCAGCCACGCCAGGCAAATGGGGCTTACCAAGCTGTTTGTGCTGACGACCCGCAGCATTCACTGGTTCCAGGAACGCGGTTTTAAACCGGCCGACGTTGATGTTCTGCCGATACAGAAGCAGGAAATGTACAACTACCAGCGACGTTCCAAAATTCTGATTGCTGACCTGTAAGCACTCAAGGTGAAAAAAGGCGGTGTCATCATGATGCCGCCTTTTTTATGCGCCAAAAATCAGCTTTCGGTAAGCCGCTCGACCAGACCGCTGCGCCGCTGTGTAGGCGTGCGGATAGCCATGCTCAGGACTTTTTCGCTGCTGTACATCGACAGCCGTCGTTTGGCGCGGGTGATGGCGGTATATACTAGTTCACGGGTCAGCACCGGCAGGAAATGATTCGGCAACACCAGCAAGGTGTGGTCGAATTCGGAACCCTGGGACTTGTGCACTGTCATCGCGTAGGCGGTATCGTGGATAGGCAAACGGCTAGGTTGCACCGATTTTATCTGTCCGTCGGGCAACTGGAAATACACCCTCAACTCACCGGATTCGCTTCGTAGCGCAATCCCGATATCGCCGTTAAACAGCCCGAGCGCGCTGTCGTTGCGGCTTATCATCACCGGCCTTCCGGCATACCAGCGGCCACCAAGCGCAGTGGGACGACGAATTAACCCGTGGCGCTGCAACATCTGCTCGATGCGTTCGTTTAATCCTGCAAGACCGAATGGCCCTTCGCGCAGTGCGCACAGCACCTGAAATTCACCAAACGCCCGCAGGATCTCGGCGGGATCGGCTTTCTCCGCCACGGCTTGCAGATAAGGGCGATAACTTGAGACGCAGGCATCGAGCAGCGTCTTGAAGTCTTCCGTTTCGTTGAGCGGGAAACTGCCGACATCGGGCAGTGATTGCGCAAGCACGCGACGCGCGGCCTGACTGTCGCCAGCATTCACCGCAGCCGCCAGCACGCCAATCCCTGAACTGGCATCGAAGCGGTAGCTCTTGCGCAGCAGGCAGAGGGTATCGCGAACGCTGGCAGGTTGAGCCAGCTCCACGCCTTCGGCGGCGCAGCCTGTCAGGCGCATAAGCTGTGCTGCGCGGGCAGGACTGTAACCCTGCTCCGCAAAACGGCAAATATCGCCCAGCACCGCACCCGCTTCCACGGAGGCCAACTGGTCACGATCGCCCAGGAAAATGACACGTGCCTGTGCGGGAAGTGCCGCTATCAGGCGCGCCATCATCGGCAAATCAACCATGGAGGCTTCATCGACGACCAGCACGTCGAGGTGCAGCGGATTGCCCTGATGATAGCGCATTCTCTGACTGTTGGGCTGCGCGCCCAGCAACCGGTGCAAGGTTGAGGCCTCCTCCGGAAACTGCGCGCGCTGGGCTTCGGTCAGGTCGAGCTGACGACTCGCCTGCCCCAGCGATTCGGTCAGTCTCGCGGCCGCTTTGCCGGTTGGCGCTGCCAGCTGAATGCGCAGGCGATCGGGCTGCAACTTGACCAGCGCCGCAAGCAGCTTGGCGACGGTCGTTGTTTTACCGGTGCCCGGCCCGCCGGAAATAATGGCAATACGACGTGTTACGGCCACGGCGGCGGCCACTTTCTGCCAATCGATGCTGTCGGAACTGGCCGGTCCGAACAGTTGATCCAGCACTTCACGCAGGCGCTGTTCGTCTACTGCAAGCGTGCCGCCCTGTTCTGCAAGATTCACGTGCAGCGACTGGCCGTCATCGATGAAAAAGGTCGCGACGCGGCCTTCGTCCTGCCACATCCGCTGTAAATATAGGCGCTGTTGCTGCAAGACCAGAGGCGTTGCCTGAGTGCCGTCGCCCACGGAGGGATGCTGCTGCAGCAGCGAGAGCCATCCCTGTGCGTCGGGTGATCCTGCCGCCTGCCACATTGCATGAGCCAGTGCCGGGAAGCGCCCCTCAAACAGCTGGTCGGGCAGCAGTTCGTCGATGCGAAGACAGACGTGTCCGCGCCCCGCTTCGGCACTCAGACAGGCCACGGCCAGCATCATCGCAGCGTCTTCCTGCGCCAGCATACGGGCAAACTGTACGTCCAGAGGGCGCAGAGCGCCTGATGTTATCGCCTGCTCATAAAGGGCATTCATTCGGTATTCTCCCGTGCCAACTGCACGACGGCTTCGCCTTTAAACAGGTCATCCATTGAGGTAATAAATTCTTTGTTGGGACAGTGGCGGAAAATCCCGTTGTCAGGATGCTCGGCATCCACGCCGCGAAGAAAGAGGTAAATCACGCCACCAAAATGCTGTTCATAATCATAACCTGCCAGCCGGTGCCCGAGATAGCGGTGCAGCGCCAACGTATAAAGCTGATATTGCAGGTCATAGCGATGCTGCGCCATCGCGCCTTCCATCGCCGACTGGGTATAGGCACTGCTGTCTTCGCCAAGCCAGTTGGATTTGTAGTCCAGCAGGTAGTAACGTCCGTGCCAGCAAAACACCAGATCGATAAAGCCCTTGAGCATGCCGCGAACCTGCTGGAAGTTTAACGGCGGACACCTTGCCGACAGCGGATCGTGTTGGCGGATAAGCGCGTCGAGATCTACGGGTTTCAGCAGGCCGTCAATCGGCAGATAAAACTGCAGTTCGGATTGCTGTTGCGAACCGTCAAGCATGCTGAGCGACAGGCCGGAATCATCCAGCTCGGTAGTAAGCACGGTGTTTAGCCACCCCTCGAGTACCGCAAGCCATTCGTTGGAATAACCCTGTGCCTCTAGTTTTTCCTGTAGCCAGTCGGGGTCGACAGGCTGCGTAAAGTCCAGCTCTTCAAACAGGCTGTGCAGGAAAGTTCCGGGCGCCGCACCGCGCGGGAAGCTGTGCGGCGACAGTTGCGGTTCGCTTTCCTGTGGTTGCTCGCCTGCGGCATCGACGTCCAGCTTGGGCAGCAGGTCTTGCGCCAGCGCAGAACCGTGCTGTTGCAGACCCGAATAACTGGTAACCCGCCAGAAATCGGCAAGGGTGCGGGTTATCTGCGCCGCCGAAAGCGTTGCAACTTCCACTTTTGGCGGTTCCCAAACAGCCTGCTCGGCAGGTTCAATCTGCGTGACGGCAATATTGTCGCCCACCAGTTCCTGGAGGCAGGCGGCCAGATAATTCGCGTCTCCGGGCTGCCCGTTCTGGATGAGATATCCGAGCGCGCCGAGATGCAGGTCAGTGTCACCCTGCTTTTTGCGCGTTCCCTGAATCAGTGGCGCGACGCCAAGGCTACAGTGGTAAACCGAACGCGTAAGCGCGACATACAGCAAGCGCAGATCTTCAGCCAGACGCTCTTCTTCGGCGAGCTGGATGCTTTGTTCATCTTCACTTAAATCGAGCAGCGCGGCAAAACTCTGGCGATCGTGATAAAGGCCGTGCTTCTGCACGCGGAAATTGCTGATAAAGGGCAGCCACACCAAAGGATATTCCAACCCTTTGGATTTGTGGATGGTCACGATGCGCACCAGATGCCTGTCGCTTTCAAGACGCAGCTGCTGGCTTTGCGCCTGAGTATCGGGTTGTGCCACCTGTTGCGCCAGCCAGCGGACCAGCGCATGCTCGCTTTCCAGCTGTGCGGCGGCTTCCTGCAGCAGTTCGCCGAGATGCAGGAGATCGGTAAGACGCCGCTCGCCGCCCGGGTTGGCCAGTAAATCCTCGGCAATATGGCGATGTGTTATCAGGCTTTTGAGCATCGGCAAGACACCGCGCTGCATCCAGCGCTGACGATAGCCGTCAAATTCGTCGACCAGCTTGTCCCATTTATCTTCATTTTGCGTCAACGCGTCCAGCGTGAGGGCATCAAGTCCCATCAGGCCCGTGGCCATTGCGCTGCGCAGGGTTCTCTCATGCTCGGGCGTCAGCACGGCCTGCAACAGCCAGAGTACATCCATTGCTTCGGGAGTATCGAATACGCTGTCGCGGTTCGAGAGATAGACTGAAGGAATATTCAATGTCGCCAGCGCATCACGAATCAGGCCCGCTTCCCGACGGCTGCGAATAAGGATGGTAATGTCTGATGCTTCAACCGGTCTGCGGTGCTTGCCAGAAATCAGCCAGGCTTCCTGTTGCTGGCCTGCGGTGAGCCACTCGCGAATCTGGCCTGCACAGTGCTGCGCCATAAACTGCTGATAATCGGCAGAACCCACGCCTTCGCCGGGCTGTAACCAGCACTGTATGCCCGGTTGTTTATGTCCGTGCAGCTCAAAGCCGAGAGAGGCATTCTTGGGGGCAGGCTGAACAGAGATAAACGGAATCTGAGAGAACAGAAACGGCGTTTCCAGCCGTGAAAACAGCTGATTGACGCCATTGACCATGGGTACGGCGGAACGCCAGTTGGTGTCCATTGTGTAATGTGCCGTCACTTCGGCACGCGCCTTCATATAGGTGAAGATATCTGCACCACGGAACGCATAAATCGCCTGCTTGGGGTCGCCAATGAGCAGTAAACCACTTTCGGGCTGCTTGCCGTACAGGTTGTGGAAAATACGGTATTGCTGCGGGTCGGTGTCCTGGAATTCGTCAATCATCGCCAACGGATAACGCTTACGGATAGTTTGCGCCAAAATCTCGCCGTTGGGCTGTCTCAGCGCGCTGTCGAGACGACTCAGCAGGTCATCGAAGCCCAGCTCGGCACGCTGGCGCTTGCCCTCGGCCACGGACAGACGTATTTCATCAAGCGCCCGGGCAATGACCAGATCACGAATACCAAGCGGCTCTTCATACAGCGAGTCGATAGCGCGGAAAACGGCATGCTGCGGCGGCTGACCCTTCTTTGTTTTTTCCAGCAAAATTGACTGACGAAACCGCTCAAGCTCTTTCGGGCGCGCATAACTTTCGGTTTTCTGCATCGCCCACTCGCCTACCGCGGCGAGCCAGACGGGCAGATAACGGGCGCTGTAGCTGCGCCTGTCGACGTCGGAATGATTCATCTCTTTTTCAATATCGGCCGCAGCGGCATGCCACTGCTGCTTGATATCGTCGATGCGAGAAATAATGCGCTGATGCCGGCTTTCCAGCGTCTCTTCGCTTTCTGGCGGAAAACGCAGCTGCGGCGCTTCGCCATGAAGGTAGGAGGCCAACACACCCAGCAACTCTTCGGGGCCGCTCCACTCTTCGGCGACCGCGCGGGCAATATCCAGAGGCAACGGATAACAGTATCGCCGCCAGAAGTCGGCACAGGCCTGACGACGTAACGGCAGTTCATCCTGAATCAGCGTTTGCTCGAACAGAATTCCGGACTCGAAGGCATTGTGCATAAGCATTCGCTGGCAAAAGCCGTGAATGGTGTAAATGGCAGCTTCGTCCATCTGCCGTTCGGCGGCCAGCAGCGTCGAGGCGGCTTCTGATAAATCCACGATCTCAGCCATTAAAGCCGTGAGCATAGTATTGTCGCTGGTGCCGCGAATGCAGGCGAGTCGCAACTCGTGAATATTGCTGCGGATACGCCCGCGCAGCTCTTCGGTAGCGGCTTCGGTAAAGGTCACCACCAGAATTTCTTCAACCGTTAACCTGCGCGGAAAGGCGGCTTCGCGCCCTAAACCCAGCAACAGACGCAGATAGAGCAACGCCAGCGTAAAGGTTTTTCCGGTGCCCGCAGAAGCCTCAATCAACCGCTCGCCATACAGCGGCAGTGTGAGAGGATCAAGCTTGTGCGGGAGTATTTCTGTCATTATTTATTAACCTGATGTGGAAAGGTTTTTTGTAAACTGGACGTCGTCGGGTAGGTTTTCCAACCCGTTGGAGCCGCATATTCCGGCGTTTTGCTGTCATTGCCTGAAACCTGCGACAGCATAGCAAAGCCGGTTTGAGCGATAACCGCCTGATGGAAGAAATCGGCCAGTTTTTTCTGGGTCAGCCCCTGAATCACGGCGATCACTTTATCTCGGGTGTTGAAATCATCGTTACCCCGACTGAAATCTTCGCTAAAACGCCCCGCTTCTTCACTCAGCGTCTGCGGACGCTGCTGCATATCGTTAAGCAGGCCCTGCTTATACTGGGCGAACTCGCTGTCTTTCATCTCGCGCAGACGTTTTTCTGCCTGCGGGTAAAATGCCAGATAACGATCGTATAGGTATTTGGGTTGTTTGCTATTACTTTGCAACAGGAAACCGATGCCCCACTGTTTACCTACCGGCATCGGGAAGGCAAATACGGCATAACCCAGTTGCTCCTGCGTTCGCAGCTGACTGTAAAACCATGGCTGGATAATCTGCCCAAGCAAGGCGCTGTATCCCATGCTGCGAACTTCGTCGAACCCCGTCGGCACGTACACCGCCGCCAGTGCGGAGTCTGTTGAAGTGCCGACACGCTGCATGTTCACCTTTTGCGGATGATTAACCAGAATTCGGCTGCCGCGCCAGAACACACTGCCCTGCGGTTTCACTTTCGCCTTAATGTCCGCCACCATTTTTTCGACCTGCGGCGCAGTCATATTGCCATTGACCAGCACTTCAAGCGCGCCGTCATCGAGCAGGCTTTTGCGATAGGCAATCACGTCTTGCAAGGTGATGTCTTTCACCAGCCCTTCACGTACTTCGCGCTCGCTGTAAGGCAACCGCGAAATAAGCTGTACAGGTTGCAGTGCCAACTCGAAGGCCTTGCCCTTGTCTGCGGCGGCGAGACGTTCGAGATACCAGGATTTCGCCTGTTCCAGTTGCTCTTGCGTAGGAACGACTTTCGGATACTCCTCTACCAATTCGCTCAATAAATCAGGTAGATGATCGGTAAAGCCGTTGGCATTGAATTCGAGTCCGTGGTCTGGCGTGGTAGCAAAACTGATGCCGCCGATGGAAGCCTGGTAACTTAGCTGGTCGAAAGCGACACCAGTCAGATAATCGTTCAGCCCGTATAAAACCTGCTTTTTGGCGCTATCGAGCGCGTTATGACTGCGGAAGGCCAGCGTCACGTCCGCCTTGGGTTCGGCCGTAAAATAGCGGCTCGGCATATACAGCACACGCAGCCCTTTCTGATTGACGATGAGTGAAGGTCGCGTCTGCCCCCCGGCTTGTTAACCGGCTCGAGGTTTTCAGGTATGTAGGGATTAAGTTTCGGCAGCGAAAGCGTAATCTGCGTTTCAAGCTGCTGCCACCGGCTAAAATCGGCCGCAGGCACTTTATCGACCTCATAAGGGGCATCGACAAAATAGGCGGTCTTGTTATGCGGCTCGGACGGGCTGATGAACCACAGACGGGCATTTTGCGGCGTCAGGGCAGCAAGCCGGTTATCGATGGCCTGAGGGTCGAACCTGTCTGTAATATACGGCGAGTCGAGCACGTGATCTACCGGGACCCGCATCATGGTATCCACCAACCATTCAACATAATCCATATCGCGTGTGACGGCCGGATAACGAAAATCCAGTGCCATGACGTGCGCGATTTCGTCAAAGTACTCTTTTTTCACACCTTGCGAGCGAATCAGCGACACATAATTGAAAATGGCGGCGATCACGCGATCCTTTTCGGCCAGTCCTTTGTCGGTCAGTGAAACCGAAATGGCAAAAATCCCCTGATTTCGTTGCACCATGGGGTCGGCACCGGCGCTGATACCATCGGCCAGTCCCTGCTTTTGCAGCCAGTCAGACAACGTGTTAGTGCTGCGATTGCCTATCAGATAGCTGATGTAGGTATCGGTTTTACTTCTAAAGGCAGCGCTGTTGTTGTCGATGGCAAATTCAACCCGCAACTGTTTGCGCGGCTCGGCGGGCACATAGTGGATAATGATCCCCTGCTGCGCGGGCGTAACGCTCGGCACGGTAATCGGCGGCACCGTGGCGTTGCGATTGGTAATTTTGCCAAAGGTATCCGCCGCTATTTGTGCAAGTTCGGGCAGCGGCTTGTTGCTGTAGACAACGCCTACCATAAGATTGGCGGAATAGTAGCGATGATAGAAATCCACCAGCGCATCGTGCAGATTATTGCCGGGTTTGTCGCGCAGCGTGTCAAGATTTCCGCCCGCATAGCGGGATCCGGGGTGTGCCGGATTCAGCGTTTCGGCTCTTACCTGCCCCATGCGCATGCCATCGCGGGAACGCGCCATGGTCAACTCGGCATTGACCGCATTACGCTCTTTATCGGCATAGTGGGGGTCGAGTAGCGGTTCACCCACGGCATCGGCCAGCCTGTCTACCGCCTCTTTAAGCGCATCATTTTCGACTTCAAGATAAAAAGCCGTACGGTAAGACGCAGTGCTGCCATTATGGCTGCCGCCGTGCATTTTCAGAAATTCGGACAGGCTTTCAGGTTTGGGATATTTCTTGGACCCCATCAGCAGCATGTGTTCGGTAAAATGTGCCAGCCCCAACTGCCCGTCGGGATCTTGCAGTGAGCCTACCGACACGGCCAATGCCGCAAGGGATTTGGTCGCATCATTGTCTGAAACGAGCAGCACCGTCATACCATTGGACAATTTAACTGCCTGATACTGACGAGGATCGTTCTGACTTTTATGTATTGTTTCTGCGATGGGTTGCCAGTCTGTCGCGGACCAGACTTCAGGGGCCCAAAACGTCAATAACAACAGTAACCCGCTTACACGGGTAAGCTGTTTCAACATTACCTGTCTCCCTTGGTGAAAAATTAAAAACTCAGGTTAAAGCATCGACCAGGGCCGCCCTATTAACCAAAAGCATGCTAAATGACTCAGACCCCTCAGGAAGCAGATAGTTTTTACCTTTGCTCATTTGCTGCAGGACTCAATTCTTTGTTGAGATTTATTAACCCTTCAAGGTCATTGATAAAGATTACTATGCCAGATTATGTATGGCGACAGGCAAAAGAAAACGCTCGGCCTCACTGATGATGGCTTCAATGCTTTCGGTATCCAGTTGACGCATGGCACGCTGTACGTAGGGATCCTGCCCCTCACCGGGTACGCGGTCGTTACCCTGCCAGGCCTGTATCAGCTTGTTTGTTGCCTTGGTTTCCCGTTCGGGGTCGCGATTCAGGGTGCCGCTTTTCTTGTCAAAACATTCGTCAAGCCAGGCCCAGCCGCTTTTGTTTAACAGTTTCAATGGCGAATTCATGCCCTGTTTGAAGCCGCCAATCAAAGTCTGTAAATGCTCGGCTGCCACATCGGCCGCAAGCGGGGCATACCGGAAAGCCGTGCCTTTACGACCAAACATACGGCTTTCTCCCATGCCCCCGGCGGCACAGTAAGCCACGTGTTCAACCCACAGCAATAATCCGTCTCGTGCCAGCAGATCGGCTGGTCGCCAGCGCACAAGCCCGTCATTCTGAACCTGATGCAGCCAACCGTTGAGTTGGCAATCTGCGAGTGAGATATTCAGCTCGAGACTGCTGCTGTCAGAACGTTCATCACGCACCTGTGCGGCCAGTTCGGCCATATCTTCACACTGCTTTGCCCAGAAAATCTCGCCAAAGGCACCATAGGGTAATCCCCCGACGCCTTGACCTGACTGTATAAAATGGCCGGATCTTCTTCTTCGATCAGTGCATTGAGCAGCTGGGTATTGAGCTGATATCGGTTGAGGCTATCCAGAATAAAAGGCTCTTCATCCAGCAGTTCGGTTTGTTCAATCGAAAAGCTTACGTTAAGGCGCATCTGGAAGAAGGCCTTAATAGGATGACGATAAAAACGCAGCAGGTTATCTAATGAAACGTCTGATATTTCAATGGGCTCCAGCGGCTGATTAAAATCAGCGGCAGGCGAACCCAAGCCACCGGCCGCCGGTAACCACTCCATGGCATAGCTCTGCACAGGATGATGAATATCAAAATTACTGGCATCGAAAGGCGTTCGCGAGTGCCAGTGCTCAAGGTGCTGACGCACATTTTTTTCGCTTTCGTCTGCGTTCAATGCCAGATCTTTCTCCAGACAGTAACTCTGCCCGAGATATTCCAGTAACTCACTGACCAGCACCGACGGATACCGTTCGCTGTTGTCTTGAATGGAGCGCCCGATATAGCTGATATAAAGTTTGTCCTGCGCCGAAAGCAGCGCCTCGAGGAACAGATAACGGTCATCGTCTCGGCGACTCCGGTCACCACGCTTAACCTGCCGAGCCATGAGATCAAAGCCCAGCGGCGGCAGCGTGCGCGGATAAACGCCATCATTCATGCCCAGTAAACAGACAACCTTAAAAGGTATCGAACGCATCGGCATCAGAGTACAAAAGTTTATCGGTCCGGCCAGAAAACGCTGGCTGATTCTTTCCTGATCCAGTCTTGAGGCCAGCTCGTCGCGCAAAATTGAGACCGGCACCGCTTCTGGATAACGCGCGGCAACCCCCTGATTGAGAACTTTTTGCCACTGCTGTTCAATAAGTGCCAGTGCGACTTCCGTTTCGCCCTCTGGCGAGAAGAAGGTGGTGAGCAGTTCGTTGCAGACTGGCAGCCAGTCATGAGGTGAACGCGGCTGCGCAAGGCGGATGCGCCACTGGCTTAGCTGCATCAATAATTCAGCCAGATGCCCGGCCAGTTCAGCCGCCAGACCGGTGGATTCATCATAAGGTAAAACGCCCTGCCAGTCCCCTGCACGACTGTCCATGGCATACCCCAGCAGCATTCGGGTCAGGCCAAAGTGCCAGGTGTGCTGCCCCGTCGCGGGTAAAGCCAACTCGCGCACGTTGTCGTCGTCAAGCCCCCAGCGAATGCCGGATTCACCTACCCAGAGGCGCAGTAACCTTAACCCGTCTTCATCAATAGAGAATCGCGATGCCAATGCCGGTACTTCAAGCAGCGCCAGTACCTGTTCGGAGGTAAAACGGCTTAGCGGCAGTTCAAGCAGCGAGATAAAAGCCTGTAACGCAGGATGCGACTGACTGGCCTTGCGGTCGGAGATGGCAAAAGGCAAATAACGGTCTCGCGGTGCATTGCCGAATACGGCCTGAATATAGGGCGCATAGCTGTCGATGTCTGCCACCATCACGATGATGTCGCGCGGTGTCAGCTCGCTGCCCTGCTCCATGAGTCTCAGCAGGTTATCGTGCAGGACTTCGACTTCACGCTGCGGGCTGTGGCAAATATGCACACTGATCGACTTGTCATCCTCATGCAGAACGCGTTTGCTTTCGCTGCTGTTCAGGGTTTCGGGAGTCATGCCAATGACCGCGCGATCTTCGAGATCCAGCATGTCCTGTTGCACGGCATGCAGCAGCGAGGCTTCGCCGACATCAACAAAGGCATGAACTTCCTGAATATCTTCAACCTGTGAAAGCAGATACATATGATCACGCCCCAACTTGCCCCATGAAGCCAGTAGAGGATTGCTAAGGTTTTGCTCGCCTTCTTCGTTAAAAAGCTGCTCGGCCAGTTCAGGATCGCGGAAAAGTGATGTTTCATTCGATTCAAGATAGTGTCGACGTTTACGGCTCTGCAAACGGGCCAGAAATGCATAATTCTGGATATCACCCCAGTAATATCGGCAAGGATTGGTAAACATCAGATGGATATCGATGTGTCTTCCGAGCGCCTGCAATGCTTGCAGATAAACGGGCGGCAGCGCGGAAATCCCGCAGATAAACACTCGCTTCGGCAAGCCTGGCGGACATTGGTCGGTCTGGTTCAGCGTAGTGATAAAACGCTCGTAAAGGTTGGCCCTATGCCATTCCGGCTGCTGTAGTTCTTCGGTATATTCACACAAAGCTCGCCAGAGCAATGCCTGCCACTGCTGAGAGGCATCAAGATCATCATCGACCAGACGGCCCTTTTCCCAGGCCTTCAGCCATTCGGGGCGATACACCAGATATTGGTCGAAACCAGGTCCGCTACACGGGCCGCAAGCTGGTGGATCTTCCGTTTGTCGCCATCGTCTGTCAGATAACTTTGCAGCTGCGCGAATTCGGGCTGTTCAAGTTTACCGGGCAGTAACCACATCAGCTTCCAGGTCATCGCATCTTTACTGAATGCGCTTTCCTTGGGAATACCGGGCAGCACCTTGGTGAACATGTCCCAGATAAAGGTGGCCGGTAAGGGAAACTCGATATTGGCGGCTATACCAAAAGTTTGCGCCAGCTCCATTTGCAGCCACTGTGCCATTCCGGGGCTTTGAACCAGTATGACTTCCTGCTGAAAGGGGTTGTCGAGTGGACGCCCCTCTATCAGGCTGGTGGTAAGAATTTTCAGCAAATCTAGCTGATTGGAATGGTACACCGTGAACATATCTGTTTCCTTGAGGCCCGTGGGCAACGACTGATTGAATCCTCAGAAACCTGCGACAGCAACTCACCGGGAATACGGTTACTTTACCGACCGGTTGCTGCAAAGCAAAGAAAGTAGGAAAACATAATCGTTTTTACTCTGAAAACCGTTTTAAAGAGGGCAAATCCAGCGACTCAACTGGCTTTTATAGCGCAGTGGGGTTTCGACAGTCGCCGTTATGCGCTGACAGTCGGCAGTGACGGCATTCTCTGTTATCTGCGCCCGCCAACCGCGTTTCTCAAGGGCTTTGCCCTTACCCGTTACTGCAAAACTTTCAAGTTGATCGTGTGCTTCACTCCACGCCTGTCGAACCTGCCATTGTCGATTGAAACCATCACTTAAAGACTGATAATAATTCAGTAGTCCCAACAGAGATATCGAGAGTAATAACATGGCCAGCAGCGTTTCAGGCAGACTGAGTCCCTCTTCTCGACACGTAAATCGATTAGCTTTCATTGCAGTTCACCTCATCTTTGAGTGGGCAGAAATCCAGCCAGCCGTTCAACTGAGGTTTTAGACGTGTTTCACTGCCGTCGGGCGTTACCAAAGTCGTAAGCTGATACAAGAAAACCGGTGGTGCTTCAGGCAGCACTCTTCCCTCTCCTCTTAAAAGATATTGGCCTTCGACTTCGGCTTTCTTGAGGCAACTTTTAAGGTCTGAAGTCTGCTCGAACTTTTCCGACGTGCTGCGGCTATTCACCCGGCCAACGCATAACCATTGATTCTCGTTGGGTATTGTCCAGTGCCGTTGTAATCCCCAGTTTAACGAAGAGACTGCCAGCTCCCAGGATTGCAGATACTGCTTTTCGCTCCGCGTTAAACTCAACGCCGCATTCAAGTGCTGATTTACCGTATTTAGCCCCAGCAGGCCCAATGCCATTATCATCATGACAGTCAGTATCAATGCGCTGCCCTGCTGCCGATTAACGATGCGTTTATCGATGACAGTCATTGTATTTTCACCACCGTATGCAGTCGACTTTTCACCGCAGGGCTTTTCTTCCAGTTTGCCTCCAGTTTCAACTCCAGCAGCGCAGCATTGGCCTCGGCATGGATTGCCGACACGTCAAAATGACTAATTTGGACTTCGGCCGGATCAAGCATGCGCTCCCAGCCGCTGCCGTTACACTGGTCTACTCCGCGTTGACTCTCCAGCATCCTGTCTCGAAGGCGGTAACCAAAATATTCGGAGTCGATATGGCCCGGCGGCTCCCAGCGCCCGTTGCGGTTAAGGTCATAGGCCACAATAATGCACGAGTCTTTTGCTTCACCGCTGGCCTGGCCAATCGTGTACGCCTTACCGGCACAGGCACCTGCGCAGAATCCTGCGCGCCGGAAGTCTTTTTGCAGCGTGCGCGATGTCTGCCGCAGCAATTGATCTAGCTGGTAATGCTGACTCAGCTGCTGCGTACGCTGGCGGAGCAGCGGGAAAAATTGCATCGCGCCGAGAATCAGTATGCTGCCAATGCCCATGGCCAACATGACTTCGGGGAGCGTAAACCCTTTTTCATTCAACATAATGGAATGCCCGAAAGCGCGCTGCGTTCACTGCAGAGCCTGAGCCTCCCTCTGGCAGAAAGGATCACACGAACACTACCTGCACTGTTGCTGACAATGATATGCCCTGCCTGCGCCATATTGCGAATCCCGTAGAATCCCATTATTTTTTCAGAGAAGGCGCGTAAAGAAATATCGGGCAGAGAAGGCCTGAATGCGCTGTTGTCTGCCATCTCACAGGTTGCCGGTTTTTCTCCGCTGCCGACACATCCTTGCGGTCCGTCAATGATCCACAGTAAGCGAGTCTGATTATGTCTGTAAGCCTGTGCCTGCAAGCCGGTCAGATAGATACGAAGCCTCTGAATCTGCTGCTCGAGCTGCAACTTTTGCTGGTGCTCGCGCCAGCCCTGAAGCGACCAGATACTCAGCATGGCTATCAGCCCCAGCGCCAGCATGATTTCGATAAGCGTCATTCCGCGCTCTCTTGATGTAGTGTGCGTTTTCATGCCGTGAGTGTAAGGAACTGGCGGCGCTTGAACAGCGGTATAAAAGAAGTCGCCAGCATGTCTCGCAAAAAATAAAGGAACGTTGCAAGGCACGACAAAAGTTCAGGAATAGGCATTCCAACTTTTCATCCGAGACGAAAAAACGGGTTGGCAATGACTATTTTTACGGTAGAAATAGAACGCAGGAAGGGAGACAAGGCGGAAGGCAATCACCCGGCACGAACGCCGGGTGATTGATTAGGATTTAGATGGCAACCGGGGCCTTGATAGCTGGATGCGGGTCATAACCCTCAATTTCAAAATCTTCAAAATTATAATCAAACAGGGAAGCTGGCTTACGTTTGATGATTAATTTCGGCAATGCACGAGGTTCACGACTCAGTTGCAAATGGGTCTGTTCCATGTGGTTGCTGTAAAGATGGGTATCACCGCCGGTCCACACGAAATCACCGACTTCGAGGTCGCATTGCTGGGCCATCATGTGAACCAGCAGCGCATAGCTGGCAATATTGAAAGGCAGTCCGAGGAACACGTCGCAGGAACGCTGATAAAGCTGGCAAGAGAGCTTGCCGTCGGCCACATAGAACTGGAAGAACGCGTGGCAAGGCGCAAGCGCCATCTGGTCCAGCTCGCCAACGTTCCAGGCAGAAACGATGATGCGTCTTGAGTTTGGATCCTGCTTTAGTTGCTCAACGACATTGGCAAGCTGGTCAATCTGCTTGCCGTCGGCTGCGCCCCATGAACGCCATTGCTTACCATAAACCGGACCCAGCGAACCGTTTTCATCAGCCCACTCGTCCCAGATGGTGACCTTGTTTTCACGCAGATAGGCAATATTGGTTTCACCTTTCAGGAACCAGAGCAGCTCATGAATGATGGAACGCAGATGGCAGCGCTTGGTGGTAACCAGCGGAAAACCTTCTTGCAGATTGAAACGCATCTGATGGCCGAAAATCGACAAGGTACCTGTTCCGGTACGGTCGCCTTTAGGCGTGCCTTCATCAAGCACTCGCTGCATTAATTCCAGATACTGTTTCATATTACCTCAAGACAATTGTTTCTGCGGGCGACGGTAGGCCCAGACGAACATAATGATACCAAAGACGATCATCGGGATGGAGAGAATTTGCCCCATGCTGATAACGCCATCGAACAAGCCGAGCTGGGCATCCGGCTGGCGGAAATGTTCGACAATAATGCGGAATGCGCCATAGAAAATCAGGAACAGTCCAGAGACGCTGCCCATCGGGCGCGGCTTGCGAATAAACAGGTTGAGGATGATAAACAGCACCACGCCCTCAAGCAGCAATTCATAAATTTGTGAAGGGTGGCGCGGCAGAAACGCCGTACTGGTTAAGCAGCGGCTGCCATTTAGGATCGGCGGCAGCGATCGCCACGTCTTCATCGTGTGAGCCTGGGAACAGCATTGCCCAAGGTACATCGGTAGTGACACGGCCCCAAAGCTCACCGTTGATGAAGTTGCCGAGACGACCCGCACCCAGACCAAACGGGATGAGTGGAGCAATAAAGTCTGAAACCTGGAAGAAGGTCCGTTTGGTACGGCGTGCAAACCACAGCATGACCAGAATGACGCCAATCAGGCCGCCATGGAACGACATTCCGCCGTCCCATACCTTGAACAGATACAGAGGGTTATCGAGGAACAGGGGCAGATTATAGAACAGAACGTAGCCAACGCGGCCACCAACGAAAACGCCAAGGAAGCCCGCGTACAGCAGGTTTTCGACTTCTTCCTTTTTCCATCCGCTGCCGGGCTTGTTGGCGCGACGCACGGCAAGCCACATGGCAAAGAGGAAACCTACCAGATACATCAAGCCGTACCAGTGAAGTGAAACCGGGCCGAGGGAGAAGATGACCGGATCAAACTTGGGAAACGCCAGATAGCTGTTACTCATCTATCACCACAAATTGTATGTTGATGTGCGCCAAAAGTAACTTTTAATCAATAAGATAACAAATCAAGGGTCGTTATCTGATTGATTGACTCAAGGCCAGAGGATGCGAATCATAGCATAAGAGCACAGAACTCTGGTTCAACCGCGAGGGAAAAGATCTGTAAAAAAAGTCTCGTCGTCATGTAACACATTAACAATTCGAGACTTTCCAGCAAGTCTAGAGGTGGAGTGACCCTACTTTCCGCCGCGGATAAGCCCCCAAGGCCTCTGCGCTCCATAAAGGCTGCCGTCATATGACGCACTTCGGCGGTGAATTGCGCCTTGAGCGCATGCTTTGCCAACTCTTGAGCTTCAGTGACATCAATCTGGCGAAGCAGGTATTTAACACGCGCGATACTGCGTCCGTTCATGCTGAGATTGCGATAGCCGAGGCCGATTAAAAGTAGCGCGCCCATAGGATCTCCCGCCATCTCACCGCAGAGGCTGAGATCGATACCTGCCGCTTCGCTGTCGCGTACGATTTGGTTGAGCACACGCAGCATGGCTGGATGCAGACTGTCATAGAGACCCGCAACACGGGTGTTGTTACGATCGACCGCCAGCAGATACTGCGTCAAGTCATTGGTACCAACCGATATAAAATCGACTCTGCCAGCCAGCGAAGGCAGCATGAAAATCATTGAGGGCACTTCAATCATCACGCCAATACGTGGTTTGGGCTGCGCATAACCCAACGCCTCTTCGACTTCGCGTCCGGCACGGTCAATCAACCGGCGCGCTTCGTCGATTTCTTCGAGGCTGGTTATCATCGGTAACAGAATGCCAAGATTGCCGGTCGCGGCGTTGGCGCGCAGCATCGCCCTGACCTGAATCAGGAAGATTTCGGGTTGATCCAGCGTTATGCGAATCCCGCGCCAGCCAAGACAAGGGTTTTCTTCGCTGATGGGCATGTAGGGCAGCTGTTTATCCGAGCCGATATCCAGCGTTCGTAAAGTGACCGGCTTGGCCGGAAACAGTTGCAGCATGCCCTGATATTGCGCCACCTGCTCTTCTTCCGACGGGAAGCCGCTTTGCAGCATAAAAGGAATTTCGGTGCGGTAAAGCCCGATGCCGTCGACACGACCACCAAAGCGCTTTTCGTGGTCGGCACTCAGGCCTGCGTTGAGCATCACCTGAATCCGCTCGCCGCTTTGCAGTTTACCGGGTTGTTCAACGTCGCTTTCGGCGCGCTCGCTCAGCTCCATCTCTTCGCTGATGAGTCGACGATATTCTTTGACCAGCACGGGTTCGGGGTCGATAAGCAATTCACCGCGATAACCGTCGACAATCAATTGGCGCTGATTCAGCAACGATGGCTGGATATCGGCACCCATGACGGTCGGAATACCCATCGCGCGAACCAGTATCGCGGCGTGGGAGTTGGCCGCGCCGTCACGCACGACTACGCCCTTAAGGCGATCCTGCGGCATTTCGGCCAGCAGCGTGGCAGTCAGCTCATCGGCTACCAGAATAAAGTTTTCGGGCCATTGAGTATCGCCCTGCGCCGTGTCGTCAAGATGAAATACCAGACGTTGTCCGAGCGCGCGAAGATCACTGCCACGTTCGCGCAGGTAAGTGTCCTGCAGGCTGGCAAACTGCGCGGCAAAGTGTTCGACGACCTTTTTTACGGCCCATTCGGCTACGGCACCTGCATCGATTTCAGCAAACAGCTCACGTTTGAGCCGCGCGTCATTTAACAAATGCGAATAAAGGTCGAAAATGGCCGCACTTTCTTTTTGCGCACTGGCGGTAAAACGTTTGCTGAATCGGCGGAACTCGGCGCCCGCGTCTTCCAGTGCACGGGTCAGGCGCTCGCGTTCACGCACCGGATCAAGCGTTGAGGCCATATAGATATGGTCGAGCGAAGGCTGATTGCTGTCCTGCCAACCCGTACCGATAGCCACGCCCGGAGAAGCTGGCAATGCCTTGACGCGAGTCTGACGAAAGCGGCCGTATAATACGTTGAGCTGCGCCTGCGAAAGAATGGCCGCCATCTGCGTGGCCAGCGTAACCATGAAAGACTCTTCGCTTTCATCGAACTGGCGGTGTTCGCGCTGCTGAATAACCAGAACGCCCAACAGTTGACGGCGATGAATAACGGGTACGCCAAGAAAAGATCGAAACAGATCTTCTTTTACCTGGGGAATATATTTGAAACTGGGGTGGCTCTGGGCATCGGCAAGGTTGATAGGCTCGGCCAGACGCCCGACCAATCCAACGACACCTTCATCGAAAGCGAGTGCGATAGTGCGCCCACGAGGCTTTTTCAAGCCTCGCGTCGCCATCAGGTAGTAACAACGTCGATCGTTATCTGCGAGATAAATTGAACACACTTCGGTGTCCATCGCCAGGCAGGTTTCATTAACCAGAACATCCAGTGCATCATTCAGGCTGGACGCCATCGCTACCTTTTCAACAATTTCCCGCAACCGCGTGAGCATTTCTTCGTGACTTAGCCTCTTTTTCGACGATACGCGGGAGGCGTGCGGTTAACCGGCACCTCCTGCATTGGCATCACAGTAGTGGAAAACTCCTTCATTACCCGGCGATAAACGTCACGTTTGAAAGACACAACCTGACGCACCGGATACCAGAAACTCACCCAGCGCCACCCGTCAAATTCGGGCGTACTGCTGCGTTGCATATTGATGTCTGCATCATTACACATGAGCTGTAGCAGGAACCATTTTTGCTTTTGGCCGATACAGACCGGCTTTGTATCCCAACGCACCAAACGTTTTGGCAATTTATAACGTAACCAGTTGCGAGTCGAAGCCAGAATACGAACGTCTTTTCTACTTAGTCCCACTTCCTCAAACAGTTCACGATACATGGCTTGCTCGGCAGTTTCGCCGGGGTTGATTCCCCCTTGCGGGAACTGCCAGGAGTGCTGTCCATACCGGCGGGCCCATAGAACTTGCCCCTGCTTGTCACAGATTACGATACCAACATTCGGGCGGTAGCCATCATCATCGATCACCGGACTACCTCGATAAGCTTTAAATGCATAGATACTCTGATTGTTTCATACTACCAACAGGCGGTAAACCACTGCTTATCACTCAGTTCAAATGGGGAAAAGCGGGATAACTTATGCAAAACACCAAAGTTATAAACAGACCTTTCCCCGTTTCGGGAATTTTATTCACTTTTTCTGTGGATAGGTATGTGAAGAACATAAGAGTAAGAGGGGTAAAACTAATTGGACCCTATCTTTATACCCACGAAAAAATAAAATTAATCATTTAAATTACAATAAGATAATAAGATATCCACCGGCTTGACGCGCCGCTGACCTCACGTGTATTTGTAGAGAGATCCTAAACTGGCGAAAGATCACACAATGTTGATTTTATCCACAGAGAAAACTCAGTTTCAGGTCATATATGGGACAAAACCTCATAAAAACCCCCTCGTCAAGCCTGTAAATGGAAACAGTGTTAGGTTTTAAGCTGCTTATCCAAGTTTTCTGTGGATAAGTAGGTGGAAGATCCTGTTCATTGTGCCCTTCAACGGGTGATCAACTCAACGAACGGACATTGCCCTACGCGATTTAGGGGAAAAAACCTGCGACAAATCATGCTATTATTCAGCTTAATCACAGTGCATGGATTTTAATTTTTAATTGCGCTGCCTGCTGTGCATTTTTTAACCAACTCTGGACGAGTGTTTTATGTCGATTCCCTTACCTGCCTTCGAACCTCCTCATGACGAACATGCGTTGCTTTTGCGCGCCCAGTCATTGGCCGGTTATACACTCGGAGAGCTTGCAGAGCGGGCTGGCTTGCCTATTCCCAAGGATTTGAAAAGGGAAAAAGGCTGGGTCGGCATGTTGCTGGAAGTGTATTTAGGAGCAAGTGCAGGAAGTAAACCGGAACAGGATTTCCCGGAAATCGGCGTTGAACTGAAAACGATCCCTATCGACAGTACGGGCAATCCGCTGGAAACCACCTTTGTTTGTGTCGCGCCACTGACGGGTAACAGTGGCGTAACCTGGGAGAGCAGTCATGTTCGTCATAAATTGGCCCGCGTGCTGTGGATTCCAGTGGAAGGTGAGCGGCAAATTCCGCTCTCGGTACGTCGTATCGGCACGCCATTACTCTGGAGTCCTTCGGTAGAAGAAGAACATCAGCTGCAACAGGATTGGGAAGAACTGATGGATCTTATCGTTCTGGGCAAAGTGGAAAGCATAACGGCACGTCACGGTGAAGTATTGCAGCTTCGACCCAAGGCGGCCAACAACAAGGCCAGAACGGAAGCCATTGGCGAAAAAGGGCAACCTATCATGACGTTACCGCGTGGTTTTTACATCAAGAAGAACTTTACCCGCCAGCTGCTGGCGCGTCATTTCTTGCTCTGAAATCTTTGAAGGCGGCGTTGTCAGGCCGACCCATTTCTTTGCTAATCTTATCAAAGGGGTCTATTTCGGACTGAATCCAGAGGTCATGCTATGAAAAATGCTATCAGGCTTGTCGGTGCGGTAGGTATTGCGTTTACATTGATGGGATGTTCCAGCGATTATGTTATTGCCACCAAAGACGGCAACATTATATTAACCGAGGGCAAACCCGAACTCGACAGTAATACGGGCTTGCTGAGTTATGAAGATGCTCAGGGTAATGAACGCCAGATCAATAACGATCAGGTCTCGCAAATAATGAAGCGCTGAACGGCTTCATCCGTGCCTTATCTTGTTTTCCAACAACAATACCGGCTTGAAGCAGGACGGTATTGTTGTCAGACGCCGTCTCCCTTTCACGCAATATGGCGCACGTAGCAAAACGAGCGCTTTCCCCGTTTGCCCTTCCCCCTCTGGCATCCGTTGTATATAGTCAATCATGCGTGGCTGCTCCGATACGCGCTTTTTTGGTTATAAAAGACTGTGCTACGCGCCGGCGAAGCCTCTGCGGCCCCCACTTTCAAGCGCAGCCAGACATTCTCAGACACTAAGGAAGACAGGCAATGCAATATCACCGTATACCCCATAGTTCTTTAGAAGTGAGCGTACTGGGATTGGGCACCATGACTTATGGTGAACAGAACAGTGAAGCCGAAGCTCACCAGCAGCTCGATTATGCCCTCGCGGCAGGCATTAACCTTATCGATACCGCCGAGATGTATCCGGTTCCTCCGCGTCCCGAGACGCAGGGGCTGACTGAAAGCTATATAGGAAGCTGGATCAAGGCGCGCGGTAATCGTGAAAAAATCATCCTCGCGAGCAAGGTTGCCGGACCTTCGCGCGGCAACGATGCCTCTATTCGTCCGGGTCAGGTGCTCGATCGCAAAAATATCCGCGCCGCGCTGGATGCCAGCCTGAAACGCCTGAATACCGATTACATCGACCTGTACCAGCTGCATTGGCCACAGCGTCCGACCAATTTCTTCGGCAAACTGGGTTACACCTACAGCCCGGATAATTCGCCAATCACGCTGCTGGAAACGCTGGAAGCGCTGAATGAGCAAGTGCGTGCAGGCAAGATTCGTTATATCGGCGTCTCCAATGAAACGCCCTGGGGCGTGATGCGTTATCTGCAACTGGCCGAAAAACACGACCTGCCGCGCATCGTTTCCATTCAAAACCCGTATAGCCTGCTGAACCGCAGCTTCGAGGTTGGTTTGGCGGAAATCAGTCAGCACGAAGGCGTTGAGCTGCTGGCCTATTCCAGTCTGGCATTTGGTACGCTGAGCGGCAAATACCTTAACGGGGCAAAACCGGCCGGGGCGCGTAACACCCTGTTTAGCCGCTTTACCCGTTATTCTTCGCCGCAATCACAGGCGGCGGTCGCGGAGTATGTCGGTTTGGCGCAGAAACTGAATCTGGATCCCTCGCAGATGGCGCTGGCCTTTGTTCGTCAGCAACCTTTCGTGGCCAGCACCTTGCTGGGCGCCACCACGATGGAACAGCTGAAGATTAATATCGACAGTCAGGATCTGACGCTGGATGAAGACGTTATCAACGCGCTGGAAGAGATCCACAAACGTTTCACCATTCCTGCGCCATAATCGGCGAATAATGACGAAAAAAGGGCGCTCGATGCGCCCTTTTACTTTGCGAAAAACTAGCGGCGTTTCTGCTTGATTTGCCAGGCCCACAATACGGCGATGGCCAGGGCAAACACGACGCCGAATCCTACGCCAATGGCAACCACCGGTGCGCCCAGCATCACCACTAGCGAATAGAGCCCCAACATCAGCAACATCGCCGTATTTTCGCCGAGGTTCTGCACCGCAATCGCATTCCCTGCACCGACCGTCTCTTTGCCAAGATGCTGTAACAAGGCATTCAGAGGCACCACAAAAAAGCCGCCCAGCACGCCAATCAGCGCCAGCAGGACATAGGCATTGAGCATATTGTGTTGCAGGCTGAACAGCACCACGACCACGCCGATACCGATGCCGGCCGGCAGACAGCGTTTAACGGTTTTTAACGTAACCAGACGTGCCGCCGCGCCCGCGCCCAGCACGATCCCGACGGCGACCATCGCGTTCAAAAGCGTCGGCGTGGTGTTATCGCTTATCCCCAGAGCCACCGGCACCCACAGCACCAGCAGAAAACGCAGCGTAACCCCAGCGCCCCAGAACCAGGCTGGTTCCCACTAAAGAGAAGCGCGTGTCGGCATCTCGCCAAAGCGTGTTACAGGCGCTGAAAAAGCGGGAAGACATGCGACGTGGATGCCAGGATTGCCCCGGTCGCGCAGCCGCCAGTTTTGGAATAAAGATATTGGCGGCGACGGCAGCGGCATACGCCAATCCACAGATAATCAAGGCTGCCGTAATATGCCAATCTGCCAATGCGCCCCCGGCAACCGAGCCGAGCAGAATGGCGGCAATGGTTGAAGACTCCATCAAGCCGTTCGCCTTGACCAGCTGATCGCCCGAGGTGATTTCACCCAGAATGCCGTATTTGGCCGGGGAATAGGCCGCCGCCCCCACGCCCACCAGCGCATAGCCGAGAAAGGGATTGAAGCCAAAGCAGATAACCAGCGCACCCAGCAGTTTAAGCCCGTTGGCGACCATCATGACCCGTCCTTTGGCGAAGCTGTCGGCAAACTGCCCGACAAAAGGCGCCAAAATGATGTAGGCCGCGACAAACGCCATTTGCAGAATAGGCTGGCTCCAGTCGGGATAAAGCTCCTGTTTAATCAGGGCCAGCGTCGCAAACAGCAGCGCGTTATCGCCGAAGGCCGATAAAAACTGGGCAACAATCACGGCAGTCATACCGCGCGACATCAGGGGAAACTGGCTCCCCAAAGGCTTGCTCATGCTTCATTCTCCGGTTTTTCTGCCATTTCGCGCAGGGTCACAAAGTCAGGTTTTCCGCTGCCGAGTAACGGCAGGGCTTTTACTACGCGAATGTCACGCGGCACCGCAAGTTCGGGAATGCCCATTTCGCGGGCGCTTCTGGACAGTTGATCACGCTTGAGCTCGCTGTCGGTCGTAAACAGCACCAGCGCTTCGCCTTTGGCACTGTCGGTGCGCGAAGTCGCCGCATGCTGTGCGTCGGGAGAAACATTGAGCGCCAGCTGTTCCACGCTTTCGAGCGAAATCATTTCACCGGCCAGCTTGGCGAAACGTTTTACGCGGCCGCGAATGGCGCAGTAACCCTGCTCGTCGAGCGTGACGATATCGCCGGTGTCATACCAGCCCTGTTCGACCTCACCCTGGGCATTTTCGGCCGACGGCGTCTCGAGCACGCCGGGATTTTCAACCCGCAAATAGCCTTTCATGATATTCGGGCCGCGTAACTGCAATCGCCCGCCCTTGTCGATGCCTTGAACGGGCAGCAGACGCGAAGTCATGCCCGGCAAGATTTTGCCGACCGTATTCACCTTGGCCGCCATCGGCACATTGATAGCCACTACAGGGGCGCATTCGGTTACGCCATAACCTTCGAGAATGCGCAGCCCGAACTTGTTCTGCCAAATCTCGCGGGTACTGTCGGAAAGTTTTTCGGCGCCTGCAACAACATAGCGAACCCGTGCAAAATCATAGGGGTGTGCGAATTTGGCATAGTTGCCAAGGAAGGTCGAGGTGCCGAACAGCACGTTGCAGTTCTGGTCGTAAACCAGTTCCGGCACAATGCGGTAATGCAGCGGACTTGGATAGAGAAACACGCGGGCACCGGTCATCAGCGGCGTAAACAGCCCCACCGTCAGGCCAAAGGCATGGAACAGCGGCAGTGCCGACATAAAGCGGTCACGCGGGGTAAAGTCGGCAACGGTGCGGATTTGTTCGACGTTGGCCAGCAAACTGGCGTGCGAGTGAACCACCCCCTTGGGATTGCCTTCCGACCCGGACGTAAACAGCACCAGCGCCGCATCATCGGGTTGCTGCGGGAGCATCGCCTTGCGGGGGAAAATCAGGTGATAAAGGATCCACAGCTTGTCTTCCCGCGTGACGGTATCTTTAAGGTCTTCAAGATAGACCCACTTCACCTCGGTCACCTGCTCCGGCAGCTGGGTCAGCTTGCCTTTCTCCAGAAACTGTCGGGAAGTGACGATAGTCTTGATTTGCGCCGCTCTGGCCGCGCTTTTCAGCCCTTTTGCACCGGAGGTGTAATTAAGGAGAGCCGGAATGCGATTGCGCATCGAGGCCCCGAAAATCGCCGCGGCGGTGATGGTCGCATTGGGAAGCAACATGCCGACGTGCTCGCCCTCCTCGGTGAAGCGCTGAAGGATGCGGCTCACGCCGAGAGATTTCTTCAGCAGCCCCTGATAACTGTCTTCCTTGAAGGCGATATCGGCGATACAGGGTTTACGGCGACCATAACGGGTCTGGGCCGACAGAAAGGCCTGATACAAGGTTTCGGGTGGACGAGTCGCCATCCGCGCTTCCATCATCATGCTGTGCAGATGCTGACCCGCCAGCATGCGGCGGTCGCGGGCGCGAGGAGCATCGGGCATCGGCACCGTCTGTGCCGGCAGAATATTAAGGGTAATTTTCGGGAACCAGCGCAGCTTGAAGCTGCCGAACAAACGGCTGAAAATCGTGAATTCAGCGCCGTCGATGCGAATGGGGATCACCGCCGCCTGCGATTTGGCGGCAACGAATCCGGCACCGTCATAAATTTTCATCAATGAACCGGTGACGGTAATGCGTCCCTCGGGAAACACGATGACCGGACGCCCCTTCTCGATTTCGCGCATCAGGCGCTTGATAGCCATCGGTTTGGTCGGATCCAGCGGCACGAAGTCGACATGAGGCTTGAGCCAGCGCATATACCAGCTTTCGGTAATGTTGGAATAGACGGCGAACACCGGTTTTATCGGTAGAAACAGGACCAGCAGCACGGCATCGATAAACGACACGTGGTTTGGAGTCAGCAGCATCTTCGGGTAGTTGAACTGCGCATGGGCAGGCGTCACACTGACGCGAAAAATCAGCTTAAAAAATGCGCGAAAAAATGAATATAACAACCGATAGAGCATTCCGTTCTCCTCTGAATTTGTGCCTATCCGAATGAGAACAGGCAGTTAACGAGGTTAGCACAGGCATGCTTTCTTTGACGACAGCTAAGGCAATATCAGGAAAAAATCAGAAAAAAATCAGAGACAAAAAAACCTACGCATCTGCGTAGGTTGGTGCAAATTTAATCGGTTTCAACATGCAAAACATGCTGGATGATTCACCAATCAATACCTCTGGGATCACCCACATTAGAGAAGTGGTCGGCAATGCACTACCTTTCAATCGCAAGAGTTCTGCGCAAACTGCAACCAACTGTAAGAATTGCCGCACAGAATGTAAGGAGCAAGTTTTATAGTTGTTAACAGAATGAGTAAGATTCAGGCGGGCAAGGTGCGGGGGTGCGGGGTGCGGGCAAAAAAACCTACGCATCCGCGTAGGTTGGTGCAATGTCAATCGGTATCAACACACAGTGTATGCTGATGATTCACCAATCAATACCTCTGGGACTGTTAATGTAGCCGCTGGCAGGCCGCGCCGACCAGCAGGCAATCGCAACATTAAGCCGCAAAGTGTAACCAGCGGTGAGATTCAGACAGCCGATACTTCCACCAGACAGCTCATGGCGTTTGGCCCCTGCGTCAGCCGCGAGGTGCCGATGTCCAGCGTCAGAACATTCGGGTTACCCGCCTGCTCCGTTTCCTGCCAGGTCTGGCCGAATCCCGGATTGAACCAGGCGCCGGTCGCCATCAAGACGACATGGCGGGTAATGCCGTCGTTAAGCGAAATACCGGCCAGACAACTCCCGCGCGCATTGCTGACTTTAACCCGGTCACCGTCTTTGAGCTGACGCGCCGCCGCGTCTTCCGGGTGCATGAACAGCGTCTCCTTACCGGCGGTCTTGTTGCTTTGTGCAAGCGGCGTCTGGTCAAGCTGACTGTGCAGACGATCTTTCGGCTGGATGGAAATCAGATGCAGCGGCCAGCGTTTGGCCGTTTCCGAACCTAGCCACTCGACAGGCGGTTGCCACTCTGGATGCGGCGCAAAATCTTCATAGCGGTAATCGGCGATTTTCTGGCTGAACAGCTCGATTTTTCCGCTTTGCGTGCCGAGAGGATGGGCGCGTGGACTTTTGCGAAAGTCATCGAAAAACACGTAATCCTTCCGAGGTTTCGGCAGCTCGACAAAGCCGCGTTCCCAGAAGGTCTCGAAATCCGGCCACTCGACGTTTGTACCCGCCTGCTCCTGTCCACACTGGGCATAAATCTGGCGTAGCCAGGCCTGTTCGTCACGCCCCTGCGTATAGGCTTCGCGATACCCCAGCCGCTCGGCGAGATCGGCAAAAATATCGTAGTCGTTGCGCGCCTGATGCTGTGGCTTCACCGCCTGATGCATCGCCAGCACAAAGCGATCGCGGGAAGCCCCGCCAATATCGTTGCGCTCGAGCGAAGTGGTCGCCGGTAACACGATGTCGGCCATGCGAGCGGCGGACGTCCAGACATTGTCCTGCACGATAACGGTGTCGGGCTTTTGCCAGCCCTCGACAAGCCGGTTGAGCTGCTGATGATGGTGAAACGGATTACCGCCCGCCCAATGCATCAGATGAATATCGGGATAAGTCAGCGTTTCGCCCTGAAACTCGTAGGACTGACCCGGATTCAGCAGCATGTCGCTGATTCGCGCCACCGGAATCGACAACCCGGAAGGATTGGGGCCGGTACTGACCGCCGGTCCGGGCGTATCGAAACGCGGATTGCCGACGCTGTTCATTGAACCATGACCAAAGGAGAAGCCGCCGCCCGGCAACCCGACCTGCCCCAGCATGGCCGAGAGGGCAATCATCATCCAGTACGGCTGTTCGCCACGGTGCGCGCGCTGAACGGAATAGGAGCAGGTAATGAAGCTGCGTACCCCAATCAGCTGTTCAGCCAGTCTGGCAATGCGCGCCGCGGGCACGCCGGTGATGGCACTCGCCCACTCCGGCGTTTTCGCAACGCCATCGGTTTTTCCGTCCAGATAGGCGGCCAATTGCGGATAACCTACGCAGTGGCTGGCGAGAAACGCACTATCCTGCGCCTCTTTGCGCTGGATTTCATAGGCCACCGCCATCATCAGCGCCACATCGGTATTGGGGCGAATCGGGATCCATTCCGCATTGACGAACTCGGGGCAGTCGTCGCGCATCGGACTGATATTGATGATGGGCGTGCCTTTCCTTGCCATCTGCTCGAGCGCGGGTTTCAGCGTGTGTTCTACCGCGCCGCCCGAGGCAACCTGCGCGTTTTTCAGTGCCAGTCCGCCAAAGGCCAGCAGAATGTCGCAATGTTCGACCACACTCGGCCAGGTGGTGACTCGCCCCGTGAGCGGCGTGTAGGTCCCAATCACATACGGCAGGAAAAACTGCGCGGAACCCCAGCTGTAGTTGCCCTGCTGGTCAACCCCACCCCCGCCGCTGAAATAGAAGCGTCGCACCAGCGAACGCGCGTGGTGTAAACGGCCGGCCGATGACCAGCCGTAGGAACCGGTAAAAATTCCGCAGGCGCCGTAGCGATCGCGCACGCGGCGGTTTTCCTCGGCCACCAAATCCAGCGCGACATCCCAGTCGACCTCGACGAAATCTTCTTTTCCGCGCAGCGTTCGGTCGCTGTTTTCACGTTTTTGCAGCCACGAGCGGCGCACGGCAGGTTTGCGGATTCGTTTATCGGAATAGAGCAACGCCGGGATGGAGGCGAGCATGGGTGAAGGGTCGGCATCCGCAGAATAAGGTTCGCAACGAATCAGACGGCCGTCTTCGACCACCGCCGTATAGGCTCCCCAATGGGCCAACTGCGGATAACGTTTAATGGACATGTTTTTCTCTTGGCAGGTGTGGTGATAGACCAGTTCGGATGACCAACAAAATAGCAATTCACACGGGCGGACTCAAAGCACAAAAGGAGATATCTTCGGCTTAAACATTCATCATTCACCCTGCAACTCGATGTTTAAGTCAAAAGACTTAATTTATCAGCTTATGACGAGTATTATTCGCCGTTTCAAGATGCTTGCTTGTGAAGTTGCGATCCATGTCCCTTGCAGACAGGGTTTTTTTCCGCAAAACTACACCATGTAAACGCTTACCCTCATTTGGCTGGATATTCAACAATGGCTACGATTAAGGATGTCGCAAAACTGGCGGGTGTGTCTGTCGCTACCGTTTCACGCGTAATCAACCACTCTCCCAAAGCCAGTGAAAGCTCGCGTGAAGCGGTCACCCATGCGATGCTGCAATTGCAATATCATCCTAATGCCAATGCCCGTGCGCTTGCCCAGCAGGCTACCGAAACGTTGGGGCTTATCGTCGCCGACGTTTCCGATCCCTTCTTTGGCGCAATGGTCAAGGCGGTGGAACAGGTCGCCTACACCACCGGCAACTTTCTGCTGATTGGTAACGGTTACCATAATGTCGATAAAGAGCGGCAGGCAATCGAACAACTGATCCGCCATCGCTGCGCGGCACTGGTGGTGCACGCCAAAATGCTGCCCGAAGATGAACTCTCCAGTTTGATGAGTCAGATCCCGGGCATGGTGCTGATTAACCGCACACTCCCCGAATTTGCCCATCGCTGCATTGCGCTCGACGACCGCTACGGTTCCTGGCTCGCCACGCGCCACCTGATTCAGGCGGGTCATCAGCGCATCGCCATTCTCTGTTCGAATCACGATATTTCCGATGCGCGCGACCGTTTGCAGGGTTATCTGGACGCATTGGAAGAGCACGGCATTCCGGTGGATGAAAGGCTGATTGTCTCGGCAGAACCCGATGAAGTAGGCGGCGAACAGGCGATTACCGAACTGCTCGGGCACGGTAAAAACTTCACCGCCGTCACCTGTTACAACGATCCGATGGCGGCTGGCGCACTGTCCGTGCTGAGTGATAACGGCATCGATGTGCCCGGAGAGATTTCGCTGATTGGCTTTGATGATGTGCTGATTTCGCGCTATCTGCGTCCGCGACTCACCACGATCCGCTACCCGATTATCGCGATGGCGAATCAGGCGGCCCAACTGGCGCTGGCGCTCGCCAAAGGTCAGCCCCTGCCGGAAACCACCAATATGTTTAGCCCGACGCTGGTACGACGCCATTCGGTAAGCGTGCCGTTTCAGTGATATAACACGCTGAAAGCACTAAAGTTTACGATGGTAAAGTCTGACGGGAATATCGGGGTAATCCAGTGCGTCGCCAATGAGGTTCCAGCCGTGGCGATCGTAATACCCCGAAAACGTCGACCATAAATACAGCTCGTCATAACCGGCCTGACGGCTGTACTCTGTCACAAAGGTCTGCAACTGCCGACCCAATCCTTTATCCCGCCACGCCTCGTCGACATACAGCGCCGCCAGCCACGGCGTGAGATCCTGACGACTGATCAAATCACAGCGCCACAACCCCACGGTGCCGACCACTTGCCCTTTGTCCAGCGCAATAAAGGTCAGCGGCAGATCTGCACCGTTCAGGCTGCTATCGACAACGCTTGCATAAAACGCGCGGCTCTTTTCGTTGCCGAACGCCTTCCACAGCCAGGCTATCACCTGCTCGCGATGCTGTGGATGCCGTTTCAAGTTGTCGATAGTCAGCATGTTTGATCCGTTTAAGACAGCAGCTCAAGCGCCAGCAGCTCGTCAATGGTCTGACGGCGGCGAATCAGGCGCGGAACGCCGTCTTCAAACAGCACTTCAGGAATCAGGGGACGACTGTTGTAATTTGAGGACATCGACGCCCCGTAAGCGCCGGCGTCGTGGAACACCAGGTAATCGCCGATGCGGGCTTCCGGCAGGAAACGGGTTTCAACACCGCCGCCAGCCTGCTGGGTAAACACATCGCCCGATTCACACAGTGGTCCGGCAATGACCGACTCGCGCAGCGGCTGCTGACTCAGGTCGCGCCCATCGGCGGCCAGTACGGAAATATGATGGTAGCTGCCGTACATCGACGGACGCATCAAATCGTTAAAGCCCGCATCCACCAGCACATAGTGACGGCTGCCCATCGATTTGATGGCGCGGATCTGCGCGACCAGCACGCCCGACTCGGCGGCCAGATAACGGCCCGGTTCAATTTCCAGCCCGACCGGGTGCCCCAGATGCGCGGCGATTTGCTCACGCGCCCGATTCCATAAGCCGTAGTAGTGATCGGTATCGATAGACTCGCCGCCAAACTGGTAGGGAATAGACAGACCGCCGCCCGCTGAAATTGCCTCAATATCATGACCCAGCGAAATCACCTGCTGCACCATGGTGTCACACACCTGCTCGAGGTGCGCATAGTCAACGCCAGACCCGATGTGCATGTGAATACCCACCAGTTTGAGCTGATAGGCGTTGATTTTCTCCAACGCCAGCGGCAGGTCTGCGAACCAGATCCCGTGCTTGCTGTTTTCACCGCCGGTATTGGTTTTCTGGCTGTGGCCGTGACCAAAGCCCGGATTAACGCGCAGCCAGACTGGATGACCGGGCTTCTGCCGACCAATCTGCTCCAGCATATCGACAGAACCGGCATTGACCGGAATCGACAACTCGGTCACGCGGTCAAGCGTAGGCTGGTCCAGCAGATCGGCCGTAAACACAATCTCGCTGTGCTCGCCCGCCTGATAACCCGGCTTGAAACCGGCATGAAGCGCGCGCTCGATTTCGCCGAGCGACACAGAGTCCACCTTGACGCCCTGCTCGCGCATCAGGCGCAGAATGTGAATGTTCGAGCTGGCTTTCTGCGCAAAACGAATAACGTCAAATTGACGCAGTTGAGCGATACGCTGCTGAATAATCTGTGCATCGTATGCCCAGACCGGGCAGCCAAACGTTTTTACGACATTCAGCAGGTTAGCGCCGGTAAGGGCATTGTCTGTATTGCTAAGTTCAAAAGGCATGAGAGTCTCCGCAACCGCACCGCGCAGACGGTGGGTGCTACTGCATAATTTCAAAACGATGCAGGCATTATGACTCGCGTCTTTTAGGGGTTAAAATATCTATTTCGCGTGAGTCTATTCATTTATGATATAGCCTGAGCCTGCTTTGGAGCCGCCGACAATGCCCGCCATTTCGTTGCGACATATAGAAATTTTTCATGCCGTCATGACGACCGGCAACCTGACCGAGGCTGCCGCCTTGCTGCAAACTTCGCAGCCTACGGTAAGCCGCGAGCTGGCGCGCTGCGAAAAACTGTTTAATCTTCAACTGTTTGAGCGGGTGCGCGGCCGACTGCATCCGACCGCACAAGGACTGCGGCTGTTTGAAGAGGTGCAGCGTTCCTATTATGGTCTCGACAGAATTATCAACGCCGCTGCCGGTATTCGCCAGTTCGAGCAGGCACAGCTGTCGATAGTCTGCCTGCCCGTCTTCAGCCAGTCGTTGTTGCCTGCCGTATGTCAGCCTTTTTTACAGCATTATCCCGAGGCCAGTTTCAACATTGTGCCGCAGGAATCACCGCTGCTGGAGGAGTGGCTTTCGGCGCAGCGCCATGATTTGGGCATCACGGAAAACCAGCACACGCCGGCCGGAACGGACAGGGAAACCCTGCTGACGCTGAACGAAGTCTGTGTGCTGCCGGTGGCCCATCCTTTGGCAAAAAAACGGTGATCACGCCCGAAGATTTTAGCGGGCTAAACTTTATCAGCCTCTCGGCAACGGACAACTATCGGCAATTACTGGATGCCCTGTTTGTCGAACGCGGCATTCAGCGGCGCATGGTCATGGAAACACACAGCGCCGCGTCGGTATGCAGCATGGTGGCGCAGGGCATTGGCGTGTCGATTGTCAATCCGTTGACGGCGCTGGATTACGCGGCGGCTTCACAGGAAACTACGGGTCGCGTCGTGGTGCGCGCATTTAGCGAAAATATTCCGTTCACCGTCAGTCTGATTCGGCCACATCATCGCCCGGCTTCCGCGCTGGTCGATACCTTTGTGGCGCATTTTCGGGAAGAAGCCGAAAAATTTCCGGCGCGGTTGGGCAGGATCCTGAATCTATGACCTTTTTTCTCATCAATAGGCTGCAAGGTGAAGCGCGGGCCTCCAGCCTGATAAGTAAACCCTAAAGTTTGCTTACAAGTCGAGCATTGCCCTCTCGCACGCTACACCTCATTCTGAGATGATAAAGAATCACCACTTATTGATACTTGATATGGCTATTTATGACTAAAAAACCTGGGAAAACAGCCCGCTGGCGCGCTGTCTGGCAGTTGATTAAGCCTTATTGGCAGTCTGAAGAGAAGTGGAAGGCCTGGGGCATGCTGGCCGCCATTGTGATGCTGTCGTTAGGATCGGTGTATCTTAGCGTGCAGTTTAACCAATGGAACCGCGTGTTTTACGATGCCTTGCAAAACAAGAACTTCCCGGTATTTAAACAGCAGCTATTTAAATTTTCATGGCTGGCGCTGATATTTATCGTGGTGTCTATCTACAAGGTGTATCTGACGCAGGGCCTGCAAATGAACTGGCGGCGCTGGATGACCAACGAATATATGGATAAATGGCTGCATAACCACGCCTATTATTACACCGAACATCAACATCAGATTGATAACCCCGATCAGCGTATTGCCGCCGATCTCGACGCGCTGACCTCCGGAACCCTTAATCTGACACTCGGGCTGCTCTCCAGTCTGGTGACGCTATTTTCGTTCGTCACTATTCTGTGGTCAGTCAGCGGACCGTTGAGCTTTATGCTTGGCTCCCATCAAATCACCATTCCCGGCTATATGCTGTGGTTTGCCCTGCTTTATGCGCTGATTGGCTCCGTTATCATCGGCTTAATCGGTCGCCCATTGGTCAAGCTGAGCTTTAATCAGGAATGGTTTGAGGCAAACTTCCGTTTCGGGTTGATCCGAATTCGTGAAAACAGTGACGCGATTGCGCTGTATCACGGCGAAAGAAGCGAGAAAAAACAGCTGACCGATAACTTCGAGGCGATTCGTTCCAACTGGTGGTCGTTCATGCGCGTAACGCGTCGACTGAATTTTGCCAGTTCGTTCTATGGTCAGTTTGCGATTATCTTCCCGATTCTGGTGGCTTCTCCGCGTTACTTCTCGGGCGCTATCCAGATGGGTCTGCTGATGCAGATTTCGTCGGCCTTTGGTCAGGTTCAGGATTCTCTCTCCTGGTTTATCAACGCATTCAACGAGTTGGCAAGCTGGAAAGCCTGCGTTAACCGTCTGGCCGGATTCAACGCCGCCATCAATCAGGTTAACGCGCAGCCGCGCAATATTGCGCTGGGCAATGCGACCGACAGCGATTTGCAGCTCAATAATCTGACGCTGAACCTGCCCAACGGCAATCCGCTGTTCTCTTCCGTAACGGCTTCCCTTGCCACCGGCGCCCGCGTGCTGGTGGCCGGGCCTTCCGGCTGCGGTAAATCGACGCTGCTACGCGCCATTGCGGGCGTGTGGCCTTACGGCTCGGGCGAAATCAATACCGCCGCGAACAAGAAACAGTTGTTCCTGCCGCAGCGCAGTTACATACCGATTGGCTCGCTGCGCGAGGCGCTTACCTATCCGGAAGACGCGACGCTCGAGTATACCGACGAGCGTCTGTGTGAGGTGCTTGAATGGTGTAATCTGGGTTATCTGCAACCGGTGCTGGATCAGTATGCCAACTGGAGCCAGCGCCTGTCGCCGGGTGAGCAGCAGCGTTTGGCGTTTGCTCGCGCGATGCTTATCAAGCCGGAAATTCTTTATCTCGACGAGGCCACCAGCGCACTGGACGATGATACGGAGCAACGGATGTACACGCTGCTGCTGGAGAAACTGCCGCAGACCACGGTGCTCAGCGTCGCGCACCGCAACAGCGTGGCGAAATATCATCAGGAATGCTGGCGCTTCAAGCTACAGGATGACGGCCAGTCTCACATGATTGCCGCGCCCTTGCAGCAGGAAATCCTCGCGCGATAACCTCGCCCTCCCCTCGCCCTTCCTCGAATTCGGGGAAGGGCTGACGATCCGATCGGTTTTTAAACAATTTGTGAGCGTCGGCCCACAAAACTCGGTACTCTGTTTGTTCAAATTGTATAGCTCACCATACAATTACAGCAAGATTCAGGAGGGCTGATGAATATTGATAAAAACTCGCTCATACCTTTTTATTTACAAATAGAACAGCAGCTTACCGAAAAAATCAGCTCGCACGAAATCAAGCCGGGCGACCCTATTCCGACCGAAGCCGCGCTTTGTGAAATCTATGGCGTTTCAAGAATGACGGCGCGCAAGGCGGTGGATTACTTAGTCCGCCAAGGCCGCGTGGCGCGATTTCGCGGGCGCGGCACCTTTGTTATCGACACGAGTCTCGAACAAAAGACGGTATTGCCACTGGACCGGCATTTTACCGCAAGCGACATCGCACGGGAGCTTAATCAGACGCTGGAAAATCGAGTCGTCGAGTTTCGCCGCGAAAAGGCCGATGCCGAAACTGCGGCCTTGCTGAAACTGCCTGTCGGCACGCCCGTCTATTTTATGATTCGTCTGCGTCTGCTCGACAATAAACCCTTTGTGTATGAAAAAAGCTGGATGCTGAGCGAGCCTTTTCCGGATCTGACCCGTGAACATTTAAACCATTCCAAATATGCCTATCTCGAGGCGCAGGGTTATACGCCTTCGGGCAGCAGCAAACAGATTTCGGCCGAATTACCTGCCAATACGGTGCGTCAGGCGCTGGATCTCTCACGCGACGAACCTATTCTGCATGCGCGTTCGGTTGCCTACTTTACCGACGGCAGCCCTTTTGAGGTTGCCGATATCTATTACAACCAGCGCTATTACCGTTTCAGCCTGGAAGCGCGCTGCTAACCGACTGCACACGAGACATGCGGATTCACCGTGGCGGGAAAAACGACGTTGACGGTATCGGTTTGAACTCCAATAATTTTTCGCCATTTTGAGCACGTCGCAGATTAATTTTTTGCATGACATCCTGCAGCACTTCGGCCCTGTTACGGGTACGCCCCCCGCAGCAGCATGAATCAGAGTCGGTTTGCGTCTGTTTATCGGCATGGATAACGGCGCGTGCCAAGCGGGTTGCGGCTAAATGAGGTCGGATAAAACTACGCTGCACGTCGTCGATATTTTGATACAGCGCATCATAACGCTGGCGAGTATTTTGAAGCAGTGTGCCAATCGGTTTGTTAAAAGCACTCTCGACGGGAGAAAATAAAGGTGTAATAAAACCGGTTTGATTAATCGGCATGATAAGGCCTGCTGATTTAATTAATTGAAACGACCCCGAGAGGTCGTTAACTGTTTCAACGCTTTTATTCTAAATGTTTATTATTGATTACTCAGCACGGGAGCGACATTGTCTGGATTCCAGATATTGTATATGCCCTGCGGTTGCCGAAATACAAAGCTTTTTTCGAGTTCATCGGGGGTAAGTTCTTTTTTAACCCAGGTCACCTTGTCGTTTTCCAATGTCTTTTTCTCGTATTGCGCCAATATGCCGCCCGGCGAAGTTACCGGCTTGAGTGATTCGTAGAACCCGACATTGTCCTTGACGCTTTTCTGCCTGCCAATCGGCCCGCACTTCTCGAAGGCATCCCGCAGATGCTTGAAACGCTCCGTGCCGAACCGCTCTTCTGTTTTGATTTTGCCGGACTGCGTAGCATCGACACTCAACTTGGCAAGCGGCAGCGCAAAGACGATTTTCTCGTTATGTGACTTGAGAAATTTTTTAACCGACCCGCCTTCCGAACGCAGATTGGCCAGTTCTTCACGCACGTTCGAAGAGATAGCCTTACTGGAGTTTTTTAACTGGGTTATTAATCTGGCGCAGTTTTCACTCACCGTCGCCTTCTGAATAAATTCCATCCCTACGCGATGGAAACCTATATTTCTGGGGGCTATTTGCATAACGATATCCTCATGGTTTTTGGATTCGTTGAGTCTACTCTCTGGATATTATCCCCAAAAGAAATAAACCACTCACAGGGAAATAATGAGCGGTTTATATAAAAATAATTAAGAGGACGATTAAGTCGCCAGCTCGACTTTGACATCATTGGCAATTTTTTCAACCTGCGGGCCGTAAATGACGTGCACATCCGTTTCCGTCACGCGCTTGACGCCCATCGCGCCTGTCGTCATCAGCGTCTTGTCGACCACCTGATTCATGTCTTTGACTTTTACCCGCAGTCGGGTGAAGCAGCAATCGACGCTCGCGATATTCTGTTCACCGCCCAGCCCCTTGATGATGTTGGCCGTTTTATCGCTCGCGCTCGAACTGGCTGCCGCCGTTGAAGTCGATGTGCGGGCAGGGGCACTACCGCGCAGCTCTTCACTTTCCATCTCCTCTTCTCGTCCCGGCGTTTTGACCTGCATACGCAGAATGACCCAGCGGAAAGTGAAATAGTAGAGAGGCGCATAAATCACGCCCAGGATCAGCGGATACCACCAATGGGTTTTGCTGCCCCCAAGAATACCGAAGATAACCCAGTCAATTGCCCCGCCCTGCACGTTGCCTATCATGACGCCCAGCATCTGCATCAACACGAATGACAGGCCCATCAGAATGGCATGCAATATGTAAAGTACCGGAGAGACAAAGATAAAGCAGAACTCGAGCGGTTCTGTAATGCCGGTAGTAAAGGAGGCGAGCGCACCGGCCATCATCAGCGCTTTGACGCGATCCTTGTGTTCCGGCCTGGCGCAGTGGTACATCGCCAGTGCCGCTGCCGGCAGGCCAAACATCATGACCGGGATCTTGCCCTGCGCCAGAAAGCGGGTGGCCTCGCGTGTAACATCATCACTCACCGCGCCCGGATTGGTCAGTGCGGCATTGAAGATGTTCAATGCGCCGACCACGCTTTGATGGTCGACGGTGGTCACGCCGCCGAGCGGAGTAAAGCGCACGGTTTCATTGATGATATGGTGCAGACCGGTCGGGATCAGCAAACGCTCGGAGGTGGCATAGATAAAGGTGCCAATCTCGCCCGTGCGACCAATCAGTTCGCCGACCCACTGAATACCCAGCGCGATGGTAGGCCAGATCAAGGACACCAGCACCCCGACGACAGGCAGCACGACGACGGTAATAATCGGCACAAAACGGCGTCCGCCAAAAACGCGACGGCGGTCGGCAGCACGATGGTATAGAAACGATTGTGCAGCAACATGGTGATAAGCCCGACCAGAAACCCCGCCAAGCACACTCATGTTATAGGTAAAAATACCCAGCGTGCGGGTGAATTCGGAGGCAAAGATCAGGGCTTCGGTAGAGGGCATACCCTGCGCGGTAAGGTGTTCGACCGTCGTGGTCGCGGGCGTGATATTTTGCGCGAGAAGGCTGTAATTGATGCCTACATGCAGGCCGACAAAACCGATCACTGCGGAAAAGGCCGCGGTCGCCTTCTCTGCATTGGCCAGTCCCATCGCCGTCGCTACGGCAAAGAACAGCGGCAGGTTGGCAAACAGCGCACTAGACACCTGACGAATAAAACCGATAACCAGTTGCAGCGCTTTCATCTGGGTAAAGCTGTCGCCCATCACGTTGGGATTTTGCAACGCGGAGGCCAGCCCGAGAAATATCCCGGCGGCGGCAATGACGGAAATGGGTGTCATCAATGCCTTACCTAAATCGTGGATCTTGCTGCCCAGTTTAATCATGCCTTTCCCCTCGATGCCGATGCTCAAAAATCGCTCATCATGAGTTAAGTCATAGATTGTATAGCTGTATAGACAAAGGGATCAGGAGTATGAATGCGATCACAGTTTGTTAACAAATTGAAAGCAGGTTACAATGAAAATGTTAGCATCGTCTTTGATTAAAAAAACGGCAATTCCATCGTAGAGACGAAAAAAAGCCCACATCGGACAGTGGGCATGAGGGTTGCGATATACTGCTTTTTTACAAAGCCGTTGCAACAATGCAAATGTGAGAACTGCTCGCTCTCGATTGCTACCCTAACGGCAATTGGCTTATTGCGGCAGCGATTTCTGGTAAGGTCACTGTTAATAAGTATGTCTTACTTTGATCCAGATCATACTTTTATGATTCTTTGAAATTTACGGCTTGCAGAATATCCTTCCAAAAGTTGACGTTATAATAGTTAACTGTGTTACTACTACCCCGCTATTATTCAAATCGCTCCAAAAACCTTAGCTGTGCACAAAAAACCTTCAGATGTTTGATTTTTATAGTCATTACCGAGTGAAACATTTAGACATATCTCACAACCAAATACTTACAGAGTGAATTCATCGCCTCTCGTATAGTGGGGGACTTATTGAGAATGATTGTTCTCAACCCCCTCAAGAGAGTAAATTCTATGCGCCTGAAGGTTCTTTCTGTCAGTACTGTGGTACTGCTTTCCGCTTGCGATGGTTCCGCTGGAACGGCCTCGCAACCTGCTGCCCAAGCTCCAGCCGTTGAATATGTCACCTTGCAAGCCAAACCGGTAACCTTGACGACCAGCCTGCCGGGCCGTACTTCTGCCGTTAGAACCGCGGAAGTTCGTCCTCAGGTCAGTGGCGTTATCCTGAAGCGCACCTTCGTGGAAGGTAGCGAAGTCAAAGCCGGTCAACAGCTCTACCAGATAGACCCGGCGACCTATCAGGCCGCATACAACAAAGCGCTCTCTACCTATAAAAGCGCAGCAGCCACGTCAAACCGTTACAAAGGTCTGGTGTCATCGCAAGCCGTCAGCCGTCAGGTTTATGACGATGCCGTAGCGGCAACCGGCGAAGCGGCAGCCGATCTCGAAACGGCCCGCGTCAACCTGCAATATACCAAGGTTTATGCGCCAATCTCCGGCCACATTGGTCGTTCTTCCGTGACGGAAGGGGCATTGGTTACCAGCGGTCAGACCACCGATCTCGCCACTATCGACCAGCTTGACCCTATCTATGTCGATGTCAGCGAATCCTCGCTCGACCTGCTGCGTCTGCGCCGTGCGCTCGCCGAAGGCAAACTGGCTTCTGCCGGTAACAATGCCGCGCAGGTTCAGCTGACTCTGGAAGACGGTAGCAACTATAGCCTGCCGGGCAAACTGGAATTCTCCGAAGTCACCGTAAATGAAGGCACAGGCTCCGTGACACTGCGTGCATCCTTCCCTAACCCGAAAGATGAGCTGCTGCCGGGCATGTTCGTTCACGCCACGCTGAGTCAGGCGGTTGAGCAGAACGGTATTCTGGCACCGCAGGAAGCCATCATGCATGACAACAAGGGCAAACCTTATGTCTACGTGGTGAAGGCGGACAACACCGTCGAGCAGCGCGAAATCACCACCGGTCAGATGATGTCGGGCAACTGGCTGGTCACCTCCGGTCTGAACAACGGTGACCGCGTTATTACCAGCGGTCTGCAACGTGTACACCCAGGCACCAAAGTCAACGGCAGTGAACAGAAAGCCGCCGAACCCAAAGTGGACGCAAATCTGTCAATGACTGACCCATCCGCGCAATAGAGGAACACAGATGTCGACTTTCTTTATTAACCGCCCGATATTCGCCTGGGTGGTCGCAATTGTCATTATGATAGCCGGTGCGCTATCGATAATGAAATTGCCGGTAAACCAATATCCAAACATCGCCCCACCTGCGATTTCCGTGACCGTCACCTATCCGGGTGCATCGGCCGAGACTGCGCAGAACACCGTGGTTCAGGTTATCGAACAGCAGTTGAACGGTCTTGACGGCCTGCGCTACCTCGAATCGCAAAGTAACAGCGACGGCAGCGCCACCATCATCGTGACCTTCAATCAGGGCACCGATCCGGATATCGCGCAGGTTCAGGTACAGAACAAGGTTTCTCTGGCCGAATCCCAGCTGCCTACCGAGGTGGTGAATCAGGGTATCCGCGTCGCCAAATATCAGCAGAACTTCATGCTGGTAGTCGGTCTGGCGTCAACCAACGGCAAGATGAGCAACTCTGACCTGGGTAACCTGCTGGTCACCAAGCTCGAAGACCCTATCGTGCGTACCAAGGGCGTGGGTGACTTCCAGGTATTCGGTTCTGAATACGCGATGCGTATCTGGCTGGATCCGTCCAAGCTGTACAAATACTCGCTTATCCCGAGCGATGTCACGACGGCCATCGAAGCACAGAAACGTGCAGGTTTCTTCCGGTTCACTCGGCGGTCTGCCAACGGTTAAAGATTCCAAGCTCAATGCGACCATCATTGGTAAAACGCGTTTCACCAGCGTGAAACAGTTCCAGGATGTGCTGCTGAAAGTGAACAGCGACGGTTCTCAGGTTCGCCTGAAAGACGTGGCCAACATCGATCTGGGTCCGGAAAGCTACTCGATTTCGACGACCTACAACGGCAGCCCGTCCACGGGTATCGCCCTGCGTCTGGCAACCGGTGCCAACGTGCTGGATACCGCCAACGCGGTAAAAGCGACCATCGAAAAACTGAAATCTTCTCTGCCGGAAGGCGTGGAAGTAGTCTATCCATACCAGACTTCACCGGTTGTAAGCGCGTCGATTCATGAAGTGGTGAAAACCCTGATTGAAGCTATCGTGCTGGTGTTCTTCGTCATGCTGCTGTTCCTGCAAAACCTGCGCGCAACGCTTGTGACCACGCTGGTTGTGCCGGTCGTGCTGCTGGGGACCTTCGGCCTGCTGAATGCCTTTGGATTCTCGATAAACACCCTGACGATGTTCGGGATGGTGCTCGCCATCGGCCTGCTGGTGGATGACGCCATCGTGGTGGTCGAGAACGTCGAACGTGTCATGCATGAGGAAAAGCTGCCGCCGAAAGAAGCCACCATCAAGTCGATGGGACAGATTCAGGGCGCGCTGTTTGGTATCGCACTGGTGCTGTCTGCCGTCTTGATTCCAATGGCCTTCTTCGCCGGTTCAACCGGGATTATCTACCGCCAGTTCTCGATAACCATCGTTTCCGCGATGGCGCTGTCGGTGCTGATGGCGTTGATCTTCACCCCTGCCCTGTGTGCGACCATCATCAAGCACAGCGACGACGACAAGAAAACCACCGGCTTTGCGGGTTGGTTCAACCGTAACTTCGACAAGGGCGCAGCGAAATACACCTCAAGCGTGGCGGGCGTTATCAGCCGTCGCCGTCTGTTCATGGTGGTTTATCTGCTGATTGTGGTCGCCATGGGTTACATGTTTACCCGTGTTCCGACGACCTTCCTGCCTGACGAAGACCAGGGCATCCTGTTTGTGCAGGCGACATTGCCGGCCAACGCCTCGGCGGAACGTACGCAGGAAGTGCTGGATCAGGTTCGCGAATACTTCCTGAAAAACGAAAAAGCCAACGTCAATTCCGTGTTTACCGCCAACGGCTTCAGCTTTGCGGGTCGTGGTCAGAACGTCGGTATCGGCTTCGTTTCCCTGAAAGACTGGGAAGCGCGTCCGGGCGAGGATAACGGCGTACAGGCCATTGCAGGCCGTGCGATGGGTCACTTTGCGGGCATTAAAGGCGCGCAGGTGTTTGCCTTCGTTCCTCCTGCGGTTCTTGAGCTGGGTAACGCCACCGGTTTCGACTTCTATCTGCAGGATACCAACGCGCAGGGCCACGCAGCCTTGATGGCGGCACGTAACCAGTTCCTCGGCATGGCATCGCAGGACAAACGCCTGATGGCGGTACGTCCGAACGGCATGGAAGATGAACCGCAGTATCAGCTTGAAATCGATGACGAACGTGCGCAGGCCCTGGGTCTGAGCCTGAGCGACATCAACAACACGCTGTCCGCCGTCTGGGGCTCGTCGTACATCAACCAGTTCATGTACAACGACCGCGTGAAAAAAGTCTATATTCAAGGTCGTGCCGCTTCACGTGTCACGCCTGAAGATTTGGGCAAATGGTACTTCCGCAACAGCGCCGGTCAAATGGTGCCGTGGTCGGCGTTCGGTACCGGCAAATGGGTTTACGGCTCTCCTCGTTTCGAGCGCTTCAACGGCGTCTCTTCCGTGGAAGTGCTGGGTTCTCCGTCTACCGGTTACAGCTCCGGCGATGCCGTGGCGGCGGTGCAGGAAATTGCCAAGAAACTGCCACCGGGCTTCAACATTGCCTGGCACGGCCTGTCGTATGAAGAGCAGCAGTCCGGTTCGCAGACCCCTGCCCTGTATACGCTGTCTATCATCGTGGTATTCCTGTGTCTGGCAGCACTATATGAGAGTTGGTCAATTCCATTCTCTGTCATGCTGGTTGTTCCATTGGGTATAATTGGTACTATCGGTGCCGTATTGCTCCGTGGATTGTCCAACGACGTCTTCTTCCAGGTAGGCCTGTTGACGACGGTGGGGCTGGCGGCCAAAAACGCCATCCTGATTGTCGAATTTGCCAAAGAACTACACGAAAAAGAGGGAATGTCGATCACCGAAGCAGCAATCGAAGCGGCTAAACTGCGTATCAGGCCAATCATCATGACCTCGATGGCGTTTATCCTCGGTGTAATTCCGCTGACCATTTCGCATGGTGCCGGTTCCGGTAGCCAGCACTCGATTGGTACTGCGGTAGTAGGTGGGATGATTACGGCAACATTCCTGGCGATTTTCTTTGTTCCTATGTTCTACGTGGTTGTGGTTAATCTCTTCACCCGTAAGTCAAAAAAACAAGATAAGCCGCATTTAGATACTGAGGTTTCGAACCATGAATAAACCACGTTTTGCGCTGCCTCTTTTCTCGGCGCTGACACTGACTGTATTGGCTGGCTGTACCATGGAGCCCAAATACGACCGACCGGCCTTGCCGGTTGCCAGTGACTGGACCACCAGCAAAGGCGTTGATGCCGGCAAGGTACAGGATATCGGCTGGAGTCAGTTCTTTAATCAGCCTGACATGAAACAGGTGATTACCCTGGCTCTGGCAAACAACCGCGACCTTCGGGTCGCGGCATTAAATGTCGACACGGCGCGGGCCACCTTCCAGATTGACCGCGCGGCCCTGCTGCCAACGCTGAATGCGACCGGTGGCGAAACCGCAACCCACCTGCCGGGCGGACTCTACTCGACGCAAAGCACCGGTCCTGTGACCTATCAGCAGTACAGCGCGGGTGTCGGGGTCAGCGCCTATGAGCTTGATCTGTTCGGCCGTGTGCGCAGTCTGCGCGATCAGGGTCTCGAAACCTATCTCGCGACCGAAGCGACGCAGCGTGCGACCCAGATTAGCCTGGTCTCTCAGGTTGCCGAAGGTTACCTGAGTCTGGCCGCCGATAACGACCTGCTGAAACTGGCTATCGATACCGCCAACAGCCAGAACAACTCTTATGAACTGACCAAACGCAGCTACGATCAGGGCGTGAGCAATTCGCAGGATCTGGCGCAGGCCGAAACCACCGTGCGCAGCGCACAGGCCGATATCGCGCAGTACACTCGTCAGGTTCGTCAGGACGTCAATGCCCTGACCTTGCTGGTAGGCACGCAAATTCCTCAGAATCTGCTGCAGAATGCCAGCCTGAACAACAACTGGAACTTCCCGGCAACGCCGGCGGGTCTGCCATCAGACCTGTTGACGCGTCGTCCGGACATCATCGCGGCAGAACATACGCTGAAAGCGGCTAACGCCAACATCGGCGCGGCACGCGCGGCCTTCTTCCCGAGCATTACCCTTACCGGGTCTGCCGGTTCGGAAAGCGGCAGCCTGAGCCGTCTGTTTGACGGCGGCACCGGTGCGTGGTCGTTTGGTCCTTCCATCAATATTCCTATCTTTGATGGCGGCGTGAACAGTGCGAATCTGGACATTGCCAACACGCGCAAGAAGATCGAGATTGCGAACTACGAGAAGGCGATTCAGACGGCCTTTAAAGAAGTGTCCGACGGATTGGCGGGTCAGGCAACCTACGGCAACCAGTTGAAATCTGTTCAACAGGCGAATGACGCGAACCAGCGTAACTTCGACCTGTCGCAACAGCGCTTCAAGGGTGGCGTAGACAGTTACCTGAGCGTGCTGGTGGCCCAGCGTTCACTGTACTCTGCGCAGCAGACGCTCATCTCCACCAAACTGGCGCAACTGAACTCGGATATCACCCTGTTCAAAGCCCTCGGCGGCGGCTGGAAGAAGTAATCCCCCCGCTTACGTCAGCAATAAAAAACGCCAGCATCTGCTGGCGTTTTTTTTATTTCAAGGCCACAAAAGGGATTACTGCGGAGCCTGCCAGCCACCGCCGAGGGCGGCGATAAGTTTCACGCTGGTCACCATCTGCGTGCTCATCAACGACAACACGTTCTGCTGCTGGCTGAGGCTGGTGTTTTCCGTCGAGGCGACATCCAGATAATCGATCATCCCGGCTTCATACTGATTGAACGTCACTCGCGCAGACTCCTTCGCCGACGTCGCGGCATTTTGCTGCGCAACCATTTCGCTGTCGAGGGTATTGAGCTCGACCAGATAATCTTCGACTTCGCCCATTGCCGTCAGCACCGCCTGACGATAGGCGGCCACATCCGCATCGTAGGCGGCTTCGGCTTCCGCCACCTTGCCGCGCGTTGCGCCGAAGTCCAGCACCGTCTGGCTTAGCTCGGGGCCGAGAGACCAGACGCGGTTCGGCAGTGAAAACAGATTATGCAGCGCCGTGCTGGTGAACCCGCCAGAAGCGCTCAGCGTAAGATCAGGATAATAGGCGGCGGTAGCGACGCCAACGGCGGCATTGGCTGCGGCCATCGTGCGCTCTGCGGCGGCAATATCCGGACGTCGCTGCAACAGTTGCGACGGCAACCCTGCCGGAATCGACGGCACGGTAAACTTGATAGGGGCCGCCGCAAGGCTGAACTGCGCCGGTGGTTTACCGATAAGAATGGCTATCGCATGCTCAAGCTGCGCCCGTTGCCACTGCAAATCCAGTGCCGAGGCGCGGGTCGTTTCAAGCTGCGTCTGCGCCTGGGCAAGCGTTGCACGCGACGTATTTCCGCCCTGATACTGATTCTGAATGACGATCAGATAGCGCTGATAGGCGTCGATACTGCGCTGATACAGCGCGATGCGTGCATCCATGACGCGCAGCTGGAAATAATCCTGTGCCAGTTCGGACTGCGCACTTAGCGTCGCATTGGCTAAATCCGCCGCACTGGACTGCGCATTCGCACGCTGTTCTTCCGTGGTTCGACGCAGTTTGCCCCAGATATCAAGCTCCCAACTCGCGCCAAGACTGGCCGACTGGGCATTGCTGGTGCTAGTCGCCGAGCCGCTGCGCGTGCTGTCCACGGTCGCCGTGACCTGCGGAACTGCTGCGAACGCGCCTGCGTCACCAAGGCCTGCGCCTGACGATACTGCGCCGCATATTGCGCCACATTCTGGTTGGAAATCTGCACCTGACTCATCAACGCAGAAAGTTGGGGATCCTGATACACCGACCACCAGTCACCCTTGCTCTGCGCCTCTTTCGGCGCGGCCGCTGTCCAGCCTTTGGCCTCCTTGAAAGCGGTCGGCATGGTTACGGCGGGACGTTGATAGTCCGGGCCGACAGAACAACCGACCACCAGCATTACCCACGCCAACGGCGCCAGACGGAATACGCTTGAACCTGCTTTAATCATTACCGGTTTCACTTTATTGAACGTCATATTATTTATTACCCTGCGCATCGGCTGGCGTGTGGTGCGGACGAATACGCGCCCACAGTCGCTTGGTCGCGCGGCTGCTTCTGTCCATATAGAGATACACCACGGGCGTGGTAAACAGAGTCAGGATCTGACTCAACGCCAGTCCTCCGGCAATCGCCAGCCCGAGCGGACTGCGCAGATCGGCGTCGCCACCGCTGCCCAGCGCCAGCGGCAAGGCACCGAAGAACGCCGCGAGCGTGGTCATCATGATGGGCCGGAAGCGCATCAGACAGGCCTGAACAATGGCCTGCTGCGGCGTCAGCCCGAGTCTGCGTTCGGCATCCAGCGCAAAGTCGATCATCATGATGGCGTTCTTCTTCACGATGCCTATCAGCAGCAGGATCCCTATCAGCGCAATCACCGTCAGCTGCGTATTGGTCATCAGCATCAGCAGCAATGCCCCAAGCCCGGCCGACGGCAAGGTCGACAGAATCGTCAGCGGGTGAATGTAACTTTCATACAGCATCCCTAGCACGATATAGACTGCCGCCAGCGCCGCGAGAATAAGCCACGGCATCTGGTTTGCCAGATCCTGGAAAGCCTGCGCCGTCCCCGAATAACTGGTCTGAATGGTGTCTGGCAGCGCAATTTTAGCCATCGCCGTCTTCACCGCCGCCTGCCCCTGCTCCAGCGACAGACCGTCGGCCAGATTGAAGGCGATGGTGGTCGTCGCCGATTGTCCCTGATGCGCGACCGACAGCGGCGCGTTGGCACTGCTGAACGTCGTGAACGCCGACAGCGGGATCTGCTTGCCTTCGTCAGTGACCACATACATCTGGTTCAGCACATCGGGGTCGCTCGTAAAATCGGGCGTCAGATACATCACCACATGATACTGGTTCAGGGTTTTATAGATGGTCGCGACCTGCCGCTGACTGAAGGCGTTGTTCAGCATCGCATCGATGGTCTTGACATCAACCCCCAGCTGACTCGCCTTGTCGCGGTCGATATTAAGCATCACTTCCTGCCCGCCGGTCTGTGAGTCGGAATCCACGCCGGTCAGCTCGGGCAATGCGCTGAGCGCCGTTTTAACCTTCGGCCCCCACTCGCGCAGCAGCGACAGGTCATCCGCCTGCAGGCTGAACTGATACTGGGCATTGGCACTGCGGCCACCCACGCGCAGATCCTGCGCCGCCATCAGAAACAGCTGCGAACCGGGCAGCTTGGCGGTTTCCATCATAATGCGGTTGGCCACCTGATTGGCGGTCGACTTGCGCTTGTCAAAATCTTTCAGGCGTACAAAGAACATGGCGGTATTGCGCGAGCCGAAACCGCCGCTGCCCGCCGAGCTGAGCACTGCCGAGACATCCGGATCGCGCTGAATAATCTTGGCGTAGTTAATCATCTGCGGCTGAATCGACTGGAATGAGGTGTTCTGGTCTGCGCGCAGCATTCCCATCAGCATGCCGGTGTCCTGATCCGGGAAAAAGCCCTTCTCGACCACGGTATAGAGATAGAAATTCAGCACCACCGTCAGCAACAGCCCGAACATGGTCAGCGGCTGATGGCGCATGACCCAGTTCAACCCGCGGGAATAGGCCTGTAGCAGGCGGTTGAGCCACCCTTCAATCAGGCGATAAATGCGTGGCTGACGTTTCTCGACCGGCGGTTTTCTTTTCAGGAAGCGCGCGCAGAGCATCGGGGTCAGCGTGAGTGACACCAGCATCGAAATCAGCAGCGAAATCGACAGCGTGACGGCAAACTCGCGGAACAGACGTCCCACAATGCTGCCCATCAGCAGGATCGGAATAAACACCGCAATCAGTGACAGCGTCATCGAGAGCACGGTAAACCCGACCTCCTGCGCGCCGCGAATGGCCGCCCGCACCGGACTCAGCCCCTCTTCTATATGTCGGGTAATGTTCTCCAGCACCACAATGGCGTCATCGACCACAAAACCGGTGGCGATAATCAGCGCCATCAGCGACAGGTTGTCGAGGCTGTAGCCGAGCAGATACATGATGGAACAGGTGCCGATTAACGAGACAGGCAGCGCCAGCGCAGGGATCAGCACGGCGCGGAGATTGCGCAGGAACACAAACACTACCGCGATAACCAGCAGCGTGGCTTCAAGCAGGGTGGTTTCGGTATCGCGCAGCGAGGCGGAGACGTTCGGCGAACGGTCCAGCGCCAGATTGAGCGTCACATCGCCCGGCAGCTCTTTCTCCATCAACGGCAACGCGGCCTTGATAGCGCTGATGGTGTCGAGCATGTTGGCACCGGCCTGACGCGTCACCGCGATCATCACGGACGGCGTGCCGTTGTAATAGCCGACGTTGTATTTGTCTTCTACCGAATCATAGACGTTGGCAATATCACTCAGGCGAATGGCATTGCCATTTTTATAGGTCACGATCAGCTTGCGATACTGCGCCGCGGTACTTTGCTGGCCGTTGCCCTCAACCATCCACGACTGATCTTTTCCTTGCAGCACGCCTTTCGGCAGATTGGTGGTGCTGTTGGCGATGGCCGTGCGAATGGTGTCGAGCGAAATTCCGTAGGAACTGATGGCCTGCGGACGCAGGTCGATACGCACGCCCGGCAGCGCACTGCCCGTCAGCGATACCTGACCGACGCCGTTGACCTGCGCAATTTTCTGCTGCAACTGGCTGGAGGCAATGTCATACAGTTCGCCGTTGCTGCGCGTCGCGGAGGTCAGGGCCAGCATCACAATCGGCGCATCCGACGGGTTGGCCTTGCGGTAGGTCGGCAGCGACGGCATGCTGCTTGGCAACAGCGATCGCGAGGCGTTGATCGCCGCCTGTACGTCGCGCGCGGCCCCGTTGATATCGCGATTCAGGTCGAACTGCAAGATGATCCGCGTCGAGCCTTGCGAGCTGGACGAGGTCATTTCACTCACACCCGCAATGGTGCCCATCGCCCTTTCGAGCGGTGTTGCGACCGTTGCGGCCATGGTTTCGGGGCTTGCGCCCGGCAGGCTGGCCGACACCATCACCGTCGGGAAATCCACCTGCGGCAAAGGAGCGACCGGCAGCAGGTTATAACCCAGCAACCCCAGCAGCACGATAGCCGAGGTCAGCAGCAGCGTAGCAACCGGTCGGAATATAAAGAAGCGGGAAATATTCATTCCTGTTCCTGTACCCTACGACGCGCCGGACGCCAGCGAGTCGCCATACGGTCAAACATCAGATAAATCACCGGTGTCGAGAACAGCGTCAGGATCTGACTGAAAATCAGGCCGCCGACGATAACCAGCCCCAGCGGCTGGCGCAGTTCGGCACCGCTTCCGCTCGCCAGCATCAGCGGCAATGCCCCAATAAGCGCCGCCATCGTCGTCATCAGAATCGGTCGAAAACGCAGCAGACACGCCTGGTGAATCGCATCGCGCGGCGACATATGGTGCTTCTGTTCCGCCTCCAGCGCAAAGTCGATCATCATGATGGCGTTCTTCTTCACGATACCGATAAGCAGGATCACGCCTATCAGCGCTATCAGGCTGAACTCGGTACCGCTGAACAGCAGCGAAAGCAGTGCACCCACTGCCGCAGACGGCAGCGTGGAGAGAATCGTCACCGGGTGAATAAAGCTTTCGTAAAGAATGCCGAGCACCACATACATGGTCAGCAAGGCGGCCAGAATCAGCCACAGCGTATTGCCCGTCGCGCTTTCAAATGACGACGCAGCTCCTTGATAACGCAGCGTAATGCTCTCCGGCAACCCTATCTCGGCGCGGGTGTTCTTGATGGCTTCCTGCGCCTGTTCGATGGAGTATCCGTCATTCAGATTAAAGGAAACGGTCACCGCCGGAAGCTGGTTCAAACGCGCCTGCAAAAGCGCGCCGGTGCGCATATGAATGCTGGCGATTGAGGTCAGCTTGACCATTCCCGTGGTCGAGGTCGTGGAGCTGGTGCTCGACGAAGTACTGCTGCTGCTTGAGCTGCTGCTGGTGCTGGTGCTGGTGCTTGACGATGTGGTGGTCCCACTCGTATCCGTCGAGGTGTTGGTGCCCTCAAGATAAATATCATCAAACGATGCCGGAGACTGCTGATACTGCGGCGCAACCTCGAGCACGACGCGATACTGGTTCGCCTGGGTAAAAATGGTCGACACCAGACGCTGCCCGAAGGCGTTGTACAGCGCAGTATCGACGTCGGAAGCCGTAATGCCGTAACGCGCGGCGGCGTCGCGATTCAGCTCGACATAGGCCACCTGCCCCTGCTGTTGCAGGTTGCTGACCACGCTGTTGAACTCCGGCTGCTGACTCAGTTTCGCCAGCAGTTTCGGCGTCCAGCTCACCAGATTGGTGCTGTCGGTATCGTCCAGCGTGAACTGGTACTGGCTCGGTGTAACCTGATCGTCGACGGTCAAATCCTGCGAAGCCTGCATGTAAAGCTGAATACCGGCAACCGACGCCGTCTCCTGCTTCAGACGGGCAATGACCGCAGGCGCGCGATCGTCACGTTCATCGATAGACTTGAGGTTTATCTGCAGGCGGCCACTGTTGAGGCTGGTATTGTTGCCGTCGACGCCAATGGTCGAGGCCACGCTTTCAACGTCTTTGTCCTTGAGGATAACATCGGCAAGCGCCTGCTGTCGGCGTCCCATTTCGCTAAACGAAACGTCCTGCGAGGCCATGGTGATACCCTGCACCATGCCGGTATCCTGCGACGGGAAGAACCCTTTCGGCACCATCAGATAAAGCAGACCCGTAAAGACCAGCGTGGCCAGCGCCACCAGCAGCGTCAGCCGCTGATGATTCAGCACCACCGTCAGCATGCGGTCGTAACCGGCAATAAGCCTGTCGAAGACCTGGCCGCCCTTGCGATAGAAACGGCTCTGCTTCTCTTCCGGAATATGGCGCAGCAAATAGGCGCACAGCATCGGCGTGAGTGTCAGCGAAACCAGCATCGACACGATGATCGATACCGCAAGCGTAATGGCGAATTCGCGGAACAGCCGCCCGACCACATCGCCCATGAACAGCAGCGGAATAAGCACGGCAATCAGCGAGAAGGTCAGCGAGATGATGGTGAACGCAATCTGTTTCGACCCGTTCAGCGCTGCCTGCATCGGCGTTTCGCCCTCTTCCAGTCGCCGCGAAATGTTCTCGACTACCACAATGGCGTCATCGATAACAAAGCCGGTGGCGATAGTCAGCGCCATCAGCGACAGGTTGTTAAGGCTGAAACCGCACAGGTACATCACGCCGAAGGTGCCTACCAGCGACAGCGGTACAGCCACGCTCGGGATAAGCGTCGCCGCGATATTGCGCAGGAACAGGAAGGTCACCATCACCACCAGCGCTATCGACAGCAGCAGTTCAAACTGCACATCGCTGATAGAAGCACGGATAGTCTGGGTACGGTCGGAGAGAATGGAAACCTTGATGGAATCCGGCAGCGCGGCCTGCAACTTCGGCAGCTGCGCCTTGATGTCGTCCACCACCGAAATCACGTTGGCACCGGGCTGGCGCTGAACGTTGATGATGATGGCAGGCTTGTTGTTCGCCCACGCCGACAGATACTCGTTTTCCGGCGCTTCGCTCAGGGTCGCGATATCTTTCAGACGCAGTGCGGCCCCGTTGCTGTAAGTCACAATCAGGTTACCGTACTCTTCGGCCGTGCGCAGCTGGTCGTTGGCGTCGATGGTAATCGAGTGATGCTTGCCGTCGAAGCCGCCTTTCGAGCCGTTGACGTTGCTGTTGCCGATAAGGGTATTGATGTCTTCCAGCGTCAGGTTATGCGACGCCAGCGCGCGCGGATTCACCTGTACGCGCACCGCAGGCTGATGTCCCCCGGCCAGCGTCACCAGACCCACGCCCGAAATCTGCGACAGTTTCAGCGCCACGCGGGTATTGACCAAATCCTGTACCCTGGTCAGCGGCAGTGAATCGGAAGTGACTGCCAGCGTAATCACGGCGCTGTCGGCCGGGTTAACCTTTTTATAGGTCGGCGGATTGGGCAGATCGCTCGGCAACAGGCTGTCGGCGGCATTGATTGCGGCCTGCACTTCCTGCTCGGCGACATCGAGCGACAAATCCAGCGAGAATTTCAGGGTGATGATCGACGAGCCGGTGGAGCTGGTCGAGTACATCTGACTCAGGCCGGCCATCTGGCCCAACTGCCGTTCAAGCGGGGCCGTAACGCCCGACGCCATGACGTCGGGACTCGCGCCCGGATAGAGCGTCGTGACCTGAATGGTCGGATAATCGACCTGCGGCAGCGCCGAAGTCGAGAGCATATTGTAGGCAAAGATCCCCGACAGCAGCACGGCCACCATCAGCAAAATCGTGGCGACCGGCCTCAGGATGAATAGGCGTGATGGATTCATTTCGTCCCGCTGTCTTTGCCGGTGGTCGCTTTGTCTACGCCGGTTTTATCGGGCTGCTCCTGACCTGCTGCGGAAGCCGCTGCGCTTTCCGCCGTCACGACCTGCACTTTGGTGCCATCGTTCAGACGATCGATACCGGTAGTTACCACCTGATCGCCCGGCGCAATGCCCGACAGCAGCGCGACCTTGTCATCGCCATAGGCAGGCCCCGATTTCACCGCCTGACGTTTCACGGAGCCGTCTTTCTGGATGACATACACAAAGTCGCCGTCAGAACTCAGTTGCAGCGCCGCAGAAGGGATGACGGTCGCGTTGTCCAGCGTGCCAACCTGTAAGCGAGCATTCACAAACTGATTGGGATAGAGCGCGTCGTCCGCGTTGTCAAACACGGCTTTAAGTTTAACGCTGCCGGTAGTGCTGTCGATTTCATTGCTCATAAACTGGAGCTTGCCCTGCGCCAGCACGTTGCTGCCGTTCTGGTCGAAGGCCGTGGTCGGCAGAGACTGACCGTTGCGCAGGGATTTCATGATGGTTTGCAGATTGCTTTGCGGCACGCTGAAGGTGACGGCAATCGGCTGAGTTTGCGTAATGGTCACGATACCGGAGGTGTCGCTGGTGGTGACCATATTGCCCGGGTCGACCAGACGCAGACCTACGTGACCGCTAATCGGCGCGGTGATACGCGCAAACTGCAGGTTCAGTTTCGCGGCGGCAATCTGGGCCTGATCGGCCTTTACGGCACCGCTATATTGACCGGCGGTCGCAATCTGGCTTTCGAGATCCTGACGGGCCAGCGAGTCCTGCGCATAGAGTTTACGGTAACGCGCCAACGTCAGCTGCGCGCTTTTTTCCAGCGCCTGATTCTGCGCCAGTTCGCCCTGATACTGCTCAAGCGTCGCCTGGTAGCTGCGTGGGTCAATCTGTGCCAGCAGTTGTCCGGCTTCGACTTTCTGCCCTTCGGTGAAATACACTTTCATCAGCTGGCCGTCAACGCGGCTGGTCACGGTGACAGAGGCATTCGGGATAACCGTTCCCAATGCGCGCAGATAAACCGGCACATTGGCCTGTTCGGCCACGCCCGCCTGCACCGGCGTCGCGCCGCCTACCATACCCGGCATACCGCCTCTCATGCCACCCCGCATACCGCCGCGGTGACGTTCGTTGCCCGCAGGCGCGCCGTTTGAGGGGGTACTCTTATGAAAGAAGAAGAACCATGCTGCAATCGCCAAAACGATGACAGCAAGAATGATCCACAAGGTTTTGCGGCTTTTGGAGCGGGATGAGGCAGTTGGCAGCATAAATTTCTTAAATTCGCACGAGTGATGGGAAGAAAACAGCTGAAAATGGTCGTTCAACCAGAAGCGTTCATTATCCAGAATTTACAGGTAGACTGTTTTTAGGGCAACGTAAAGATTATGTAATCGATCATGTAAAAATGATTCTTAAAGTCTAAAAATTTACGTATATTCAATAAACACAGAGTCTATCCTGTGCTACCTCTCTATTATCTCAATGGGCGGTCTACCTATATAAAGAGCAATCGTGAGAGGCATACCCAGCGCCTGTAAAATAGTATGATGAATAGGCAATAATTAACTTTTCCGTTTACAGTGACCTTGATATCTTAAGGTATTGAATATTTTTAAAGCAAAGCGTGGCGCACTAGACGCCATTCCCGGGCTTTTAAAAAGGAAAAAGCGAGTCCCTATGAGCATTACGCCTCACTCAAGGCCGGTCATCGGCGTGACGTTAGACAGCGAAGAACCCGGCGGTTATTCCGACAGCCCGTGGTATGCGCTGCGACAAAACTATATGAGCAGCCTTGTGGAACTGGGCGCAGTGCCGCTGGCGTTACCGCATCACGGCGAACTGTCCAACGAGTTTCTGTCTCTGTGCGACGGCATCATCGTTACCGGGGGTGCCTTCGACGTGCCGCCTGCCATGTTCAACGCCCTGCAAAGCAGCGACCAGGTTCGTCTCAAACCCGGCCGTACTGAATTCGAAACGGAAATCGTCAAGGGTGCCATGCTTCGCGACATGCCGCTGCTGGGCATCTGCGGCGGCGAACAGTTGCTGGCGGTGTTGACGGGCGGTACGCTGATTCAGCATATTCCCGACACCCTACCCCATGCGCTCGAACACAGCACAACGGTCGATACCGAAAACGCCGGTGGCAAGATACGCGCGCGTCATCCGGTAGAGATCCTCGACGGAACAAAGCTTAGCAAGTTAGTGAGTGTTCGCAACTACGAGGTCAACAGTTCGCATCATCAGGCCGTGCAATCGGTCGGCAAGAACTGTCGTGTCAATGCGCTCTCCCCCGACGGCGTGATTGAAGGGCTGGAGTGCGACGACTATTACTTCTGCATGGGCGTGCAATGGCATCCGGAATATTTGCAGAATCCGCAGGACCGCGAACTGCTGAAAGCGTTTGTCGAAGCCGCCGATGACTATAAAAATGCCCGCCGCTCTTCCGGCAAGGCCATGGCGAAAGCGATGAACGAGTCACACGTCAACCGCTCGGGCGACAGCGCCAACAATCAATAATCGGCTGCACTGCGGCGCTAGTTCGCCGCAGGAGGAAGCGCCGCAATAATCCGCTGTGCCTGACTGGCGCTCAGCGGATAATGAAAGAAACGGCGATAGAAATCCTGCGTCGCCGCAACGATGTTAAGGTTCGCAAACAGCTCCGGATGCAGCTGTTTCGCCGCCCACTGAATCTGCAATGCCGCCTCTGTCCCGTATCTGTCCCACGGAAATACGCCCGATGGATTCTGCCACACCTTGTGCTGCTGCACGGCTTTCAGCGGCTGAAACAGCGAGGCGTAATCCGAGGTTTCAATCTTCCCTGCTCCCGCGCCGATAATCATGACGTCGGGCTGCCATGCCAGCACCTGCTCCGGCGACACCTCTTTCATGTTTCCTTTCACGCCCACCGCCGCATTGCGGCCCCCGGCAAGGCGGATCCAGGTGTCTATCAAGGTATCGCTGCCGTCGATTTTCAGAGGATGCAGCGAGACGATATGCAGCACACTCGGCCGCTGCGCTTCGGAAAGCGCGCCGGTTTTCGCCTGAATGGCCGCGACTTCGCTGTCGAGATACAGATTATACCGCTGCGCCTGTTGTTCGGCCTGCGGCGTGCCCAGCACGGCGGCGGTGGTCAGCAGCACCTGTTTCATCGACGTGAAATCGGTAAATTGCACCTCGACGGTCGGCAAATGCGCCTGTCGATAGGCAGGCACATCGCCGTTCCCCTGCGCGGCAAACACCACATCGGTTTTTTCCGCCAGCAGGGTTTCGGGATTAAACGTCGTACCGTGCACGCTCAATGCCTTATTCAATGAGGGCTGAATCAAGAACATCCACGGGCGATCCTGCGCATGATTGACCGTGGCGATAATCTTGTCCCCCGCGCCCAACGTCATCAGCAAGGAGTGGTGCGCATACCAGGCGTCGGCGATGCGCTCGACCTTGTCCGGCACGCTGACTGGCGTCCCGGCCGTGTCGACGACCTGCCGCTGGGCAAACGCCGCCTGCAACGGAGTCAGCAGCAGCGCAACCGCCGCCAGCAGAGTAGATAACCGATTTGCACTGCCTTTCATAAGCTTCTCCGAAATGACGTAGGCTGCGGCAACATTGCCCGCCCCTAGAAATCAACCTGCATTGAAAGCTGCGCCATGCGCGGTGCGCCGAGCGAGGCGCTAGCGTAACCCGCGCCGGTGTAACCGTTTAGTCCGCCCGGCACGATGTTGGTCCAGTAATGGCGATTGGTCAGGTTGGTGACATCCAGCCGGAACGTGGTCCCCGTGCCAAACAGGCGCGTGCGATAGCCTGTGCCCACATCGAAGGTGGCATAACTGCCGACCCAGCTGCCATTGGCGTTATCCGTGGCGCGACGGCCCACATAATGCGCACTGCCGCTGACGTCCATGCCCTGCACGAAGGGTAAATCATAGACCACCAGCAGATTACTGGTCACACGCGGCAGGCCGACGACCTGCTTGTCTTCGGTGCTGCTGCTGCCCGTGTCGCGCAGACGCGGATCAAGCCAGGTCACCCCGCCGAAAACATGCAGATCGGAGCGCAGGTCGCCGTCGGCCAACAGCTCCAGACCGCGGTTGCGCTGCGTGCCGTCGACCGCATAATCGCCGTTGCTCAGCGTGTAGGCATACGGGCGTTCAATCTGGAACAGCGCCGCCGTCAGCAGCGTTTTGCCGACTACCAGCTTGCTGCCCACTTCGACCTGCTTGCTGCGATACGGCGAGAGGATGGCCCCCGCATTGTTGCTGCCGCTCGGGGCGACATCGCCCTGTTGCAGGCTGTCGGCGTAGGTGGTGTACAGCGTCAGCGGTTCTACCGGTTTGTACATCAGGCTGGCCGAGCCGCTGAATCCACTGTTGTTCGATGCACTGCTGCGCACGCCGGTTTTGCCGTAGTTGCTTGAGGTCAGGAAGCTTTCGCTGCCGGCCAGCAACAGGCTCCATTTAGGGCTGAAGGTCAGTGTATCGCCTACCAGAAATGCCTGCTGGGTGCTGCTGGCCGAGTGGTAACGATCGGTAAAATCAGGGTAATCCGGCTCATTAAAGGCCAGAGTATTATCGAGATTGGCCGAGCCGAGGGTTTGCGACGCCCCGTTTACCGGATTGTAGTTTTTCCACACAAACCCGCGCATGCCTAGCGACAGAGAGTGGCTCAACCAGCCGGTATCGACTCGGCCGGTCAGATTGGCCATATAACTGTTGATGGTGAAACGGCTGGCGGTCGCGCTGGACACCGTCGAAGTGTAAGCGCCCGCATTGTTGGTCAGCGTGTTGGTGACCGCCGTGGATTCGCGGTCGGCAATCTGGCGCAGGAAGCCGAACTCACCCAGCCAGTTGCCGTCGAAATCATATTTGAAATGCACGCTGGCGGTGGTGGTCCTGTCATCGTCACCGGCGTAATACTGACCGTAGCGCCCGTCGGTGGCATTCAAAGCACTCGGGAACGTCGTGCCGCTGGCAAGCGCAAATTTACCCGGCAACCCTTTCTGATAGAAATGGTAATAGCTGAAATTGGTCTGCATGGTCAGCTTGTCGGTCAGCTGGAAATCCAGCGCCAGACTCGCCAACTGACGACGGCGCGTGCTGCCGCTGGCATACCCGCGCCCCTCGTCATCCAGCAGATTCAGCCGATACTTCACGCGATCTTCGCTGTCCAGCGGCCCACCGAGATCGGTTGAAATCAATGTGCCGGTTCCTGTGCCTGCTCCCACGGTGACGGAGTGCTGTGGCGTATCCGTCGGGCGCTTCGACACAAAATTGAAAATACCGGCCGGATTGGCAGGACCATAAAGCGCACCGGCCAAGCCGTTCAGGACTTCAATCTGTGAAAACTGCTCGGCGGGATAATCGGTGGTCGACACGACGTTCAACCCGTCGATCATCGAGTTCTGTACTACGCTGCCCTGCATGCCTCGCGACTGCGGACGCGCGCCGTCACCCTGTACCGACGGCAAATACCGATAGAGGTCCGTTACGCTTTGCAGCTGCTGACGTTTAATGAGTGATTGCGGCAATACTTCGACCGAATATGGGGTATTGGCGATGGCTCGACTGCCAAGACTGCCCAATGTCGCCTGTTTGTCGGGGGAAGCCGGTTCGGCCTGGGTAGTATTATCAAGGGTGGCCGCATTCACAACCAGGGTGTCATCGGCGCGGACGTGCGCCGACAGCATCAAAAAGGATGCTGCGCAGGTGAAAAGCTTTTTATTGTGCATTTTATATTTATCTATGGCGTTTTATTAAAGACTTCCCCCTCGCAAAGAAAATAATGACGTCATAATGCGGCACTCAGGCAAAAATGCATGAATTGGCGAGGGAAAACTAAACAGATTTTGGATGCTATCATCGATATATATTTGTGTATATAACGAAAATTGTTATTAATTCTGTCCATCGCCGAGTTTGGCGGGATAATTAATCTCGGTCATTAACTATTCCGCTCCTTTCTATTTCTGCATGACTTAATTGATTCATAAACCCGCGCAATCATATTGATGCGCCGGTGAGAGACTTTCCTGTTTTATGGCCCCGAAAAGGGGCCGTGAAAGAGATTAACCCAGCACTTTTTTAACGCAGTTCTTGAATACGCGCACGCCGATTTCCAATGCTTCGAGATCAAAACGCATGTCGGGATGATGCAGGCCCGGCGTCAGATTCGCCCCTAACCCCCAGAACCCGGTTTTTACCTCGGGACGCTGACGTGGATAGTGGAAAAAGTCTTCGCTGCCCGGCGTAAATTTCGGCTCGGTCAGCCCTTGCTCGCCCAGCACTTCGACAATCGATTCCGCAATGATGGCCGTCACGTCGTCGCTGACGATGGCGGCCGGCATCTCTTTCTGTACGCTGATTTGCGCCGTAGCGCCGAGTGCCGCCACGCTGTGTTCGATAGCCTTGAGCACTTTGGCTTTCAGTTCATCCATCGGCTCATTGTACTGCGAGCGCAGGTCCCAGCAGACTTTAGCGATGTCCGGCACGGAGTTGGTCACCCCCGCGTCGCACAGAAAACGCGTTGCCTTGACACTCCAGGTCAGGTTGGGCGCCAGATGAATGCTGTTGACCGCCTGCACGGCCGCGACGGCCGCGTCCAGCGCGTTAATGCCAAGATGCGGACGCGCGGCGTGCGCAGGCAATCCGGTTATGGTCGCTTCGACGGTTGCACAGGCCGAATACAGCATGGCCGGCACCGCCTGCCCCATCGGACACTCTTCCAGCGGGCGCACGTGAAAACCGAGCAGCATGTCGACGTCATCCAGCGCGCCGCCTTCTACCATCGCCAGCGCGCCGGTTCCCAGCTCTTCGGCCGGCTGGAACAGGATTTTCAGGCGGCCTTTTCTGACGATGCCTTCCTTGATAACTTCCTGCGCCGTGGCGAGCACTACGGAAGAGTGGCCATCGTGACCGCAGGTATGACGCGCCTCGAGCTGCCCCTCGATAATATGGCCCAGCGCGTCCATATCGGCGCGCAGTGCCATGACCGGGCCCGGTTTACCGCTATCCAGTTCGGCAACAATACCGGTGGTGCCGTTAATGTTGCGCGTCACCTTGTAACCGGCGTTTTCCAGCGCTTCGGCAAGATAAGCCGAGGTCTTGAACTCCATAAAGCCCAGTTCAGGGATCTGATGCAGATAGTGAAAATGTTCCAGTGTGTTAGACACAAATGACTCCCGTTAAATTTTGTCTTAATCGCGTTATTTGAATGAATCTCTTGCTGGCAAGTTGGTGGAAATGCCCTGTCAGGAGATAACGCGCATAATAATCATGGCGATAATCGAGTTCAGGATGCTGGTCAGCATCAGCAGCGGCCAATATTTTTTCGGCACATCCGCCACGCCCAGCAGACGCCCCATGTACTGCAACTGCGCGCCCATCAGGAAAATGGCCGGGGCCAGAATGGTTATTTGCGCCGGATCCAGCGTGCCCTTGGTCAACAGGCTTATTGCGACGCCGGTTCCTGCCGATGAAGAGAGCCAGGCGGTCAGCAATACAGTGACCGCTTCGCCCGGCAAACCCAGCAAGCCCATTAATGGTGCAAAGGCGTGGCCCAGGAAATTCATCACGCCCAGCAGGTTCAGGATCTCCGAAATGACGTAAGCCATGACCACATTGGGCATCAGGTTATTAATCGCGATATTAAAACCTTTACGCGCGCCGATAACGAAAATATCAAAGGGATTATTGGTAGCCTTGGCAATATTACTCATTGTCGAAATCTCTTTTATAGACAGTGTTCAGGGCGAAGCGAACAAATACCGCCCCCACAAATTTCATTACAAACATGACCAGCAGCGGAATAATGACCGGCAGCGTCAATGAGGCAAACATCGCCGAACCAATCGAGAAATAGTTATTAATCAGACCGGCACCGGAATATTGCCAGGCCCCCATAATGACGACGTCTTTACGGGTTATCTGTTTGGTGTCATAGAGTTCTTTACTCAGCGCCGCGCCCGCATCGGTACTTTGCAAGTCTGTAATCAGCGCCAGACCGGTATGGCCCGGAATGCCGAGAATCGGTTTAAGTAACGGCGTCAGCAATTTATGCGCCGCGCGGATAGCGCCGTAGTGGGTGAAGATCTCGAGCATGCCGAGTGCCAGCATCACAGTCGGTACCAGCGACAGCGCGAACAGGAATCCGGCTTTCGCACTTAATCCGCCAGCGCCGACAAAAGTATTGGCGGCCGGATCTTTCATGGTGCCAAAGGATCCGCCCAACGTGGTGAAGTCGAACGCGCCCAGCCATGCCATTCCGTCGACTTTCAAAAATGCGCCGGAGAACAGCAAAATAACCGCGATTAACGCAACATAGGCCCCTGTCCCGACCCTCCACTCTTCGGCCTGCTCGACCGGTTTTTCTTCAGAAACTCTGCTGTCACTCATATTGCCTACCTTCTCTGATGTTTTTTGAAAATAAGAACTACTGCTGGTGTTTTTTAATCGTTGGCATCAAGACGATTTATAACAATTTATTAACCGTACACGCAGCCAAAGGTATTAGGGTGTCGACCCCTCGTTTTATTACTAACAACAGATAGGCATAATTCATGCCAAAAGGCGAAAGCGGGATGTTTTTTTATTATTGGCGAGTTTGCAGGCTGAAAAAGGCGATATTGCCTAAATTAACAACAGAGAGGGAAATAATGGAGACGCGAAAAATCCGCTCTTATTAAAATAAGAACGGACAGGTGTTTTCTGGCTATTTCTTACATTACGCGCCGAATACCTTGCACCCATTTGGAAGACCGTGCACCAAAATGAGGCCCCGCATTGGGCAGCGAAATTCGCGCCTGCGGATTAACCTTCGCGACCGTTTTCGCCAAGCAGAATTTCGGCGATTATCGCGGTCCGTAACGGAATATCCTTAACGATGATATGTTCATGGCGGGCGTGAATTCCGACGCCGGTTGCGCCCAGTCCGTCGAGGGTGGCAATGCCCATCGCCGAGGTGAAATTACCGTCGCTCCCGCCGCCGACCGCCTTGCCTTCCAGGTGGAAACCGAGGCGTTTTACCGCCTGCCGCGCCTGATTGAACAAGGCCAGATTTTGTGGCGTCTGCTCCATCGGCGGACGGCCTATGTCACCGGTGACCTCTACGGCAGCCCCCGCCAGATGCGGCTTGCAGGCGCGTATCGCCGCGACTGCGCGCTCGGCTTCGGCCATGTTGGTAACGCGAAGATCCACGCCAAGCACCGCTTCGTCGGCGACCACGTTAAGCTTGCCACCGCCTTTTGCTACGCCAACGTTAACCGTTGTGCCGACTTCCGGCGCATTCAGGCCGTGGAGATACAGAATCTGGTGTGCCATCTCCTGAATCGCGCTGATGCCCTCTTCGGGATTATTACCGGCGTGCGCTGCTTTGCCCGTAATCCGCACTTCGAAACGTCCCGTTCCCTTGCGGGCAATTTTGGCTTCATTCGTTTGCGCGACCGCCGGTTCGGCGACCAGAACGCGCGATGAGCCTGCGGCATGCTGCTCTATCCACTGACGCGAACTTGGGCTGCCGAGTTCTTCATCGGAAGGACAGATAATTCGGATGCTGTGCTGCGCCAATCCGCCTGTCTGCGCGATTGCGCGCACTGCCCAGATAGCCTGGATAAGACCCGCTTTCATATCCAGCACGCCCGGCCCGTAAAGCTTGCCGTCTTTTTCCACCATCGGGATCTCGTCGATTTCCCAAACGGTGTCGAAATGGCCCAGAATGCTGGTGATCTGCGGCCCCTCGCCTACACAGAACAGCAGGTGGTCGCCGAGTGTCTCCTGCGGACACACCTGAGCCTCGACGCCCAGACGTTCACGGACGATCGCCTGCAAAACCTGGCCGCAGCGGTCAGTCGCCGCCTTGTTCAGTGAGGGCGATTGCGCCTGCACCAAACGTTTGATGTCGTCGAGAATAAGCGCCGCGTGCTGTTGCAGATAATCGTGTGCCGTTTGCATAGGAGTTCCTGATGTTGAACGTCTGATTAGTGGTCAATTTGATTATCTATAACTCATTCCCTAATATAAATGCCGTTTCAATGACTATATTGTTGACCTAAGAGCAACAGTAACGAGTGCGAAAATGAGCCAACTGTTTCACGAAAAGCAAATCAGCTACCTCTACGAGGTCGGCATTCAGGGCGGAATACGGCGCGCCGCCGATATTCTGGGCATTAATGCCTCCGTCATCAGCCGTCAGATTTCTCTGCTCGAACGCACGCTGCAACTGCCGTTGCTGGAGCGCAAGGGCCGCACCGTTGTCTTGACCGAAGCGGGTAAACTGCTGGCCGACGATTTCTTCGAAAGCCGTGAACGCCGCAGTAAACTCGAGCGCCATCTCAAGGATTTGCGCTACATGAAAGGCGGCGCTATCACTATCCGCGTCGGTGCCGGTCTGGTCGATACCTTTGTCGAATACGTGCTGAAAGCCTTCGCCGCCTCCTACCCGAATGTGTTTGTCGAAATCGTGGCGGGCAACATGCAGGAGACGCTGGCGTCTATCGTTCAGGGCGAAGCGGACATGGCGCTGGCCTTCGGGCCTATCGGCAATCCCGAATTGAAACGGCACAGCTTTCCGTGGGGGCCAATCTGTGCGGTGGTTAATCCGCAGCATCCTATCGCCAAACTGGAAAAAGTAACCATCGAGGAGCTGAGTAAACATCGGCTGATTTCGTTAAGTGAAACCTTTGGATTGCAGCGACATATGAATGCAATGTTTCAGAGTCAGGGCTTTCTGTTTACCCCGGCGTATCGCTGCAACCTGTTTTCAACGGCCATGAGTCTGAGTATTTCGGGAATGGGAATTTCATTTATGAGTGCGCAGGCGGCGGGAGAGCGGATCGAGCATAACATTCTGGTGGCGGTGCCTATCGATCACCCCATCGCGACAGAGGCGCAGTGTCATCTGCTGCGCAATTCCGACCGGCGTTTTTCGCCGGCCGCACACCATTTATGGCAATTGTTATTGAACTTCTTTCAGCAAAAGGGGGAATAATTTCCCCCAAGACTTAACGCTGCGGTTAGTGGAACGCGCTCATCAGCTTGCCGAGAATAATGCCGACCACGCCGAAATCGGCATCGCCAAAGGTGGTGGAGTTTGACAGGTCACCCAGCACCGACAGCAGAATCGCAGGCAGGAAGGAGATGATCAATCCATTGACGAAAGCGCCGATAATCGCACCGCGACGGCCGCCGGTGGCGTTACCGTACACTCCCGCCGTTGCACCGCAGAAGAAGTGCGGCACCAGACCCGGCACGATGATGCTGAGTCCCAGCATCGGGAAGAAGAACATGCAGATAAGGCCGGCACAGAAGCTGCTTAAAAAGCCGATGATCACCGCATTTGGCGCGAACGGGAATACCGTAGGGCAGTCCAGCGCGGGTTTGGCATCTTTGACCACTTTATCGGCAATGCCTTTGAATGCCGGAACAATTTCGGCGATAACCATACGCACGCCCGCCAGAATGATATACACCCCTGCCGCGAAGGTAATGGCCTGAATAATCGCGAAGATAATGTAGTTCTGACCGCCGCTCACCTGTGTTTCGGTAAACTCTTTACCGGCAATTACCACCAGCACGATAAACAGAATCGTCATGGTCAGCGCGATGGCAATCGAGGAGTCGTGCAGGAATTTCAGGTGTTTGGGTACCTTGAACTCTTCCGTGGAACGGCTGCCTTTGCCCATCACCTTGCCCACCAGCGCGGCACACAGATAGCCGGTAGAACCAAAATGACCCAGCGCGAAATCGTCGCTGCCGGTAATTTTACGGGTAAAAGGCTGCAAAATGGCCGGAGAAATCACCATCAGCGCGCCAAGAATCAGGGAGCCGGTCAATACCAGCGGGAAACCACTCAGACCGCCGGTGGCGAGAATAACCGCCAGCATCGCGGCCATATACAGCGTGTGGTGCCCGGTCAGGAAGATATATTTAAGCGGCGTAATACGCGCAAAGAGAATATTGAACAGCATGCCCAATATCATGATCATCGCGGTTGATGTGCCGAAATTTTTCTGGGCAATGGCCGCGACCACATCATTATTGGGCACCACGCCCTGAATATTGAAGGAGTGGACAAATAATTCGCTGAAGCTTGTCAATGTAGTGGCAATAACGCCTGCACCGGCAATCAGAATAAGGAAACCCATAATGGTTTTCAGGGTGCCGGACACGGTATCCGAGAATGACTTTTTCTGTAGCAGCAGACCAATCAATGAAAACAGGCCGACAAGAATCGCAGGTGTCCCTAGTACATCATTAATAATAAAACTGAGCATAAATACTCCAGATAATCGGCAATGATCCCTCGTCAAACGCTACCCGTCACCCAACCGGATGCAGAAACGGCAGTGTTCACTGCCGCGCGGCCAAGGCGTGAGAGTATTTGTGAAAGAGGCGATATTAATTATTGTTATAGGTTGTTGCTCAGAATCTCTTTAATTCTGGCGTTATCCAGCAGATTGGTCAGGCCGAATACAGTACGTTTGCCGTCATCCAGGCTGGCAATAATTTCGTTTGAACCAATATAGATATCGGCCGGTTCAGACTTGGCGGAGCTTAAATCCGTATGGCTGACTTCCGCTTCCTTTCCCAACTCCTTGATAATTTTCTTCACGTTCATTTCAACAATAAAGCTGCTGCCCAGGCCATTGCCGCACACGATCAGGATCTTTTTCATCTCACATACCTTTCATTAATATTTCTGGATAAGTGCATTGAGTGCCGGATAGGTATCGGCCTTGATCAACGCCTGGAAGTCGTCTTCATCACTAAACAATTCGGCCAGATGTGAAATCATCTCGAGATGTTCCTCGCCGTTGATGGCGCAAAGCATCACGATGACAAAGACCGGATCGTTCTCTTCGGCGTCGAAATGCACGCCCTGCTTGACGTGCAGCAGCGACAGGCCCGGCGTGATCACGCCCTCTTCTGGACGGGCATGCGGCATCGCCAGTCCCGGCGCGATAACATAGTACGGGCCAAGCTTTTCGTGGGAGGCAAAAATCGCCTCGACATAGGATGGCGTAATGGCTCCGGCTGCAAGCAGCGGTGCCGCCGAGAGCTGCACGGCGGCGCGCCAGTCTTCGACCTGCTCGACGATATTGATGCGGTCTTCTGTTAACCATTTGGCGAGCATGGGAAACCTCACTGAATGAATGTTTTCAGGAGTATATGTGAAGCGCTGGCCGCGTTTCTGTGATGAAAATCGCAATTCCTGTTAGCGCTAACAGCGATACTGATAACATGATGTTAACGCTAACAATTCCATGTTCACTTAATTTTAATCGCGTGCAGGCGTGAAAAGCACAGGGGATTCGGGCTAAAATCTGCGCCAGCTAACAAGGGGAACATATGAAGGCCAAACAACGGCGAAACTCGGGAAAGAGTACTCTGGCGGATGTCGCAAAACTCACGGGCGTCAGCACGATGACCGTATCGCGGGTACTGAGAGAGCCGGAAAAAGTCTCCCCGCAGGTTCGAGAAAAGATTGAAGCCGCAATTAGCGAACTGGGTTATGTGCCCAATCTGGCGGCCAGCAATTTAGCCTCTTCAACCTCGCGCCTGATAACAACGGTGGTGCCTTCCATTAACACGCCGGGCTGTGCGCAGTTTTCGGAGGCGTTGCACAACGTGTTGAAACCTAAAGGCTATAACGTGATTATGGCCGAAGATCACTATACCGCTGCCGACGAATCCAGACTGATTGAGATGATGCTGTCCTACAATCCTGCGGCGATGGTGATGTACGATTTTGACTGTAGCGAAGAGAACAACAATCTGTTGCTGAAATCGACGATCCCTGTGGTGCAGGTCGGCGGCACCATCAGTGCGCCTATCGGCATGAACATCGGTTCAAATTACGGCCTTGCGGTGAAACAGCTAATCAATGCGCTGGCATTGAAGGGGTATCACAATATCGCCCTGCTCTGCGCGGCGCACGAGCATCATATCGTGCAGCAGATTTTGAGCGGCTGGCATTCGTCGATGCTTTCTCTCAATCACTCGCCACACCGCGTGGTCAGCTCTTCTCTGCCACCCACGCTGCAAACCGGACAACGCCTGTTACCCGATATCCTTCTGACCTGGCCCGAGCTGGATCTGCTGATTTGCACTTCTGACCAGCTGGCGAGTGGTGCGCTGCTTGCCTGCCATGACAAGGGCATTTCCGTTCCGGCGCAGTTGGCCATTGCGGCGCTCGGCGACGGCGACAGCGCCCAACTCTGCTCCCCGACATTAACTACCGTGGCAATTCCGTATCGGCAGATGGGCACCCTGACCGGCAAACACATTCTCGCCGCGCTCGAAGGCGACGAAGTGCAAGAGAGTGTGACCCTGCCAACTCAGCTCATCATGCGGGGCAGCACGGCGGTGCATTAATTTCAGGCCAGATTAACGCCATCGTCTGGCCTGCCTTGTCATCCATTCACCTCATGAATAAACCGCTTCGCGACCTCCCGAAGAATTTACCGGCCTCCTGGCGCAGCGTATCGCAACCTTCTAATCCCTAAAGATTAACCGGCAAGGCCGGGGTTTTACCCGCCGTTGTTTTTTAATGGCTCCTCTTCGAAGTATTCCTGCAAAAAAAGTGTGCTGCCCCTCTCAATTCCCTTACCTCATTCACACAAAAATAAAACACTGTTTTATAAATTTAGAGTCTCGACGGCCCGCTCTTTGTGTTTTTGCCACTTTCTCGCAGAAGGTTGCCAAATCACGAAGGTTTATCCCGTCCGCTGGCTTTAAGTTCGTTGCTAATCCGTCTGAGTAGTCCGGAAACCGTTGTTCATTGTCACCTGTCATTCAGGGAGTTTTGCACATGACCTCTCGCAAGATTGGATTAGCCAATTACCTCGCCTACGGCGCAGGGGATTTTCTGGGTGCGGGCACGACCGCGCTGACCGCCGCATGGTTATTGTATTTTTACACCACGTTCTGCGGCCTGACGCCGATTGAAGCCACGTTTATTTTCGCCATGGCGCGCGTGCTCGATGCCATCATCAGCCCACTAATGGGCTTTCTGACCGACAACTTTGGCTCTACCTGGCTCGGCAAGCGCTTTGGTCGCCGCAAATTCTTCATTTTGCTGGGTATTCCGTGCGTGTTCAGCTATAGCCTGATGTGGGTCGGCGACATGAGTTATCTCTATTATCTGCTGACTTATCTGCTGTTCGACATCGTCTACACCATGATTCTGGTGCCTTACGAAACGCTGGTGCCGGAGATGACAGACGACTTCAAGAAGAAGACCAAGTTTTCGGGCGCGCGAATCGCACTGGCGCAACTGTCGGCTATTCTGGCCGCCTTTCTGCCGGGAATTTTGCTGGGTATTTTCGGCAAGGACAACGCCCTCTCCTTCTTCTACTCGAGCCTGGTGTTTTCAGTGATTTGCGCCATTGTGCTGTCGCTGGTGTGGCGCTTTACCTGGGAACGAGCGCCGGGCGATTTCTCGGAGGAGTCGCGTCGGGCGCTGGAAGAGAAAAAGAGCCTGACCCTGCTGCAAAGTCTTAAACGTCTGTTCGTCGAGCTGGCGTCGACCTTCCGCATTCGCATTTTCCGTCAGCATCTCGGTATGTATCTTGGCGGCTATATCGCGCAGGACCTGTTTAACGCGGTCTTTACCTGGTACGTGGTCTTTGTGCTGATGCAAAGCGCACAGATGGCTTCGGACTTGATGGGTACGATGGCTATCCTGCAATTTATAGCGGTAATGGGCATGATCCCGCTGTGTATCCGCCTGGGACCTGCTCCGTCGTACCGTCTGGTCGTGGTGTTGTTCGGCGCGAGCGCGCTGTCTTATGCCGGCCTGTGGTACGCCGGTATGAGCGACAGTCTGTCGCTGCTTTTGCTGATTTCGGCTATTGCCGGACTGGGCCGCGGCGGCATCAACTATGTGCCGTGGAATATTTACACTTATATCGCCGATGTCGACGAGGCGATTACCGGCCAGCGCCGCGAAGGGATTTTTGCCGGGATCATGACTCTGACCCGCAAAGCCTCGCAGGCGGGTGCGGTAATGCTGGTCGGCATTCTGCTGCACCTTTCCGGTTTCGTCTCCGGTAAGGCGGTACAGAGTGAGACGGTGAGTCACACCATTCTGCTTATCCTCAGCGTCGGCACCGTCTGCACACTTGCGGTCGGGTTCATCATTTCGCTGCGCTTCAAACTCAACCTGCACACACACCGTATTCTGCGCGAAGAGACGCTGAAAATGCGCCTCGCCGACGGCATTGTGCCGGAGCAAACCACGCCGCAGGCGCGCGCAGTGGTCGAAACGCTGACCGGCATGCCCTATGACAATCTGTGGGGCAATAACAACATTGGTTTTCTCAATCGCAACAAGACGCCCGCGGCAGCGCTCGACCCTGCCCGCAGCGGCCTCTCCCCTCTTGCTCAACCGGTGAAAAGATAGGATATCCTCATGAACGTATTTCCCGTAAAACACAGCGCCCTGCTTCGCCAGCCCGAATTCATCATGCCGCGCGAAGAGCTGAAACAGCTGATAGGCAAGCTTGGCGATAATCTGGTAAATATCAGCGATCACAGCGGAGAATTTTTACTGCGTCTCGACGACGGGCGAGTCATTGATACCAAAGGCTGGGCAGGATGGGAATGGACGCACGGCATCGGCCTGTATGGCATGTACCAGTATTACCAGCAGACCGGCGACAAAAAGACGCTGGGCATTATCGACGACTGGTTTGTGGCGCGACTGGCCGAGGGCACGCCGACCAAGAACGTCAATACCGTCTGTCCGTTTCTGACCCTCGCCTACCGTTATGAAGAAACGCGGGACGCGACCCTGCTACCGGTGCTGGAGCGCTGGGCCGACTGGGTAATGTATGAAATGCCGCGCACCACCTGTAACGGATTACAGCATATTGTCTATAACAATGAAAACCATCAGCAACTGTGGGACGACACGCTGATGATGAGCGTGCTGCCGCTGCTTAAAATCGGCAAGGTGCTGAATCGTCAGGAATATATTGAAGAGGCCAGCTATCAGTTTCTACTGCACGTGCAGTATCTGATGGACAGAAAAACCGGCCTGTGGTTCCACGGCTGGACCTTCGACGGCCAGCATAACTATGCCGAAGCGCGCTGGGCGCGGGGCAACAGCTGGCTGACCATCGCCATTCCCGAGTTTATCGAGCTCATGAACTGGCCGGAACAACACGCCACGCGACGCTTTTTATTGCAGGTTCTGGAAACGCAGGTGAAGGCGCTGGCGCATTGGCAGCATGAAAGCGGTCTTTGGCATACGCTCCTGGACGACAGGGATTCCTATCTCGAAGCCTCTGCTACGGCGGGATTTGCCTACGGGATCATGAAAGCGGTGCGTAAACGCTATCTGTCGCGCGATCTGCTGCCCGTTGCCGAAAAGGCAGTGCAGGCGGTGATTCGCCACATCAATGCGGAAGGCGAGTTAACCCAGGTTTCGTTTGGCACGGCGATGGGCAGTGATTTAGAGTATTATCGGCAAATTCCATTAACTTCAATGCCCTACGGGCAGGCGATGGCGCTGCTCTGTCTGACCGAATGCCTGCGGGGATATTTATAATTACCCGAACATATGACTCGCTAAGCTAATAGAAATCTAAACTACTGTGAAAATCCAACCGTTATGAAATTCATAATTGGTTGGGTTTTAATTTAATAATAGTATGAATAATCTCTATCATCATCAATTCAGCATTTACTTTACACATTCTTTTATAGCCAATTTATATAATTCACACATAAAATAATCAACAAATTTAAAATAATATTTTTATATGAATAACACTTCCATTCAAATAATAAACCTCAAATCATTTGACCCCAATCACACATTTATTATTTATACCAAATATTACATTAATTTCAAGGGTAGTATTTATTCTAACCAACTTGGTCATATTGATTGAAATAATCTCATGGAGAAAACAATGAAGAAAATATTAAGCAGTCAATTAGATGCTATATCTGGTGGATGGCAAAACCAGAACGGAAATGGGCAATGTTCAGCAAACAATGCTTGCTCTGGAACTAGCTCTTCCAATAGAAGTGGTAATGGAGGGGTAATAATACCCAGTCTTTTTTGTCAACGAATTCCCCATACGGTAGCGGCTCTGGTGCAAGTGGTTATTGGTGAGGTTCGAGTACCATGAGTCATGGTTCAAACGGTTATAGCGTTAATGGTACTGGTCCCGGGGCGAACCAAAGACGAGTTGGTGATAATCATTAAATAATAAATAAAAGTACAGAATTTTTATTCTGTGCTTTTATGGAGTACATAATGCGAAAATATGTAATATACATTAATAATAACAAGTCAAAAGTAATGCCGAAAGAATTAGCCACGAGAGCCTTTACTAAGGAAATGAAACAGCGAGGTTTTAGAAAACATCATGTGGAAATTGATGCAAAAAATGAACAAGATGCCATTGTGAAATTAAATGAAAATAGTCAAGAATACCTTAATTCTCTTAAAGAGCTATCTGGGAGCGCTGTTATCTGTGCCATTTGTGGGGGGTTGTAGCTTTGATTTACTTCATAAGATTTTGGTAGAAAACATTTTTCTTAAGATAAAACAAGTTTTACCTAAAAATAAGAAAAATCAATAAAGAGAACATCTAAATAACAATAATATTATACATTTTTGAACATGCTGATTAGATGAGTATATCCGAATACTTTAAGTTGGTATTGATAGCATGTTGAACTGAAAAGGACTTTTAAATGAAACATAGATTGTCAGAAATAAATTTATCATATGAGGGAAAAAGTCCTTATCCCTAATAATTTACATTTTTTATGGGTTGGTGATACTTCTTTGGCTAACACAGATTATATTGGAATATGGCAAAAAACTAAAGAAGACAAGATTGTATATTAAAATTACCAATGGGCTATGAGACGTTAATAGGTGAACTCGGTGAAGGTCTTTCTGGAGGTCAGAAGCAACGCATTTTTATAGCCAGAGCTCTGTACCGGAAACCCGGCATCCTTTTTATGGACGAAGCTACAAGTTCATTAGATCCTGTAAGTGAAAATTTTGTAAACCGCGCTATAAAAAAGCTGAACATAACCCGCGTTATTATTGCTCATAGGGAAAATACAATTGCTTCTGCAGACCGTATTATTAATTTAATTTAAAAACCCCTCACAAAATAGCTAATAAAAATATTATAAATACTAATACTTCTAGTCAATTACTTTAAACAAGTTTTAATGAATTTTAAAAATACTTATCTTTTTAAAAATAAAAAATCCTCCTCAATTCCTTAACCAGAATGAGGAGGATTACCTTATTTATTCATAAAAAGCTTATTAATTAATAGCTTATTATCGTCCTGTTTTATTATCAGCCAGCTTTATCAGCGACCCGCTTTCTTAAAGGCCAAGCGGCTCAAAATCCGACGCATCATGGCGCTCGGGAAGTTGCTTATCCCCCCAGGTGCGATTGACGATACGCCCACGCGCCACTGCCGGACGCGCTTCGATTTCGTTCGCCCAGCGAATCAGGTGTGTGTAGGACTGCGCATCGATAAACTCGGCGGCCTCGTACAGCAGACCTTTCACCAGTGCGCCGTACCACGGCCAGATAGCCATATCCGCGATGGTGTAGTTGTCACCGGCGATATAACGATGACGCGCCAACTGTTTGTCGAGCAGGTCCAGGTGGCGTTTGGTTTCCATCGTGAACCGGTTGATGGCATATTCGATTTTGACCGGCGCATAGTGATAGAAATGACCAAACCCGCCGCCCACATAAGGCGCCGCGCCCTGAAGCCAGAACAGCCAGTTCAGCACTTCCGCGCGGTCGGCGATATCTCTCGGCAGGAAGGAGCCGAATTTATCCGCTAGATAAACCAGGATCGCACCGGATTCGAAAACGCGGATCGGATCCGATCCCGACACATCCAGCAGCGCCGGGATCTTTGAATTTGGATTTATTTCAACAAAGCCCGAGGAGAACTGATAGCCTTCACTGATTTTGATCAGATGCGCGTCATATTCAGCGCCCGTAATGCTTAACGACAGCAGTTCTTCAAGCAAAATCGTGACTTTCTGGCCGTTCGGCGTGCCAAGCGAATAGAGCTGTAACGGATGCTTGCCGCGCGGCAGGGTTTTCTCGTGGGTTGCGCCGGAAACCGGACGATTAAGTTTGCCCCACTGGCCGCCGAGTTCACTGTCCGGGCTCCAGACCTTAGGGGGTTGATAACTGTTTTCCATGACATTCCCTCTGTTTCAATAACAAGAATTTTATAAAAAGTTGAAGTATTAATGGCATGCAGATTTTAGAGCTATCAAATACCGGCATCATTTCAGTGTAGACCAGCCTTGGTGACTGCGGATATACCGCATGTGCGGTGACTCAACGTGACAGCACTCACAAATTGCGCATTCCATCTGCTGCTGTGGCCTCAAGTAAACCGCTTAACCGACTTGAATGGCGTCAATGTTAAATAATTGTTATTTTAATGATCCTTATTTTGTATTATTTAACATGAAAAGCGATGCCCTGCCTGATATCCCTCCCGCCATCAGCCTTAATTTAACTATTTATTAACCAAATAAACCATATAAATTAACATTAACGGGCTTTTATCACATTTCATTTACTTTTAACGTATGGGCAAGTAGGACCTTTGTTACTCTCAATCCGTGGAAAAAATAACCACCCTACACATAACAAAGGTCTCGCCATGAAATTTAACCTCGCATTACTCAATGCATGTGTGATTTCAGCATGCATGTTGATCGCCACGCCAAGCCTTGCCGCCACACCTTACGATATTGCCGTTGTCGCCAAAGTCACGGGGATCCCGTGGTTCACCCGCATGGAAGTTGGCGTCAAGGAGGCGGCGACCAAACTCAACGTCAATGCTTACGAAGTCGGGGCCTCAACGCCGGATCCCGCACAGCAGGTCAAAGTCATTGAAGATCTGATTGCCAAGAAAGTCGACGCCATCATTGTGGTGCCAAACGACGCCAAAGTGCTGGAACCCGTGCTTAAAAAGCGCGCGATGCCGGAATAGTAGTATTAACCAACGAGTCGCCGGATCAGAGAATCGGGCAATGGGATATCGAAACCATCGACAGCCAGAAATATGCCCAGGCCAATATGGATTCTCTTGCCTCGGCAATGGGGGGCAAAGGCGGCTACGCGATATATGTCGGTTCATTGACGGTGCCATTGCATAACGCCTGGGCCGATACCGCGATTAAATATCAGAAAGAAAAATACCCGGATATGCATGAAGTCACCTCGCGCCTGCCGGTGGCGGAAAGTATTGATAAGTCCTACTCCACCACGCTCGATTTAATGAAAGCGCACCCCGACCTGAAAGGCATTATCGGCTTCGGCTCGCTCGGCCCTATCGGTGCCGGTCAGGCCGTGCAGCAAAAACGGGCCAAGAATAAAGTCGCGGTAGTCGGTATTGCCATGCCGGCACAGGCCGCGCCGTATCTGGTGCGCGGCGATATCAAGAAAGTGCTGCTGTGGGACCCGAAAGATGCCGGTTTTGCACTGGTCAGTCTTGCCAATCAGATGTTGCAGGGCAAAGCCGTCACGCCGGATTTAACCATCGATGGATTGGGTAAGGCCGACGTGAATATGGACACCGGCGTCATTCGCTTTAACCGTATTCTTGAAGTCACGCCGGATAATGCCAAAACATTAGGCTTTTAATTCCTCGCGTCCTGTCAATAAGCAGATCATTACAAGAACAATAAAATATATCGATGCCTGATCCGCATCGATATATCACCAGATGCTGTAAGGAAAATGTCGATGAATACTTCTACGACGCTTGATTCCACTTCCCGCCAAGCCGACGTGTCTTCCCGGGCATTGATTAGCCTTGAACATATCAGCAAGAAATTTCCCGGCGTATTGGCGCTGGATAATGTCACCCTCACCCTGAATAAAGGCGAGGTGCATTGTCTGGCGGGCCAGAATGGCTGCGGGAAAAGCACGATTATCAAAGTCATTTCCGGCGTCTATCAACCGGAAAAAGGCGCGGCCATCATGCTCGACGGCAAACTGTTTCATGCCCTGACGCCGCAGCTTTCTTCCTATTACGGCATTCAGGTGATTTATCAGGATTTATCGCTGTTCCCGAATTTATCCGTTGCCGAGAATATTGCTATCCACCGCTATTTGCCCGGCGGCGATTTCTGGGTGCATAAAGATACCATGCGCAAAAAAGCGCTGGCGGCCATGCAACGCGTGGGCGTGATGCTCGACCCCGATCGCAAGGTTGAAAAACTCTCGATTGCCGATCGCCAACTGGTGGCGATTTGCCGCGCCATTGCCGCCGATGCCAGCCTGGTCATCATGGATGAACCCACCGCATCGCTGACACGCACCGAAGTGAACGGCCTGCTGCGCGTGGTCAACGAACTCAAGGCCGCCAATATTTGCGTGGTATTCGTGAGCCACCGCCTCGACGAAGTCATGGAAGTCGCCGATCGCATTAGCGTGATGCGCGACGGCAAGCTGGTAGGAACTTATCCCGCGAGCGAACTCGACAGCAACGAACTGGCATTTCTGATGACGGGCCAGCGCTTTACCTACAGCCACCTGCCCCATCGCGCGCCCGCTGACGTCACTCCGTTGCTGGAGGTGAGTCATCTTGGCCGCAAAGGGCAATATCACGACATTTCACTGTCGCTGCGACAGGGCGAGATCACCTCGATTATCGGCCTTTTGGGGGCGGGACGCACCGAACTCTGCCTGAGCCTGTTTGGCATGACGCAGCCCGACAGCGGCGAAATCCGCGTCAACGGCAAAAAAGTCAGTTTTCGCAGCAATCGGGACGCCATTCGCCACGGCATTGCCTATGTGTCGGAAGACCGGCTGACGCAGGGGCTTATCATGGAACAATCGATTTATGACAATACGCTGGTGTCTATTTTCAACAAGCTGCAAAGACCCGGCGGCCTGATGAATCATCGCAAGGCGCGCGCCGTGGTCAAGGGTCTGATTCGTGACCTCAATATCAAGGTGTCGGACAGCGCGCTGCCGGTAAAAACGCTGTCGGGCGGTAATGCGCAGCGCATAGCCATTGCCAAATGGGTCGCCACCGAACCGCATATCCTTATTCTCGATTCGCCCACGGTGGGCGTCGATATCGCCAATAAAGAGGGTATTTATCGCATTGCCCGCGACCTTGCCGAATCGGGCATGGCGGTGTTGATGATCTGCGATGAAATTCCGGAAGCCTACTACAACAGCCATCGAGTGCTGGTGATGCGCAAAGGGGAACTGGTCGCCGAGTTCTCGCCGCACCAGTGCAGCGAAGCGCAGATAGCCGAGGTGATCAATGCGTAGCGCTTTAAGCAAGGCCGTTTCACATCACGAATTCTGGCTGGCCGTGCTGGTCCTGTTGCTCGCGGTCGGGCTAAGTCTCGGCACCGGCGAATTCCTGACGCTGGGCAATATGACCGATGTCGCCACCAGCTACGCCATTCTCGGCATCCTCGCCTGCGGGCTGTTCGTGGTGCTGATTGCAGGCGGTATCGACATCTCGTTTCCGGCCATGACGTCAATCGGCCAATACGTGATGGCGAGTTACATCATTCACCACGGCGGCAGTTTTCCGCTGGCTTTCGCGATGGCGATGGGCGTGGGACTTCTGCTCGGGCTGGTTAACGGTTTTCTGGTGTACTGGCTGCGCGTGCCGGCCATCATTATCACCATCGCCACGCTGAATCTCTATTACGGACTGCTGGTCTATCTGACCAACGGCACCTGGCTTTACGGCTTCCCGGACTGGTTCATGAACGGCATCAACTGGTTCTCGTTTACCGCTTCGGACGGCTACGACTATGGCCTGACGCTGCCTCTGCTCAGCCTGCTGGGCGTGATTATCGCGACGGGCGTCTTGATGAACCGCACGCGTATCGGACGGCAGATTTATGCCATGGGCAGCAATCGCGACGCCGCCTCGCGTCTGGGATTGAACATCCTGCGACTGCATTTTTATGTCTATGGCTTCATGGGATTGCTGGCGGGGATTGCCGCGGTGGTGCAGGCGCAGATAACCCAGTCGGTGGCACCCAATTCGCTGCTCGGATTTGAACTCACCGTGCTGGCCGCCGTGGTTCTGGGCGGCACCAGCATGAGCGGCGGACGCGGATCGCTCACCGGCACGATTTTGGGGGTAATGCTGCTGGCATTTCTGCAAAACGGCCTGACACTGCTGAGCATCTCCTCCTATTGGCATCAGGTTTTCAGCGGCGTCATTATTCTGGTCAGCATCAGCAGCACCGCGTGGAACGAAAAACGCAAACTGGCAAAGGGCATGTGATATGACGACATTAACCCGCATTATTCAAGGCGATCGCATCATCCGCCTGCAAATACTGATCATTGTTGCCGTTGCCGTATTGTTCTCCTTCACGTTGGGAGGACGTTTTTTCAGTCTCGGCAACTTCCAGTCTATCTCCTCCCAACTGCCGATTCTGGGCATGTTGGCGCTGGGCATGGGCATAACCATGCTGACCGGCGGCATTAATCTGTCGGTGATTGCCGGTGCCAACGCCTGGTTTCGCTGGTCATGGCGGCCATTCTGGTCGCACATCCCGACCAGCCGCTCTATTTTGCGCTGGCGATGCTGGCAGGATTGGCGGTCGCCATCGTAATCGGTCTGCTGAACGGCTCGCTTATTGCCTATATCGGCGTGTCACCGATTCTTGCTTCGCTCGGCACCATGACGCTCATCGCCGGGCTGAATATTCTGCTGACCAACGGCACCGTCATCTCCGGTTTTCCGCGAGCCATTCAGTATCTCAGCAGCGGCAATGTCCTCGGAATTCCTCTGGCGCTGCTGCTGTTTCTGCTCGTCGCCCTGCTGCTGTGGGTCGTGCTCGAACATACCACGCTGGGTCGCAGCCTGTATCTGATGGGTTCCAACGAACAGGCCACGCGTTTTAGCGGCATCAGTACGCACCGCGTCACGCTTGTGGTGTATGTGCTCTCCGCGCTGTTTGGCTGGGCGGCGGCGCTGTTGATGATGTCTAAATTCAATTCGGCAAAAGCGGGTTATGGCGATTCCTATCTGCTGGTGACCATTCTGGCCTCGGTACTCGGCGGCATTAATCCCGATGGCGGCTTTGGTCGGGTAATCGGGCTGGTGCTGGCACTGGTGGTCTTGCAGATGCTGGAAAGCGGTCTCAACCTGATGGGCGTCAGCAGTTATCTGACCATGGCGCTCTGGGGCGGCGTGCTTATCCTGTTTATTGCCTTGCAGAATCGTCAATCATGATTGACCCATAACTCATTGGATTAAAAGATTAAGGACCAAAACATGGCGAGTTATTTTATTGGCGTGGATGTAGGAACGGGCAGTGCTCGCGCAGGCGTGTTTGATGTGAAAGGTCATATGGTCAGTCAGGCCAGCCGCGATATTACACTGTTTCGTCCCAAGGCCGATTTTGTAGAACAATCCTCGGACGAAATTTGGGCGGCGGTGTGCAATGCCGTCAAAGATGCCATGAGCCAGGCGGATATCAATCCTATTCAGGTCAAGGGAATGGGCTTTGACGCCACCTGTTCGCTGGTGGTGCTCGATAAAGAGGGCAAACCGCTTACCGTCAGCCCTTCCGGGCGCAGCGAACAGAATATTATTGTCTGGATGGATCATCGCGCCATCACGCAGGCCGAAAGAATCAATGCCACCGGGCATCGGGTGCTGGAATTCGTCGGCGGGATTATTTCGCCGGAGATGCAGACGCCGAAACTGCTGTGGCTCAAGCAACATATGCCCACAACCTGGAAAAGCGTCGGCCACCTGTTTGACCTGCCGGATTTTCTCACCTGGCGCGCCACGCAGGACACGGCGCGATCGCTTTGTTCCACCGTCTGCAAATGGACCTATATCGGCCATGAAGACCGCTGGGATACCAGTTATTTCAAACAGATAGGGCTTGAAGACCTGCTTGAGAACAATGCCGCTAAAATCGGCAGCGAAGTCAGGACGATGGGGCAGCCGCTGGGTCATGGCCTCACCCAGCGCGCGGCGCGGGAATTGGGGTTGATGCCGGGCACCGCCGTCAGCGTGTCGATTATCGATGCCCATGCGGGCAGCCTCGGCATCCTCGGCGCAAGCGGCGCGTCAGGCGAAACCGCCGATTTCGACCGGCGCATCGCGCTTATTGGCGGCACCTCGACGGCGCATATGGCCCTTTCGCCGACACCCCGCTATATCGGCGGCGTCTGGGGCCCCTATTTCTCTGCCCTGCTGCCGGATTACTGGCTAAATGAAGGCGGGCAATCTACCACGGGCGCGCTGATTGACCACGTGATTCAATCGCATCCGTGTTATGCCGACCTGTTGAAACAGAGCAAAGAGCGCGGCAAGACCATCTATGAGACGCTGAATGCGCTATTGCGCGAGATGGCGGGCGAGCCGGAGAACATCGCCTTCCTGACGAAAGATATCCATATGCTGCCCTATTTCCACGGCAACCGCTCGCCGCGCGCCAATCCCACGCTGACCGGGACACTGACCGGGCTCAAGCTCTCGCGCACGCCGGAAGACATGGCGCTGCACTATCTGGCGACCATTCAGGCGCTGGCGCTCGGCACTCGCCACATTATTGAAACCATGAATCAGACGGGGTATTCGATAGACACCATGATGGCCAGCGGCGGCGGCACCAAAAATCCGGTGTTTGTGCAGGAGCATTCCAACGCAACCGGCTGCGCCATGCTGCTGCCGGAAGAGAGTGAAGCCATGCTGCTCGGCAGCGCGATGATGGGCACGGTCGCTTCGGGCGTGTACGAGTCGCTGCCCGAAGCGATGGCGGCCATGAGCCGTATCGGTAAAACCGTGACACCGCAAACCAACAGGATAAAAGAGTATTACGACAGAAAGTATCAGGTGTTCCACGCCTTGTACGATGACCTGATCAAGTATCGCCGCATCATGAAAGGAGAGCGCGATGCCAAACCTTCGGCATGAACAGGAGTGGCAGCAGGCCTGCGCCGGCTGGCAGACTTACAGCGACGAGTTGCTGGCGCTGCAACGTAATCTCGACCCGCAGGTCTGGCAGCAGGTGCTACAGACAATGGCGGAATGCAAGGGCAAGATAGCGGTCACCGGCGTCGGCACGTCGGGCATTGCGGCGCGTAAGGTGGCGCATATGCTGGCCTGCGTCGAGCAACCGGCGGTGTTTCTCAATCCGACCGATGCAGCGCATGGCGATCTCGGCTTTCTGCGCAGCGACGATGTGTTGATCATGATTTCACGCGGCGGAAATTCGGAGGAGTTGACTCGTCTGCTACCTACACTGGCGCAGAAAGGCGTTACCCTGATAAGCGTGACGGAGAATGAGGAGTCGGCGATCGCCAAAGCCGCCGGACTGGTGCTCAAAACGCATATTCAGCGGGAAATAGATCCATTGAATATGCTGGCAACCACCTCGATTGTGCTGGTGCTGGCGGTGTTCGATGCGATATGCGGCTGCCTCATGCTCCGCAACGGTTTCGACAAGGAGCATCTTTTGGCCGTGCATCCGGGCGGCAATGTCGGCAAAAGCCTGCGCGAAGATAGCCGTTCTTAAAGGATCATTGTGTATTGCCGACGACTCACCTTACTGAATCCCCGAATCAGCGCCGCACGACATACGGCCTGATACGCCGGTTCAGTGACCAGTCTTTTCAGCGCACGCCGCAGACCGGCCAGAGTTTCGGGCGACGTCGCCGCTCCCGTAATGAGCGGCAGACCCGGCGTCAGCGGGGTTTCTCCAATGACTTTCAACTGCGCCAGTGCCTGCGGCTGATGCCGTTTCAGCAGGGCGAAGGTGACACAATCGATAGCGGCGATATCAGCCTCGCCCTCTTGCAGCGCCTGAAGGGAGAGTCGATGGCTGCCGCTAAACCGCGTTTCCCGAAAGAAACAGCCGCCGCTGCTTAACGGCGCGACCATTTTTCGTAGCGCATTAAAGCCCGACTGCGAGTCTTCACTGTTGCACACCACCACTCGCTGCCTGAAATCTGCCAGCGTGCTGCCCATATCTTGCTGCCGGACGACCAGAAAACTGCGGTATCCCACACCTTCACATCCCGGCGCGGTATAGTGAAAACAGCCGACCGGTTGCACTGTGTCGAGCTGGGTCATGAGCGGAAAACCACAGGTTTGGCTGAGCAACAGCTGCGGCTGCTGCCAGTGACGCAGGAGATCCTGCGGCCAGAAAAGATCCTCGTGGTTCAACACCACGCCTTCGTCCTTGAGCAAATCGCGCAGCGCTTGCCATAACGCCGACACATCGGGTGGATTCACGGCATACATCGGCAAAGAAACGGCATCAGTCATGTTTTTCGCCTACCTGTTCGACAGAAGGTCGCCCCGGATGCACGTCGACATCGACGGAGCGGTTCCAGAATCGGCGTAACCATTCGCGGTAGCCGCCAATCAGGAAACCGTGATTGCGCTGCAAATAGGCTTCCCGGTACTGGAGATAGATTTTGCGCAGGCCGTACCACGGCACGCCCGGTAGATTGTGGTGTACGGCATGATAATTGAGATTAAGAAAAAGTATCCGCCAAAGCAAGGACGCTTCATTAATCGCCGATCGTGCCTGCGGATCCTCCGCCGCGCGATGCTCGAGAAAGGAACGCATTTTGGTCAGGCTTAATGCCGGATAACTGACGGCCACCAGAAAATAGATTATCGAGAAATCGGCCTTTTGCATCCAGCCAAAGACCGCCAGTAATAGAAATCCGTGTGTCAGCCACATAAGGATGGTCTGGCTCTCGCCGTGGCGAAATGCCTGCACCATGCCGCGCAGAGTCTGGGCAATGTCCAGCGCCGGACCAAGAATAACGCGGCCCGGAAACGTATTGCGCAGTGCAACAAGACGCCGCTGCCACGGTGAAAAGTGCTGCCAGCGCGCAGGCGAGAAATAATAGGTTTCGGGATCCTCATCCGGAAAGGTTAAATGCTGGTCGCGGTGATGCTGTAAATGCGAGTCGCGGTAAAGCCCGTAGGGATACCAGACGGCAAGCGGCATCAGCCCCAGTAACTGATTAAATCGCGGCGAAGCGGGTAGGATGTCCGTGAATAAGCTCATGTTGCAACGACATATACCAGGTCGTAAACCAGATAAGCAGCAGCGTTGCCGGAAACTGCCCCAGAGTGCGCCAATAGGCGAGCGTACCAAACCAGCCGCCGTAAATAAGGACCACCAGCAGCCAGGTCGGCCATTCACTGCGCCACAGCCAGCTTTGCGATAATTCACGAATGGCGTCCCGCTGCTGCGAATGCAGATAATTGGCGTGTTTCTTCTCACTCACGGTCACAATACCCTTTCACTCAAAAGCCAAAAATGCGGTTTTTAGGGCGTACAAACAACGTATTAAAAACGCTTTGCTTATGAAGGAATGGGGATAATCGGACGTGCCGACAGAAGGCGAAACATTAACTCTCGATTAAAGAAATGCTTAATCGTCGCGCTAAAGGTTACAAACCCCTCACTACGCACTATAGTCTCGTGACAAAAATTAAGTTTCAGGAGAAACAGATGAGATTGAATGGTATTTCGAAGGGATTTTTCATCCTGATACTTTTCATTGTGAGTATTGCGTTTATGGACGTCTTGCAGCCGTATTACTCCTCGGTGCTGTGGGCCGCCATTCTGGCTATTATTTTCCATCCAATGAAAACCAGGCTGCGTCAGTCGCTCGGCGACAAAAACGGCATCGCTTCGCTACTGACGCTATTAGTGATTTGCCTGATTGTATTCACCCCGCTTGCGATTATCGCCTCCTCGCTCGCGATTGAATTCAATATGGTTTACGGCAAGCTCCAGCACAATAATACGCAGCTGCCGACGATTATTGCCGATGTTATTCAGCATCTTCCGGTTTGGGCGCAGCATTCGCTGGCCGAGTACAATCTGGACAATGCCGCGGGCATTCAGCAAAAACTGTCTGGTTTTGCGCTCAAAGGCAGTCAGTATCTGGCCGGTAGTGTCTTCCTGATTGGTAAAGGTACGTTCAGCTTTGTCGTCGGTTTCGGCATCATGCTGTACTTGCTGTTCTTCCTGCTGAAAGACGGGGCTTATCTGGTCAATCTGATCCTGGACGCCCTGCCGCTGTCACGCCACATCAAGCATCACCTGTTCCTCAAGTTTGCCGCCGTATCGCGTGCAACCGTGAAAGGCACCGTGGTCGTTGCCGTGGTACAGGGGGCGCTCGGTGGTATTGCCTTCTGGATTACCGGAATCGATGGCGTACTGCTTTGGGGCGCGCTGATGGCTTTCCTGTCCCTGATCCCGGCCGTGGGTTCTGCGATTATCTGGGTACCTGCTGCGGTCTATTTCTTTGCATCAAGCCAGTTGTGGCAGGGTATTTTCCTGGTTGTGTTCTTCGTGGTGGTCATCGGTCTGGTGGACAACATTCTGCGTCCGCTGCTGGTCGGTAAAGACACCAAGATGCCGGACTACCTGATTCTTATCGCCACGCTCGGCGGCATGGAAGTCTACGGCATCAACGGTTTCGTGATTGGTCCGCTAATCGCCGCCCTGTTCATCGCCTGCTGGAATATCCTTTCAGGCCGCGATAACCGCGAAAATATCGAAGAAATCGACGAAGAATTTATCGAAGACGGCAAAGCCCCGCCTGAATCTTGATAACTCGTTAAGTCATCAAAGCCCCTTTTTCGTGATGTGAAAGGGGCTTTTTTATTGTCTGAATCTTTATCAGTTCGATATTAGGATTATTAAGTACCTGACCTAGTGCGGCGATTGACGAAAACCAGATTTTTGGCTCGTTTGCCTCAAGAATATAAAGCCCTTTCACTCTAGCCATCACACGTTCACGAAACATGTTTTCAGGCATCATGCCGATGAGTGCTTTCATGATATTACCCTCCCTTCGCGGGCTTAACTGACCTGTTCGACGATTTTCTCAATCGCATTGAAAAAATCAGTCATCAACTGCTCGGGACGGGAAAAGAGAGAGGCGACGGACAAAAATGATGGCCCAATGAAAGATTTTAAACTCCCATTAAACAATCATTTAGTAAGATTTAACTTTGAATGTTCAAGCATTTCCCAACCTATTAGCTGGAAAAAACCTGCCGTTTTACACAGGCAGAATTCGCAGCGGGGGCCAAAAGTGGGGTAATTTAGGACCCTAAAGACAGTGTTAAATAAACGAGTAAAAACATCACTGACGTAGAAAAGAAACAAAAAAAGACCTGCTGACAGGTCTTTTTTACGGATAAATTACTGGTGTGCCATCGGGCACTGCGGCAGACGCGAAGGATTGCCGGGTATACAGTCGCGCGGCGTGGGCGATGTCGGGTCAATCGGTTGAGGCGGTTGAACCGGCTGCGTAGGCTGTCTAGGTTGCGTGGGCTGCCTTGGCTGTATCGGCTGTCTTGGTTGAAGCGGTTGATTGGGCTGGCTCGGCTGTCCGGGCTGCGCCGGTTGAGTCGCCAGCGCTTGGCCTGACAAAAGCAGTACAAGCGAAGTCATCACGACGGCGAATATCGATTTCATAGGGCCTCAAAAGGGTTTCCAGCGTACTTGTCTGGAGATAATTATAGCGCTGTTCCCCTCTTGTCGCAGTGTCTCGAGAGGGAATCCGAACTTTTTGCGAAACGCTATTGAAAGGTTCTCAGAGGCCGTTCTTTTCGTTCTGCTTCGCCGGGCGGCGCTTTCTCACGATCGCTTGAAAAATAGCGTAGGCGAATTAAAAAAAGCGTCGGCGGAATCTCTCCGTGCGACGCTTTTTTAAAGCAAAGTGCCAATGAACTGATCTAGTCTTCGTTTTTGCCAAACAATGACGGCGCCCACAGGCTGGGATCGACGTCCTGGAATTTGGCCCGCACAAAGTTCTCTTTAAGATTAAACGGCACGGTGCAGTCGAACACGGTTTTGGTCGTCGTGCCTTTGGAAGAAACGCGCGGGTCGTATTCCGTTGACTGCGATGGGTCCAGCACATGCCCCGCCACGCCCGGCACGAACGTAGTATCCAAATCCCCCGAGAAACGGGTTTGCATAGCCCACAGCACGTCGTTGGTGTCGAATAGATCCACGTCTTCATCGACGATAATCACGTTTTTCAGCTCGCGATAGACCGCCAGTGCAATCAGCGCCGCCTGCTTAGTCATGCCATCGTCCGCGGCATTACGTTTTTTCACCTGCAAAATGGCAAGGAACTTTCCGCCTCCCGAACTGTGGGCATAGACGTTTTTAACCAGTCCCGGAAGGGCATTTTCACATTCGATGTGAATACTTGCTTCTGTGGGGATCCCGGCCAGACTCACATGTTCTTCACCCGGCCCTACCAGCGTTTGCAGAATGGGGTTCTTGCGGGTGGTGATGGCCTTCACCTTGATAACCGGTAAAGAAGGGTTCGCCACACCGGTATAACCCGGAAATTCGGGCATTGCCTTGCCCGTATGGGAGTTCTGGTCTTCGGCAACGCGAACGTTCGGCATAATCTCGCCTTCAATCACGATTTCTGCCCGCGCGATGGCGCGCTGATTGACGGTCAGACATTCGACCAGCTCAACCGGCTTTCCACGCAATCCACCGGCCACACAGAGTTCGTTGAAACCAAATGGGGTGGTCGGCGCTTCGAACTCGGCACCAATATAAATCGCCGGATCCAGCCCCATGTTGATCGATACCGCCAACGGTTTATCCGCCGCTTCTGCTTTCTTTCTGAAAGCATCAATATGACGACCCGGCGCAAAGAAGATAGACATCTCGTCTTTACTTTGCACGCAGAGACGGTGGATGGTGACGTCAGTGTTGTCGCGATCGTCGGGATCGCTGCCCAGCACCAGTCCGAGGCAAAAATACGGCCCTGCATCTTCCGTGGTATTAGTCGGTGCGGGGAGCAACTTGCGCAAGTCAAAACCTTCATCCGTGGCGCGATAAACCACCTCCTGACACGGGGCCTCTTTTCTCTCGACAGTGACGGGCGGCGTCACATTCTTGCGTGCGTCGGCCATCTGAATACCCAGTTCCCGCTCAGGCGCTCCAAGCAGACTGCTGACTCGCCTGCGACTCGCCAACAGGCCGACCAGCACTCTGGAGTCAGGAAATCCCTTGATATTGTTGAACGTCATGGCGGGTCCGATACGCGTTGGCCGCATCACCGTGCCCCCTGCGCCAATGTGTCGGTAAACTCCGGCCAGCTCGCCGATAGGATCGATTTCCCGATCGGTTTCAATGTACTGACCCGGAATTTTTTCAGAAGCTCGATGGCAGAACGCAGGTCATTGACCGGCGGCACCTCCCAGCCTTGCGGATGGGCTTCACCCGGTTTCACCACGTTATAACTTGCAGGTTTTCTTTGCGGCATGATGTCCCCCTCATCCCTTTTCAGCATGGGTTTTAAGGCGGAACAACACCTCGCCCCAGTAAGTGTTACAGAATGGCAGATGCGGATCGTTGAGCTGCCACTCCCCATCGCTCAACTGCACCAACACGCCGCCCTCTTCAAGATCCGAGACAGAGAAAGTCAGCACTTTGCCCGGCGAGGTGCCCGGCCCTTCGATACAGGTCTGCACCAAGAGCGTTTGCGGCTCCACTTTGTCCGTGCGCCAGCTGAACTGGATATCGGCTTTGGGTTTCAACGTGAGGATCAGTCCGGGAGCAATATCGCCCTCAACGCTTCCCTCATGCCAGGCTTCCATCTCGCCGATATTGCTTAATGCCCGCCAGACAACATCGCGCGAGGCGCTGATTTTGACGGCATGGTGAAGTGTATTCATCTGCATTCTCCCTAAGCTCGTGTTCAATAAAAGGGTAACCACTGTTGACGTGATTCGATAAATTCGTCAAAAACGTATCATCTGGTTCAAAGTGATAGTGAAAGTCTAGCAAAGGGATTTGCGGCTTTAAGCCAATGTCACGCGTTGTATGTGCAACTGTTTCCGAAACCCAATTAAACCCGCTCAACTCCCGTTATTTTTTACACTTGATAATAAAGTGAAATGCTTTATTGACCCTTTACTCGATGAGAGTCCCATTCTATGTCTATGCTTAATAAAGGATTAAATAAATGGGAGGAAACAGGTAATGACAGAGCAAAAAGAGAAAGTCCTAACGCGCGGGATAAATCATGTCGGATTAACCGTTCCCGATATTGACCAGGCAACCGCGTTCCTCAAAAAAGCTCTGGGGGCAAAGTTTCTGTATAACGGACAAACTCTCGAGGATGGTCCAAAGAAAGGTGCGGATGCAGAAAGACAGCTTGGCGTACCTGGAGGGACGATGGTTCTCAAACAGCGCGTATTACGCATTGGGAATGGTGCCAATCTGGAATTATTTGAGATAATTAGTGACCATAAACAAGCGCCTTTGAGTCTGCAAGACTACGGATGGAACCATATTTCGCTCTACGTTGACGATATAGATTTCACTATTGAAAGTGTGAAAAACGCGGGCGGGGAAATATTATCGGAAGTTCATCAGAACTCTAAGCATGAAGACACAGAAAATAGCGCCAGTGTCTATTTTAGAACGCCGTGGGGAAGTCTGGTCGAGCTGCAATCCATTCCTAACGGCTACTATTATCCTGATAACAGTGAAGCCGAAACGTGGGTGCCTGCCAAGTAAATGCTGAAACGGGAAGTATTCATACCTGGATAAATCATCTCGGCGAAATACTTCCCGCATATTACGTCTTCATGTCATCGGTATTTTACCGATTACTTGGCGTAACCTTCGGTAGAAATGGTCAGCGTTACGTCATCGCCTACAGCCGGAACATATTTATCCAGTTTGAAGTCGGAACGTTTAATGTCGGCCGTTGCATCAAAACCAATAGCCTGTTTTTTCACCATCGGATGCTCACCCTGCTTGGTCAAGGTTGCATGCAGCGTGACAGGTTTAGTAATGCCTTTGAGGGTCAGATTACCTTCAACATCGAATTTATTGTCACCCTTGGCGGTCACTTTGGTGCTGTGGAAAACGGCTGAAGGGTATTTGGATACGTTAAAGTAATCTGCACCCAGGAACTCTTTGGTTAGAGCAGGAACATGCGTATCGATTTGAGCCACTGGCAGAGTAACGTCTACGCGAGACTGCTCAGGATTCTCTTTATCGAATACTACCGTACCTGTAGTGTTCGGAATATCGGCAGTCGGATGAGAAAAACCGAAGTGATTCCAGGTAACGATAACCGAAGTGTGTGCCGGATCGAGAGAATAATGCATGGCCGCAGCCTGAGATAATGGTGCATACAACGTCGCTACTGCCAAAAGAGGCAAAACAATCTTTTTAACATTTTTCACGCGAATATCCTTTTAAGAAAACCAAACAACAGTACTTAAGTGTGGTTCATGTCTGCAAATAGGCATAACGAAAAGTTTTGTCTTTAACCCTCAAATAAATTGAGCAATAACGCTACGTTATTATTATCGTCTTTTCTTTCTATATCGGTAGGTTACAGGCTTAATTCGTCGATTATGCTGTACACCTCCGTCAGTTCCGACTTCGATTTATTCCGTAATGGCGCATACTGTTCATTTATCAGGGTAGCTAAGCAAGATGTCGGCGTGTAGGATCAACAAAAATTTGCAATAACCTTAGTCGCCGTATTGGCAAATAACGATGATCACCGGAGAGAAGTTCCATGGATGGGAGCTGTAAAGTCACAATTCACCAAAGTTTTCTCAAGCGAACCCTTCGCTCGCGCGGATTGATAACCCTTGGCGCGCTATTTACCCTAGTCATTCTGACCCATTACACCCTGAATTTTCTATGCTGGTTTACCTGCGAAGTGATATTTAAGGCGTAGATTGGATAACCGATTTGGCGTGCCTTTAAAGAAGGTCTGATCCGACAGGATTAAAAATAGCCAAAGAAAAAGGCCGGAAGACCGGCCTTTCGCTTATCGCAGACTGACTATTAGTTAGTCGCTTTGTTTTTCAGGTTCTCAGCGCCCTGTTTGGTTTTATCCCAGGTTTTCTCAGTACCTTGTTTGGTACTGTGCCATGCCTTCTGGGAGCCTTCGGACACTTTGCTGGTTGTAGAATTGGTTTTGCCTTCGGCTGCGTGCTCGGACTTGAGCTTAAGCTCTGCGCCTTTATCCTGAGTCTGATGCAGTTTTTCCTTGGCAGTATCCGCGCCTTTATTTGCCTGAGCGACGGTTTCGTCAGTTGCAGAACCCGTAGTCGTCGCAGCGAAAACCGGCGCAGCAAGCAGGATAGCGGACAGCGCTAAAATTGTCTTTTTCATGATTCCCTCATTTGTCAGTTATGTTTGGTACAACACTAACAGGATGGCACAAATCCGAAGATATGCGATTCAGATAGCACTGAAAATGGGGAGAGTCTGTAAGAGGATGTTTTGTGTTCGAAATGCATTGCTTTGATGAGATAAATGCAGGAAACCAGACCCATGTATATGATGGGGTTGATGAACAACATCGATGATGATTTAAGCACTGCTACAGTTTATGGAGGCCAGGGGACGCAAATACCTGATGAACCTCATTACATTTGGACGAGCCGTACCGCAAACGCTAAAGGAGTATGAAATCATGCTGCTCAAGCGAAAGACCAATCAGGGGGTACAGACAAACCTTATGCTCAATGAAGATTGTGAAAGCGTCTGGCTCCCCAAGTGCGAAACCGTCTGATAGAACTGATATAAAAGCACCTCATTCTCAACCGGCTCAGGCCGGTTTTTTACATCCTACACATACTGTTCACGAAAGGGTGACCAGTTCGCGGCAACTACTCACTGGCTCTTCACCACTTAACACATTGTAATTGAATGTATTTTTTATAAAATGCACAGTGTGACTAGTCTTTATGAAAAAAACTTTTACTTAAGACTTATCTACGTCTCATTCAATCGACTAAAGCAATAAATTGTTTGATTATCTTTAGTGTGCCAATAGTAGATATTTGACTGCTTTTGATAGACGATCCTGCCCATTCCGACGGATGGCATAATCTGGCCGGAACAAATCGGAATCCGTGGTCGAATCAAATCGTAAAGTGCGATTGGAGCACATCAGAATCAATCGTCAGTTTGGAGCGGAATATGAAAGAGTGTCTCATCACTCAAAAATATGGATTAAAGAAAGGCCAACATCACGTCAGCCTCGGAGTAGTAGGTGACATTTAATTCAAAAGCCATTCAAGTAAGGAGTAGTCACCTCTGGATGCAGCTTCATCTTCAATACAATTCAAAAACAGGGCGAGATATGTAGCAGTGGTATCAACCTTACCATTTGTAGGGGTTTTATCGTATTTTTTTGATTGAGGAGTATTCATATAAAGACCAGTATCAGGTAAACAGAACATTACGCTTGGTATATTTTCTGTGACATTCCACTTTGAAAGAGCATTGTCTAAATTGGTTATAGATTGCTTATAACTGAAGCAACTAACCACAGGGTAATTAGATTTTCCATCTTCAAGGTTCCCTTTTTTAGCCGTTTTTAATCCTTGTTGGTTGTCAGGATGTAGTGACCATGCAAGATTTAAAGTTTGATGCATCCCGTCTGTATTCAGGTCGCTCTTAATTTCGATTGCTCTGTGTACGGAATCTATGAAATAGACGCCTAGCCCATTCTGTTCAATGATTGGTGGTATTTTCCTTTTGTCGTAAATAATGATGTCTGCTTGAGGCGAAAATCTATCCCACTTATCAACAACCTGGCCTGAGCCGACACCAAAATGAGATGGAAGTAGTGATTGAATAATCGGAACGAGAAAGCTCTCTCTAAATGTGCCTTTGACAGTAGTATGAGATATGTCAGAAACAGCTTCTGCATTATCATATGCTTGCTGAATTTTGTTATGAAGAATAGTTTTTAAAAACTGACTAGGCATGGTCAATGATTCCTTGAATTATTTCGATTGTGGTGGGCAACTAAATTTTGCCACTTTAGTAGACATGTTAATTTTCGCTTCTAGCTCATGATTGACGGATAATTAAAACCATCCGTCAGTCCAGAACAATAATCGTTAAAAGGTTATAACTTTGATTAAAAGCCACAACTATCCATATAGTCCGCATACCACTGCATCATCTCCCTACGCCCATCAAGATACACCGCATGGTTATACGTGCCACGAATGCTGTTCTTATCAACGTGCGCGAGCTGTAGCTCGATCTAGGCGGAGTTATAGCCCTTCTCGTGCAATATCGTGCTCATGGTGTGTCTGAAGCCGTGGCCGGTTGCCCTGCCGTTGTAGCCTATAAGTTTCACCACCTGATTGATAGAGGCTTCACTAATAGGTTTTCTGAAGTCATGCCCTCGGAAAATCAGCTCATAGCCGCCCGTCACGACTTTGATCTGTTCAAGCAAGGCCATCGCCTGATGAGATAACGGCACAAGGTGAGGACGCCACATTTTCATATGCTCAACGGGTACTTCCCAGACATTGTTCTCCATATCAATTTCAGACCATTGCGCCCTTCTTACTTCTCTTGGCCGCAAGCCTGTGAGGATAAGTAGCTGGGTCGCAATCTTGGTGATCATGCTGCCGGTATAGGCGCTTAACTCGTTTAAAAACTCAGTTAACTCCTTAGCTGTCAGATGCACGTAATTATTGGCTTTATGAAGTTTCATTGCCGAGGCGAGATCCGGCGCGGGATTGTACCCGGCGCAACAGGTAATAATGGCGTAACGGAATACCTCACCAAACCGTTGGCGCACCTTGCGTACTTTCTCAGTCGCTCCCCTGCTCTCAACCTGACGCAGCATCGCCAACAGCTCTAACGGCTTAATTTCTGCTACGGACGAAATCCAAGATACGGGAAGACATCTTTCTCAAAGGTATCCATCATCTCTTCGCGGTATGACGCCGACCAGCGGTCATAACGATGCTCATACCACTCACGGGTTAGCGCTTCAAAAGTATTGATGGCTGAAAGGGATTTTGCGGCCTTCTGCTCTTTACGGAGCGCGCTCGGGTTCACGCCCAACGCAACCAGCCGCCTTGACTCATCACGCTTTTGGCGAGCATCGGCAAGGGAGACGTGCTCATAGGTGCCTAATGACAGCATTTTGGGTTTACCGTCAAAACGATAGCGAAAGCGCCACGCTTTACTGCCGTTAGGCTCAACAAGAAGGGACAAACCTAGGCCGTCACTCAGGGTGTAAGGCTTTTCTATGGGCTTTGCCTTTATGATTTTTAATTCGGTCAGGGGCATTGTGTATAGGGATCCGTGTATAGAAAAACTCCACGCGATCATATACATATCAGACACCGGCTTTCCAAGGACGCACTCGGACGTAAGCGGACAATAAAGCGGGTATAAACTTTGATTTTATTAGCTTTTCAGGATGATTACGGATGCTCTGGGAGGTGCTTCTGGAGCGGGTGAAGGGAATCGAACCCTCGTATGCAGCTTGGGAAGCTACCGTTCTACCATTGAACTACACCCGCTTCGGTGTGAGGTGCATTATAACCCCTTGTGGCTGGGTAGCAAGGTGCTCTCTTAAATAACTGCAATATTTTTAAGTATTTAGATGCCCTTAAAAATCATATCGAAAAAAGGGGTTGCCCATTCATCAGGCAACCCCTTTTTAATTTTCACGATATCCGTATTTGCTGCCGTTATGGCAATCACTGCATTTGCCGCGACAACCGTGAGTACCGCATCTACTGCGATTGTCTCGTCGTGATTACTTCACCGGCGGCAGTTTCTCGAGATTCATGTTCCCGAGCAGCTTTTTGTCGACAATCATGTCTTCGTCATCACGAACCTTTTTAACATCGGTAGCGGTCACTTTGTCCTGCGCCGTGTTGCCCCAGCTGGTGCGCACAAAGTTCACTACGTCGGCGACCTGCTGGTCGTTCAGGCGCCAGCCGAATGCAGGCATGGTGATGTTTGACGGAGCGCCTTTCACGCCCGGCAGAGTATCACCGGTCAGCACGATATGAATGACAGACGTCGGGTCATCGGCCAGCACAACCGGATTGCCTTTCAGCTCAGGGAAGAAACGCTTGTAGCCGGTGCCGTCGGTTTTATGACATGCCGCGCAGCTATCGACATACACCGCCGCGCCCTGTTTGCTGTCATCGCCTTTCCACAACGCTTTCGCTACCGTGTCGTCAGGTTTGAACGCAGGCTCGCTGTTATCCCTGGCATCCAGAGACTTCAGATATTTGGCGATAGCCGTCGCGTCTTCCGGCGTCAGGTATTGCAGGCTGTGTTTCACGACGTTGGTCATGCCACCGAATACGGCGGTGTGATCGTTACGTCCGGTGCGCAGGAACTGGACCAGATCGTCTTCGCTCCAGCGTCCAAGGCCGGTACGATCGTCGCCGCGCAGATTGCTGGCGGTCCAGCCTTCAATCGGTGCCGCACTGCCTGACAGGAAAGCATTGCCGCCGTCGTTGTTCATGGCTTTTTCTTTCATGGTGATGTCGCGTGGCGTGTGACACGCGCCACAGTGCCCAAGGCCTTCTACCAGATAACGACCCCGCGCCAATTGCGGATCTTCATTCATTTTCGCGGTAAAGGGCTGCACATTCGGCGCAAAAGCGGTACGCCAAATTGCCAGCGGCCAACGCATCGACAGTGGCCATGGAATGTCGCTGTCGCGATTAGGTTCGGCAACCGGCTTCACGCCATGCATGAAGTAGGCATACAGCGCCTGCATATCGGCATCGCTCACCACGGAATAAGACGGGAACGGCATGGCCGGATACAGCGTCTGGCCATTTTTCGCCACACCCTTGCGCACCGCGTTTTCGAAATCTTCGAGCGTATAGTCGCCGATTCCGTTGGTTTTGTCCGGCGTGATGTTGGTGGAATAAATAGCGCCAATCGGCGTTACCATCTTCAAACCGCCCGCAAACGGCGTGCCGCCTTCGGCAGTATGACAGGCTACGCAGTCACCGGCGCGAGCAAGATATTCACCGCGTTTAATCAGCTCGGCACTGCTGTTATCGTCGGCCAGTGCTGCAAACGCCACCGAGCCCAGGAACAAGGCAGAAAGTAATTTTTTCATCGCAATTTCCTTATGCCTGAACCAGAGGGCCGGGGTTTTTCAGATAGGTCTCGCGAATCGCTTTTGCAGACCAATACGTTAACGCCGCCACCATGCCGGTCGGGTTGTAGCCCAGCCCCTGCGGGAAGGCAGACGCGCCCGGAACGAAGACGTTATGCACGTCCCAGCTTTGCAGATAGCGGTTGATGGCGCTGGTTTTCGGATCTTCACCCATAATCGCGCCGCCGTTCATGTGCGTGGTCTGGTAAACGGTGCTGTCAAAATGCGTGTTGGCATTTTTCGGCGCGCCGGAAATCACCTTTGGATTCATCGCTACTGCAATCTTGTGCATCTTCTCGTACATGAATTGCGACATCTTGACGTCGTTTTCCTGCCAGTCGAAAGTCATACGCAGCAGCGGTTGGCCGTGAATGTCTTTGTAGGTCGGATCGAGGTCAAGATAGTTGGAGCGGTAGGACTGGTGCGCGCCGTGGGCATCCATCGACACGTTATGGGTGTAGGAATCCGCCACTGCCGCTTTCCATTTACTGCCCCAGGCCGGCGTGCCCGGAGGGGTCGCGACGCCTGAAATCGGTTTCGAACCCGCCTGGTTAACCCAGAACGGCGAACCGCCGACAAAGCCATATTTGGCGTGATCAAAGTTGTCGGCATTGAAATCATCCACGCCCACCCCGGCTCCGCCTGCACCAATAAAGGTATTGGTGAACTTGTCGGTATCGAAGAAGGTCTTGATGGTCGTCAGGTTCTGATAGGCAAAGTTACGGCCAACCACCCCTTCGTTGGTGATAGGGTCATAAGGCTTGCCGATGCCGGACAGCAACATCAAATGCACGTTGTGGAACTGGAAGGCAGAAAGGATGACGAGATCTGCCGGTTGTTCAACCTGCTGGCCCAGCGCATCGACATAGGTCACGCCGGTGGCGCGTTTTTTGTCGTCGGTCAGATTAACGCGCAGGACATAGGCATTGTTACGCAGCTCGAACTGGGATTCCTGACGCAGTGAAGGCAGGATATTCACGTTCGGCGAGGCTTTGGAATACATGTAACAGGCGTAACCGCTGCAATAACCGCAGAAGTTGCATGGGCCCATCTGCGCGCCATAGGTGTTGGTATACGGGCCGGAAGTGTTGGCAGAAGGCAGGTCATAAGGATGATAACCTACTGATTCTGCTGCCTGTGCAAACAATTGTGCCGAGTAGGTGCGCTTCTGGGCTGGCAACGGGAACTTGTCGGAACGGTCTGGCGCAAAGGGGTTACCCTGACCTTTGGCTCCGACTTGCTGGCCTTTGATAGTCCACGGCGAACCGGAAGTCCCAAACACTTTTTCGGCTTTGTCGAAGAAAGGTTCAAGCTCGGTATAGTTCACCCCAAAGTCTTGAATAGTCATCCCTTCTGGAATGAATTTTTTGCCGTAGCGCTCTTCATAGTGGCTGCGCATGTTCAGCTCGATAGGATCGACGCGGAAATGCACACCCGACCAGTGCAGGCCTGCGCCGCCAGTACCGGTTCCTGGCAGAAAGGCGTTCAGCTGGCGATAAGGCATTGCGGTCTGCGTAACATTGTGGCGAATGGTCACCGTGCTTTTCGACAGATCCTGGAACAGTTTTTTACGGATGTTATAGGTCAGTTCATCTACGACCTGCGGGTACGCGCCGTCTGGATAGGTATCGCGGCTTGGGCCACGTTCAAGCGCAACAACGCTCAGACCCGCTTCGGTCAACTCTTTGGCCATGATTGAGCCAGCCCAACCAAAACCGACGATAACTGCATCAACTTTCTTCATTGCTTTAGGCATAGTTACGCTCTTTCACCACTGATAGACACCGGCGGGAACGGATAGCGTTCGCCGCGTTCAACCCAATCCATAAAGTCGGCACGGGCACCGGGGAAGCCGATAAGCTTCCAGCCAACCATTTGATTGTTGCCGCCGTGGATAGGGTCGCAGAAGAAACCTTCGCGGGTGTTTTGCAGCAGGAAGGAGAAGAAGACTTTGCTCGGAACCTGTTTGAATTCGGCTTTGCCGCTTTCAAATTCTGTAAGCAGTGTCTCTTGCTGTTCGGCATTCAACTGATTGAAGACTTTACCAAATCGGGTTTTGGCATAGTCGTTGGCATCGGCAATACCCAGCTGATAAATCTGGAACGGGCCGAGTGGCAGCTGGTATCCAAAGTCGTGTTCGGCTTCAGGATTGAAAGGCCCCTGCATGTACCAGTTGGCACCGGTGGCGTAAGGCGTATCCATCTGACGATCGATATATTCCGGCACGCCCGCTTCCAGTGCGCCCGGACCGCGATCGTCTGCGGGAATCAAACGCGCAACGGCAGCCTGCAAGAAGGCGTACTCTTCGGCAGTGAATTTGGTTGGGTGATAATCGGGAGCCTTTACGTCCGCCGATTGAGACGGTTTGGATTCGCTTGCCTGCACAGGAGCAGACATAGCAATGAAACCGGTTCCATTTAAAGCCACGGCAGGTGCGATTGCGATGGTTTTGAGAAGGAAGTCTCTACGGGAATTTCCAGTATTTTTAGACGACATAGCAGGTGTTGTATTAACCAGAAAGTGGTGGAATTTGTTATACGCCTATGACCAGCGCGCTGATTTGTTAATTTCTTCCAAACTAAGCTGGAAGAATATGTAAAAATTTTACCACAATGTTAATACGTGTAATTGGCGAATGATGCCAATAAATGTTTCTTGTTGTAAAAATATGGTTATAAAATAAAAATTATTTTGTAGTTTTTATAAAATTAGTTGAGTTAAATTGCAGCGGTTTTTTACTGGGCAAGTGCGGGGAAAAGGGGTAAAAATTTTTGAATTCAAAGAGATGAAAAAGAATTTTTTGATATGGCGGGGAAAAATAACCCTCCCTTTAAAGAGAGGGTCAGGTTCAATTATTTCTGTGGGCGCATGGCCGGGAACAGAATAACGTCACGAATAGTGTGACTGTTGGTAAACAGCATAACCATACGGTCGATACCAATACCCAGGCCTGCTGTCGGCGGCATGCCGTGTTCCAGCGCGGTCACGTAGTCTTCGTCGAAGAACATGGCTTCGTCGTCGCCTGCATCTTTCGCTGTAACCTGGTCTGCGAAACGCTGCGCCTGATCTTCGGCATCGTTCAGCTCGGAGAAGCCGTTACCGATTTCACGTCCGCCGATGAAGAACTCGAAGCGATCGGTCACTTCAGGGTTTTCGTCGTTGCGGCGCGCCAGCGGAGACACTTCAGCCGGATATTCGGTGATGAAGGTCGGCTGGATCAGATGGCTTTCTGCAACTTCTTCGAAGATTTCACAGACAACACGGCCCAGACCCCAGCTCTTCTCAACCTTGATACCAATGGATTCAGCGATAGCGCACGCCTTGTCCATGTCGGCCAAATCGGCGACGTTGGTTTCAGGACGGTATTTCAGAATCGCTTCGGTCATGGTCAGCTTGGTGAACGGCTTGCCAAAGTCGAAGGTCTGATCGCCATACTGCACCACGCTGCTGCCCAGCACGGTTTCGGTCAGCGTGCGGAACAGAGATTCGGTCAGCACGATGAGGTCACGATAATCCGCATACGCCATATAGAGTTCCATCATGGTGAACTCTGGGTTGTGACGTGGAGAGACGCCTTCGTTACGGAAGTTGCGGTTGATCTCGAATACGCGATCAAAGCCTCCCACAACCAGACGCTTCAGATACAGTTCCGGCGCAATACGCAGGTACATGTCGATATCCAGCGCATTGTGGTGAGTAATGAACGGACGTGCAGAAGCACCGCCAGGGATGACTTGCATCATTGGCGTTTCGACTTCCATAAAGTCCTGATCAACCATGAACTTACGGATACCAGCCATGATTTGCGAACGGATCTGGAAGGTTTTGCGTGATTCGTCGTTGGCAATCAGATCAAGATAACGCTGACGATAGCGAGTTTCCTGATCGGCAAGGCCGTGGAACTTGTCTGGCAACGGACGCAGTGCCTTGGTCAAAAGGCGCAGTTCAGTAACATGAATGGAGAGTTCGCCGGTCTTGGTTTTGAACAGCTTGCCTTTGGCACCCAGAATATCGCCCAGATCCCACTTCTTGAACTCTTCGTTGTACTGGCCTTCCGGCAGGTCGTCGCGCGCAACGTACAGCTGAATGCGGCCGCCAACATCCTGAAGGGTCACGAACGATGCCTTGCCCATAATACGGCGCGTCATCATACGGCCACCCACGGTGACTTCGACGTTCAGCGCTTCCAGCTCTTCGTTTTCTTTGTTGCCGTATTCCGCATGCAGTGCATCGGACACGCTATCACGACGGAAATCGTTCGGGAAAGCGATGCCTTTCTCACGCAAAAGGGCCAGCTTCTCACGACGCGCTTTCAGCTCGTTGTTAAGTTCCTGCGCGCTTTCCGCGCCCTGTGGCTGCTGCCCAGATGGTTGTTGCTCAGACATTTCGGTTCCTTATAACCCGGCTTTCAAACTTGCTTCGATGAATTTATCCAGGTCGCCATCTAATACGGCCTGTGTATTGCGTGTTTCCACACCCGTGCGCAGATCTTTGATACGCGAGTCGTCCAGAACGTAGGAACGGATCTGGCTGCCCCAGCCGATATCGGACTTGCTGTCTTCCAACTGTTGTTTATCAGCATTTTTCTTTTGCATCTCATACTCATAAAGCTTGGCTTTCAGCTGCTTCATGGCCTGATCACGGTTTTTATGCTGTGAACGGTCGTTCTGACACTGCACCACGATGTTGGTTGGCATGTGGGTAATACGTACCGCAGATTCGGTTTTGTTGACGTGCTGACCGCCCGCACCGGAGGCGCGGTAAACGTCGATACGCAAATCTGCCGGATTGATTTCGATGTCGATATCGTCATCAACTTCAGGATAGACGAACACGGAGCTGAACGACGTATGGCGACGGCCGCCGGAGTCGAACGGGCTTTTACGCACCAGGCGGTGAACGCCGGTTTCGGTACGCAACCAGCCAAACGCGTAGTCGCCGATGATTTTAACGGTGGCGGATTTAAGTCCGGCCACATCGCCATCGGACTCTTCGATGATTTCGGTTTTGAAACCACGGGCATCGGCCCAGCGCAGGAACATACGCAGCAGCATGCTGGCCCAGTCCTGAGCCTCGGTGCCGCCGGAGCCTGCCTGAATGTCGAGGTAGCAATCGGCGCTGTCGTATTCACCGGAGAACATGCGGCGGAACTCGAGCTGGTCCAGCTTGGACATCAGCACATCAAGCTCGGCTACGGCTTCGTTGAAAGTCTCTTCATCTTCGGCTTCAACGGCCAGTTCCAGCAGGCCGGCAACGTCTTCACGGCCCTGATACAGCTGGTCGATGGTATCAACGATGGCTTCCAGTGCGGAGCGCTCTTTACCCAGCGCCTGCGCGCGTTCAGGTTCGTTCCATACGTCCGGCTGTTCCAGCTCGGCGTTAACTTCTTCTAGGCGTTCTTTCTTGGTATCGTAGTCAAAGATACCCCCTAAGAACCGCGGCTCTGTCGGCCAAGTCCTGAATGCGGTTTTTTACCGGATTAATTTCAAACATGATTTTTTCGCGTCTTACGTTGAGTCGGTTCTGGCACAGCGCCATTCGAACCGCATATTCTAAAGGAAATGGCGCCTCTTTTATAGCAAGAGGCGCTAATAATCTACTCGGCGGCGGCGGTGCGCTCTAGCGCGGCCACAAATGTTGAATCATCAGTTGAACGCTGCGATTACCGCGATACTCGTTGATGTCCAGCTTGTAGGCCAGTTGCACTTCGCGCACGCTGGTGTCGGGCCACAGCGTCGGGTCGATATTAAAGGCAATGCCGTCAAGCAGCGGACCGCCGCCGAGCGGTTCGATCATCAGCTTCAAATGCCGCTCTTTCAGCAGCTTTTGCTGAAGAATACGGAAGGTGCCGTCGAAGACCGGCTCGGGGAATGCCTGTCCCCACGGGCCGCCATCACGTAATAGCTCGGCGGTTTCAAGAGACATCTCGCTCGCCGACAGTTCGCCATCGGACCAGACAATGCCCTCGAGATGCGAAGGGTCGAGCCATTCCCCCACAAGCTCTGCAAAACACTCACGAAACTGGTCGAACTTGCTCTCTTCGAGTGAAAGCCCGGCCGCCATGGCATGTCCGCCGAACTTCATCATCAACCCCGGATTGAGGGTATCGATACGCTCCAGCGCATCGCGCATATGCAGGCCACTGATGGAACGCCCGGACCCTTTGAGTACCCCCTCGCCCGCCGGGGCAAAAGCGATAACGGGGCGATTAAAACGTTCTTTCAAGCGCGAAGCCAGAATGCCGACTACGCCCTGATGCCACTCCGGATGGTACATCGCCAATCCGTACGGCAGATTTTCACTGCGAGTTTCCAGCTTCTGACAAAGCGCCAGCGCTTCAACCTGCATGCCCTGCTCGATTTCGCGGCGGGTCAGATTCAGGGCATCGAGGTCACTTGCCAGTGCGCGCGCCTGTGCCATGTCTTCACTCAGCAGCAGTGCTACACCGATAGACATATCGTCGAGACGGCCCGCCGCATTCAGGCGAGGCCCCAGGGCAAAGCCGAGATCGCTGGCGGTAAGTTGCCTTGCATCGCGCCCTGCTACTTCCAGCAATGCCCGCACACCCGCACGGCATTTACCGGCGCGGATACGATTAAGCCCTTGATAAACGAGAATACGGTTATTGGTATCGAGGGGGACGACGTCGGCCACGGTGCCAAGCGCCACGAGATCCAGCCATTCGGCCAGATTCGGCATAGGCAGGCCACGTTGTTCAAACCAACCGCTTTCCCGCAATTTACTGCGCAGTGCCAGCATCAGATAAAATGCCACGCCGACGCCTGCCAGCGATTTCGACGCAAAGGTGCAGCCGTGCAGGTTCGGGTTGATAATCGCTTCGGCGGCAGGCAGCGTTTCGCCGGGCAAATGGTGATCGGTGATTAACACCTGAATGCCCAGTTTATGCGCCAGCTCGACACCCGCGTGGGAGGAAATGCCGTTGTCGACGGTCAGGATCAGCTGCGCACCGCGCGCCGCAGCCTGCTCGACTACTTCGGGACTTAATCCATAGCCGTCTTCAAAGCGATTGGGGACCAGATATTTTACGCTGTCGCAGCCCATACTGCGCAAAGACAGCACGGTCAATGCGGTGCTGGTTGCGCCATCGGCATCAAAGTCGCCCACAATCATGATTTGCAGACGCTCGGCCAGCGCATTTTGAAGCAGGCTTACGGCCGCATCGATGCCGTCCAGATCCTGATAGCCGAGTAAACCTTTTACACCGCGCTCAAGCTCCTGGCTCTGTTTGACGCCGCGCATGGCGTATAGACGACGCAGTAAGGGGGCAAGGTCGGCAGGGAGATTTGCGCCTTCTTCCACATTACGGCGCTTAAGCTGGGTCTTGACTGTCACTAAAACCAACCTTTTGTAGTGCCAAACTCTTACAGAGAGAAAGGCGATCGGTTTTTGGCCGATCGCCTGCTGTTAACGGCTATTTTAACCGCATTGACGAGGGAAGTCCTACGCCTTGATCCCAAGTATCTGCGCCATCGCCGCTGGCGGTTGATATCCAGGCATCAGCGTACCGTCTTCAAGCACAATGGCAGGCGTGCCGGTTACGCCAAGCTGCTCACCCAGTGCGTAATGCTTTGAGATATCCACTTTGCTGGCGGCAGATTTGGCGATAGGCGAAATAGTCTCGCCGCGCATTGCGTCATCCAGTGCCTTGTTACGATTGGCGGTATTCCAGATAGACTGCATGTTTTTCTCGGTTTCAGAACCCAGCCCTTCGCGCGGGAATGCCAGATAGCGTACGGTGATACCGAGATCGTTATAGCCTTTCATCTGCTGATGTAGCCTGTGGCAGTAACCGCAGGTAATGTCGGTAAATACGGTGATGACCTTTTTCTCGCTGGCCGCCTTGTAAACGATCATCTCGTTTTTCAGCGCGTCCACTTTGGCGATCAGTGCCTGATTGCTGAGATTGACCGGCCGCTCGCCGCTGACATCAAACAGCGGCCCCTGCAACACATAGCGACCATCTTCGCTGACATAAATGACGCCCTGCGGCGTGGTCACGGCTTTCAGCCCTTTGACGGGCGAAGACTGAACCTCGGGATTCTCGAGGCCAATCTTGTTGAACGTCGCCTTCAACGCGGCATCGTCGGCGTGTGCGGCGTTGAAAAGTCCTGCTGACATCATCGCCAGCATCAATACCGTTATTTTCATCATGACGTCCTGTATTTGCCTCGGATCAAGCACGAGGGTGATGTTGTTGATGTAGCTGCTTTAAACGCTCCGTCGCGACATGCGTGTAAATCTGGGTGGTCGACAGGTCGCTGTGCCCCAAAAGCATCTGTACGACACGCAGGTCGGCCCCGTGGTTCAAAAGATGTGTCGCAAATGCGTGGCGCAGCACGTGGGGCGAGAGTTTGTCGGCATTGATACCCGCCAGTACGGCGTAATGCTTGATACGGTGCCAAAACGTCTGCCGCGTCATTTGCTGGCTGCGACTGCTCGGGAAAACGACGTCAAGCGACTGCCCGTTGAGCAGCCACGGCCTGCCATGTTCGAGATAATACTCAAGCCAGTAAACGGCCTCTTCGCCAAGCGGTACGAGGCGTTCTTTATCGCCTTTACCAATCACCCGCACCACGCCCTGTCGCAGGCTGATGTCGCTCAGCGTGAGTCCGACCAGCTCGGTAACGCGCAGACCCGTGGCATAAAGCAGCTCAAGCATCGCCTTGTCCCTAAGCTCAAGCGGAATTTCCGTGCTGGGCGCGGCCAGCAACGACTCTATCTGCGCCTCGCTCAAGTCTTTCGGCAGTCGTTGTGGCAGCTTCGGCGAGGAGAGCAGCGCGGTAGGATCGTCTTCACGCAGCGATTCTCGATTCAGGTACTGAAACAACCGACGCATGGCACTCAACAGACGCGCCGAACTGGTCGCCTTGTAGCCCCCTTCAACTCGCTCGGCGAGAAAAGACTGCAACTCCGGTGCCTGAACATGAATCAGGTCGGTTTGATGATGCCCAAGCCACGCCAACAGCGTTTTCAGGTCGAGACGATAGGAAGCCAGAGTGTTTTCGGCGAGGTTTCTTTCCAGCCACAGCGCATCGAGAAACTGTTCGACCAGCATTGAGTCATCGTCCACTTTGGGCACATTTTCTCCTTTATCCTGTTTCCAGGCGTTGGCCAAGGGTCTTGGAATACCTGCGCATTATGCCTTAATTTGCTGCAATTCTGGTACACTCAACGGCATTCATTGACTTACCGAGTACGATTGCAAGAATGAAGATTGGTTTGTTTTACGGCTCAAGTACCTGTTACACCGAGATGGCCGCTGAAAAAATTCGCGATATTCTGGGTGAAGAATTGGTGGATCTGCACAATTTAAAAGACGTTGATCCTTCCGTAATGGAAGATTACGACATTCTTATTCTCGGCATCCCGACCTGGGACTTCGGCGAGATTCAGGAAGACTGGGAAGCGGTCTGGGATCGCCTAACCACCTTGAATCTGCGTGGAAAAATCGTTGCCATGTACGGCATGGGCGACCAGCTGGGTTACGGCGAATGGTTCCTCGATGCCCTTGGCATGCTCTATGACCGCCTGCTGCCGCTCGGCGTGCAGTTTATCGGGTTCTGGCCGATAGAAGGCTTCGAGTTTACCAGCCCCAAACCCCTGAGCGCCGACGGCAAACACTTTGTAGGTTTGGCACTGGATGAGGTCAATCAATTCGAGATGAGCGACGATCGCCTGCAACAGTGGTGCGACCAAATCCTGCTTGAAATGGACGCCCTGCTCTAGTCTTGGTTCAACGCTGCCGCCAGGTTCGGTGCAATCCACGACAGCGGCACTCCACCAGCAATAGCATTGCAACCAGAACCCAAAGCCACGCCTTGCACGAGGCGGGCTAAAAGCCTTCCGCTGTGGAGGCTGCCCCATGACCAGCTTACAGCGGAGGGGGCCGGTGATTTGCCGAACCGGCACCGCGTTTACCGGTCAGCAGCAATAGACGCAGGTGACGCCACTCTTCCTGACTCATGCTGTCAGAGGCCAGCCATAGCTTATGCTTTCGGCTGCGAAACGCCTGCCGCCAATCATCGCCAATATGCTCCCTTCGCAGAGACAATAAAATACCGCTGTCGATCATCCAGACTGGCTGGCGGATTTTCCATTCGTTACCACGCCACCACAGTTTGTCCTGAGCCAGCAGGCTGATTTCGCCCTGCACGGCGCTGATACGGCGCTGGCTGCGGATGGCAAGAAACACCATCACGACCATGAGAATCAGCCAGACCATCCAGTAGCCCGGCGGCCAGGGCGTGAGTAAAATCAGCAGGATAAGCGCGGCGTGCACGGCCAGTGAAAACAGCTGACTGCGCCACGACACCCGTAAGTCACATTGCCACAGGGCCACGGTCTTTATTTCGCGTCTGAATAAGGCTAACTATACGTTTCAATTCAAGGTCGTCCGGCTCGCCGTAGTTCATCAGCCAGTTGAATAAATCAGGGTCGTCGCATTCAAGCAGGCGCGCAAACTGCTGTTTGTCTTCAACACTCAACGTATCGAATTCGTATTCAAAGAACGGCAGGATGGCCATGTCCAGCTCTTTCATGCCGCGGCGGCAGGCCCAGTGGATGCGGGATTTGTTGTTAATATCCATGGTGCAGGTATCCATATAGTTGCACGTTTGCCAGGCTCCTGAAGGGGCCGGACGGTTTGAGAACATAAAGAGGCATCGGGTTTTCATGATTCGGCGTTGATTCTATCAGCCGAAAGTCCTCACGCGTAACTATTCAATGCCGCAACGTCACAAGATGATCAATTCTGGGTAACGTGCCGCAAAAGTGCCGGTACCGGCGGCAACGACTAAGCTTTCCATGCGAGGCGTCCCGTAAACAGCACCAATAAGTGTTTTCAAAGCGGGTCAGCTCTTTTACCATGCCTGAATACATCCCTACATCAGCAGCCCAGGATTAGGACATATCATGACGTACAAGTACCCGTTTCCTCCGCAAAAGCCTTCATCTTCATCGCATCTTCCGCTGACTATTATCTCGCTGGAAGACTGGGCACTGGTCACGCTGACCGGCGCTGATACCATTAAATATCTGCAGGGTCAGGTCACCGCCGACGTCGAGAAGCTGGCTCCGGAAGAGCACGTCCTGTGCGCCCACTGCGATGCCAAGGGCAAGATGTGGAGCAACATGCGGTTGTTCAAACGTGGCGACGGCATGGCCTATATCGAACGTCGCAACCTGCGCGATAACCAGCTTACCGAAATGAAAAAGTACGCGGTGTTTTCCAAGATTACCTTTACCGCCGATGACGATGTCGTATTGCTGGGCGTAGCCGGTTTTCAGGCCAGTGCGGCGCTGAAAGGTATTTTCGCGACACTGCCCGATGCAACAACGCCTGTGGTTCAGGAAGATGAAACCACCCTGCTGCACCTTCCTTTGCCCGCCGACCGTTACCTGATTGTCACAAGCCCCGAAAAGGCGCAGCAGGTTACCAAAGAGCTGGGTGAACAGGCGCAGCTTAATGACAGCCAGCAGTGGCTGGCGCTGGATATCGAAGCGGGTTATCCGATTATCGATACCGTCAACAGCGTGCAGTTTATTCCGCAGGCCACCAATATTCAGGCGCTGGAGGGCATCAGCTTCACCAAAGGCTGTTATGCAGGCCAGGAGATGGTGGCGCGTGCCAAATATCGCGGTGCCAACAAGCGCGCGCTTTACTGGCTGACGGGTAAATCGAGCAAGGTTCCGGCGGCCGGCGACGACCTGGAACTGCAACTGGGTGAAAACTGGCGTCGTACCGGAACCGTTCTGGCGGCGAGCCAGTTAAATGACGGTTCACTCTGGGTTCAAGCCGTGCTGAATAACGATCTCGATGCCGAGAGCCACCTACGCGTGCGTGAAGAAACCGGCAGTGCCTTAAAAATTCAGCCGCTGCCTTATTCGCTTGAAGAAAAGAAATAACGCGCGTTGAACAGGCAATAAAAAACCCGGCCAGTGACATCGGCCGGGTTGATAAAGGGCAAGCTGTGTATCGATTTGCCGTAGAAGTTAGATGTCATGCTGGCGAGACGAGCTAAACGTAATAGTAGATAGCCAGAAAGTGGCAGAAGCAGCCGCCAAGCACAAATCCATGCCATATGGCATGACCAAAACGCAGGCGCTTCGAGGCATAGAAAATGACCCCCAGCGTGTAGATGATGCCGCCCGCGGCAAGCAGAATCACGCCGCCCGTCGACAGCTTCATTGCCAGCTGATAAATCACAATCAGCGAGAGCCAGCCCATCGTGAGATAAATAATCAACGACAGCACTTCAAAACGGTGGGCGAAGATCAGTTTAAACACCACACCAAATGCGGCGATGGACCAGATAACAATCATCAGCCCCTTGGCTAGCGGTGAATCCAGTCCCACCAGCAGAAAAGGCGTATAAGTGCCTGCAATCAGTAAATAGATTGCGCAATGGTCAAGTTTTTTGAGCCAGAACTTGGCCCTTTCGTGAGGAATGGCGTGATAAAGCGTTGAGGCCAAAAACAGCAGGATCATGCTGCCGCCATAAAGACTGTAGCTGGTAATTGCAGTGACATCGGCGTTTGCGCCGACCGCCTGAACCAGCAAAAGCACCAAACCGATAATACCGAAAACGACCCCAATACCATGACTTAGGCTATTGGCGATTTCTTCCGCCCACGGATATCCCTGTGGTGATGATTTAACCATACGTTGATAACCTCGAGACCAGAAAGTGAACAAGTTAACTGCATCGGCACTGTAGCCGACAATGATTCCAGTGTACACGTGTAAGCTTAAATATTGTATAAAGCGATGTAACCGTCTCTCAAGGCTCTTTACAATGTGTGTCCGTCAATGCCGAAAAACACGCTCGCAGTTTGCTTTTATCTTGGCTTAAAGCATGATTTTTTTAGCTTTTGGCTTTATGGTACTCACTCGACTGCATACAAAAATGCAGGGTTGAGGGATTTTTCTGAAACAGCCGTCTCTAATGACTAAGGTGTAATTATGTCTGTAGCCTCCCCGGCACTTAATTTCGGCCCGATGACCGAAGTTTTTCAATTTTTGATGGAAATCGACAAATTGAAGAGCGTGCAGCGCCGTACCAAGGTGTTAGGTACCCAGCGTCAGGAAAACTCGGCGGAGCACAGCTGGCATTTCGCTATGGCGGCCATGAGTCTGGCACCTTTCGCCGGAAAAGACGTGGATATCCAGAAAGTGATTCGTATGGCGCTGCTGCACGATATCGTTGAAATCGATGCCGGTGATGTACTGGTCTATGATCTTGCCGCGCGTGAAGCGGTTCACGATCAGGAAGTCGCTGCCGCACATCGCCTGGTTCGGCATGTTGCCTGTCCCTTTAAATCAGCAGTTTCTGGATTTATGGAACGAATACGAAGCCGGTGAAACGCCCGAAGCGCGTTTTGCCCTGATGCTCGACCGCGTTTTGCCTGTCGTCATGAACCTCAGCAATCAGGGTCAAAGCTGGGTAGAAAACAACATTCGTCTGGAGCAGGTGTTGTCTCGCAATGCCTTTATCAGCGAAATCAATCCGGCGCTTTGGGAGCATCTGATTGTTCACCTCAACCACGCCTATGAACAAGGCTGGCTGAAGTAAGGGAAGCGATTTTCACTCAAACCATTGAATTAAAAACAATAAATATGGCAGCAGGCAGTGTCTTACTCGCCTGCCGCCATGAAAGCAGTTACTGCGGCGTGCGCAAGGCAGTCTGCTCGTTATAAGGCTTCATGATCAAATCCGCTTGTTTCTGCGCTTCGTTAGCGGCCGCTTCCGGAGTCAGTTTGGCGTCGTTCATCAGCGCCCCCAGTTGGTTTTCCATGGCTTGACGTACTGCGACCGTTTCATAGGTTGCATACCAAGGCATGGCGTATTTCAGCTGATCCAGAGCAATGGCTGCACGCGGATCCCCGGCCAGGTAATCTTTCATCTCCGGCGTAGCGTAGGCATCTTTACGCGGGGAGAAATAACCGGTGAAGCGGCTCCAGCTGCCGTTGACCTTCGGGCTGACCAAATATTGCAGGAAGCGGTAGGCGGCTTTTTTCTGCTCGTCCGAAATGCCTTTGAAACTCACCAGACTGGCGCCGCCGATAGTAACCGCATGACGGGTTTCCTTTGGCAACATCGCCACGCCCAGCTCGAAATCCCTGGTATTTTCGCGCATAAAGCCCAGCGCGCCCGTGCTTAGCATCGCCATACCCAGCTTGCCTGAAAAGAATGCGGCACTAATCTGCTTGGAGTTCAGCACCCCTGCCGGCATGACATTGTCGCGATACACCAGATTCTGCCAGAATTTCAGCGCGCCAATGGTAGAAGGTTGGTTGTAGTACACCTCGCCGGGGTAATCGGCGTTGTAATAATTGCCGCCATTGGCACGGGTAAGCGCAGATAGGATCCAGCCGCCGTAGTCGTCATTGGTCGAAGGCAGCATGATACCCCACTGGCCTTTCGCCGAATCGGTCAGCTTTTTGGAATCCGCCAGCAGTTCGGCCCAATCAGCCGGAGGATGATCGATTCCGGCCTTCTTGAACAGGTCTTTGTTGTAATAGAGAATCGGCGTCGAATTATGGAAGGGAATCGCGTAAGTCACGCCGTTGACCTGCGCATTTTGTCTCATCGCGGGCCAGAATTTGTCGACCAGGAAAGGGGTCGCTTTTTCATCGCCGTATTTGAACAGTTCGTCCATCGGCAGAATTTCATTTTTAATGGCTAAGTCGGCAGTAAAGTTTGCCGACATAATAACCAGCGCCGGTGGCTGACCCGATTTGGCGGCGGCTTCGGCCTTTACTTTGGTGGTGTCATAGTTGCCGGTGAAAATGCCCCGTACCTCAACCTCATTCTGCGACTGATTATACTCTTTGATTACTCGGGTCATTTCCATCGTAAGCTTGCCGTCGACCGGCGCAGGAAACATAAAATCAATACTTTCTTTTGCTGAAACGGCGCCTGTGGTCATCATGGTGACCGCCAGAGTGAGCGCCTGTACGTTACGCATGCTGCATCTCCCGGTGTAAATTTAGCTGGTTCTGGCCTGAAAAAAGATGAATGTCGTGCAATGAAAAACTCAAGTTAACCTGTTGATTGACAACGGGCGCATCGCCCCGATTTTCTCGTAGATAGCGCACTGCGCCGATCGGGGTCTGTGCATGGTTCAGGTATTCGGCACCCAGCAATTCGCAGAAGGTCAGCGCGGCTTCAAGCTGTATGCGGTCGTGGCCTTGGCTTTCGGCAATACGGCTCGAGGTATTGTCCTCGATATGCTCCGGCCGAATGCCCAGATAGACTTCGTTCAACTCGCTGGCATGTGCGGTGTCAGGCAATCTGATGGCCTGTCCGGCCACTGTGACTACGCCGTTCCGGCACGGAAGTTTGAAAATATTCATGGCCGGTGTACCGATAAAGCCTGCCACGAAAAGGTTGGCGGGATGCGCATACAGGGTCTGCGGCGCACCAATCTGTTGCAGATGGCCCTTGTTGAGTACCGCGATTCTGTCGGCCATGGTCATGGCTTCCATTTGATCGTGCGTGACATACACGGTGCTGGTTTTAAGCTGCCGATGCAGAGTCATAATGCCGTCGCGCACTTCGGTACGCAGGCGCGCATCAAGGTTCGACAGCGGTTCGTCCATCAGAAACAGTTTTGGGTCGCGGACAATCGCACGCGCCATCGCCACGCGCTGCCGCTGACCGCCGGAAAGCTTGCCCGGTTTACGTCCCAGTAATTCGCCGAGCTGGAGCAAATCGGCCACTCTGTCCACCCGTGCCCGATGCCGGGATTTCGGCTCGTTGCGCATCCGCATGCCGAAAGTGATGTTCTGCTCAACCGTCATATGGGGAAACAGCGCATAGTTCTGAAAAATTATCGAAAAGTTACGCTCGCGCGGTTCAAGCAGGGTGATGTCATTTCCTGCCTGCAAGATGCGCCCTTCACTGACCTCTTCCAGACCGGCCAGCAGGCGCAACAGGGTGCTTTTGCCACAGCCGGAAGGCCCTACCAGCACCAGAAATTCGCCGTCGGCAATCTCGAGTGACAGATTGTTCACCGCCATGCTGCCTTCGAATTTTTTACTGACATTTTCCAGACGGAGAGTCGACATTATTTTTCATCCAACGGGCAGCTGATATTGGCATCATAAAGGTACGGTCCCGCGTATTGGGTCAGCGGATGCAGATAACTCACCAGGCCCGTGTTGTCGATAAGGCGATGCATCAAACACGCGGCGGGCTCGAGGTTGTAATAGGCCGCCGGATTTTCATGGAAATACGGCACCTGATGCACCGTTCCCGGAATAGTGGAGATAATCGCCTGCCGATACTGGGTGAAAATCAGGCGATGAGTATGGCCGCAAAATACGCGAGTCAGCGAAGGGAAACGGTCGATTAAAGACAGCAGCCGGTCGCCATTTTCGCAGGCAATCCGGTCCATTTGCGCCGAGCCTAATTTCATCGGCGGATGGTGCATAAATACCGTCGTAGGTTTATCGCCGCCCTGCTCCAGCTGGGTTTCGAGCCACGCGAGGGTGTCTTGAGTCAGCCAGCCTCTGGATTCACCGGCCACACTGGTATCGATAAACAGCAGGCGCATGGCAAAGTCGTCAACGGCATAATGCATGTTATTCGGGTCGGTGCCGAGCTGCGGGCACAGGGGGCCCATGGCTTCCAGAAACTGGGCTTTATCGTCGTGATTGCCGGGAATGATATACAGCGGATAACGCAAATTGCCCAATGTCTGACGGGCAACCTCATACTCGGAAGCTAAACCGCAGTTCACAATGTCGCCGGTAATCACTACCGCGTCCGGGCGTTCTTCCAGCGCATTCAGCTGGCTCACCACCTCGGCATTACCGCCGTTGACGTCGATAAAGTCATAAAGCTTGCGACCGTGGCTGCGAAAATGCAGGTCGGAAATTTGAGCTAAAAACATGAAAACTCCCTATTTGATGCCTGAAAAACCGAAGCTTTTAAGGAACTGTTTCTGAAAGAGGATAAAGGCCAGCATCAGCGGCAAGCAGACCATCAGCGTGCCCGCCGTAATCAATCCCCACTGACCGCCGGATTCTGCGCCCATGGCAAACGACACCAGCCCGACCGTAAGCACCTGTTTATCCGGATCGTTGAGCACCATCAGCGGCCACAAATATTCATTCCAGTGATAGGTAATGCTCACCGTGGCAAACGCCAGAATGGCGGGCCACGACATTGGGATCAGTACGCGGAACACCACCTGCCACCAGCGGCAGCCTTCCATTAGCGCGGCTTCTTCAATTTCACGTGGAATTGCGAGAAAAGCCTGACGCATCAGGAACACGCCAAATGCCGAGGCGAAATACGGCATCATGGTGCCGGTCAAGGTATTGAGCAGACCGATTTGCTTGAGAATCATCATGTTGGGAACCATCATAATGACCGGCATGATCATCAGCTGAATCAGCAGCAGGTAAAACAGGGTCTGTTTGCCGCGAAATTCGTGATAGGCAAAGACGTAACCTGCGGTTGTAATGGTGATGAGCTGGACTAGAAAGGTGCCGAAGGCGAAAAAATCGTATTGGCATACAGACGCAACCAGTCGGCGCTCTGCCAGGCATCGCGGAAGTTGTCGAAAGTCAGCGGGAAACGCGGCAACAACGACGCCATATCCGGCGAAAAGCTGCTTGTGCTAAAAGCCGAAGAGAGCATCCAGATAAAAGGCGTGAGCCAGAGCAGCGCGGCGCACGTGAGCAAAATGGGCAAGGTCAGTGATGAACTGCGGCGTACCAGCAGCGTGCGACGGCGCGCCCGGCCCTGCGTTTTCAGCATCGGCCGAGGGGATGTTTCAACGCTCATGATGAGCTCCTCTTTCCAGAACACGAAGATTTAGCACTGAAAAGGCAAACAGCAGCACCAGAGTGACGAAAGTCGCGGCAGAGGCTTTGCCGAGGTCATGCGTATCGTTGGCAAGGCTCTGAATGTAATAAAGCAGCACGGTCGTGGCGTTGTTCGGCCCGCCCTGCGTCATCACCGCGACGTGGTCGATTTGAGTAATGGAATAAATCAGGGCAATCGTGACCACAAAACTGATAGTCGGTCGTAGCAGGGGAAGGGTGATGTAGAAAAAGACCTGTAAACGACTGGCGCCTTCCATCAGCGCGGCTTCACGGGCGGAAGCAGGAATCGATTGCAAACCGGCCAGGAAAAACAGCATGTAATAACCGGCAAATTTCCACACGCCAATTACGCTGAGCGCAATCAGCGCGCTGTTGCTCATGCCAAGATAATTGTTGTTCATCGGACCGAAAACCTTCGCCAGATAGTAATCGAGCAGGCCCATGCCCGGCATGAAAATAAACAGCCACAGGGTAGCCGCGCTGACGAGCGGGATTATCATCGGGAAGAAAAAGGCCGTGCGCAGCCAGCGATTCAGCGAGGTGTTTTCCCACAGCGCAACTGCCAATAGCAGCGCAAGCACAATGCCGGGGATAACCGTCATCAGGATATAGGCAAGATTATTGAGCAGTGCGCGCCAAAATACCGAATCGGCAAACAGGCGCTGATAGTTTTGCAGACCGGCAAATGGCGGATTGTCGCTTGCCATGCGGCTGTCGAACCAGGCTGTCCAGCGCTGAGCGCAGCAGCGGATAGTAGGTAAACGCCAACAAAAAAATCAGAGTCGGCAGCAGTATCAGATAGGGAAACATCTTGTGGCGCATCGCTATTTTCCAGCGGCTTTTAACAGGATGCTTACCCTAATCTTTCTCTATTTCAGCCATGTTTCCGTCAGGTTTCACTAACGTGATTGTTTATTGTTCAAATGTTACTGAACAATATGGCTTTTTTAGCTTCTCCCCTGTCAGCTTGCGGCTACAGCGTTGCCCATTGGCGTTTCAAGGCTTCCTCATAGGTGGGCATTGAAGCGGCGGCACCGGCCCTTTCGACACAGACAGAAGCATAGGCCGAGGCGAAATTCGCCGCCTCCAGCAGATTGATACCGCTGGCCAGTTGAGCGGCGAGCGCGCCATTAAAGGCATCGCCTGCGCCCGTCGTGTCTTTCGGCACGGCCGGAAAAGCGGCGATCAGCTGAAAATCGCCCGCCACCGACAGTAACGCGCCCTGCGTGCCAAGGGTGATGATCAAGGCGTAAATCCCCTTGTCATGCAGTACGTTGGCGGCCTGCTGCGCGGTGGCAATATCGATGACCTCAATGCCGGTGAGCAGTGTGCATTCGGTCGCGTTTGGCGTCAGCAAATCCACTTTAGCCAGCAGCGCATCCGAAACCGGCTGGAACGGCGCAGGATTAAGAATAATAAAGGTGCCCGCCTCTTCAGCAATATCGATTACCTTTTCTATCGCCGAAAGATTATTTTCGAGCTGAGTCAGCAAGATATCGGCGGCGGCTATTGCAGGGCGACACTGTTCAATCTCCTCGGCGGTGAAGGTGAGATTCGCGCCCGGATCGACCGCAATCATGTTTTCGGCATCAATACCCGCCACATAAATCAGTGCGTTACCCGTCGGAAAATCGGGGGTAGAAAAGAGCGTGACTGCATCGAAACCGGCACTGTCGAGATGCCGACGGGCAAAGGTGCCGAAATCATCCCGTCCCACCTTGCCGATGTAATGTACCCGTGCGCCTGCCCGCAGCGCCGCAACCGCCTGGTTTGCCCCCTTGCCGCCCGCGCCCATCATGCTGTTGTGCGCAATCAGTGACTCGCCGGGTTGCGGAAAACGCGACATCCCGGCGACGATATCCAGATTGAAAGACCCCAATACGCAGACCTTGCCCTTTTTCATGCCTTTCTCCTTAACGGCATTTTCATGCCGGAACCCGGGGATTCATCGCTTCGTAGTCGCGCTGGGCTGCCAGACAGGCCCCACGACAGCCTGTCTCATCCGTTACACCGCTTTGAATAATAGTCAAACCCTCGGCAGGTTGCGGCCCGCGAAGATGCTGACGAATTTGCCGTTCCAATCGCGCCAGCGGGAAGGCAGCCATCGACAGCACGCCGCCACCCAGAATCAGATATTCAGGGTCGAGAATGTTCATTTCGCTGGCAATCGTACGCGCAAGTCGATCAACAAACTCCTGTAAATCAGCATGCTGGCCGAATTCGGTAAACACATCTTCAAACGCCGTGGTCGCAGCGTGCTGACGTTTCCAGCCTGCCAGCCAGTTTCCGGAGGTTAGCGTCTCGACACAACCCACTTTTCCGCACGGGCACAGCGCCGGATTGCCGGCCAGCGGAATATGCCCAAGCTCGCCTGCGGCCCCATGCGCGCCGTGATAAAAGTCCTGATTCAGCCACAGGCTGTTGCCTAAACCGGTGCCGAGATAAACGCCCACCGCCACATCGGGCAAGGCTGAAAGACGGGTTAAATCCCACCACATCAGATGGTTAACGTCTTTGTCCATCACCACGTTCAGGTTCAGGGCGTGTGAAAGCAACTGTGCCACCGGCCTGTTGTCCAGCGCGGCAATGAAAGGCAGCGACAGCACGGTCTGGCGATCCCGCGACAGGATGCCGGGTAATCCCAGCATGACTCTAACGACCTGCTGCCGCACCCCTGCCTGAATTAAATATTCCTCAATCAACTGCTGCAAGCCGCTCAACGGGTCACTCAAGCTCGCCCATGACTGAGTCGGGACTTTTTGGTAACCATAAAACTCCTGACTGCCGTCCATCAGCATCAAACGGGTGTTGGTGCCGCCAATATCTACGCCGAGAAAACAGTGCATACGGCTCTCCTGCCCTCAGGCTGCCTGACGTGCCAAACGCATCTGGTCGAGCATTTTGTCCCAGGCCTTATCCAGATCGTTATCCAGATTAAACAGGCCGGAGGTGCCCACGATTAACACTTCAGCGCCCGCGCCCATGAGATCATGATAAGTACGCTCGTTGCAGGATCCATCGATTTCAATAAGATACCTGTAGCCGTGCTGCTGTTTTAAATCACGTAATTGGCTGACTTTATTCAGCATTTCAGGAATGAACGGCTGCCCGGCATAACCCGGATCGACAGTCATGATGGTGATTTTATCCAGCAGGTGAATATAGTGCTGGATGAACTCGACCGGCGTCGCCGGATTGAGCACCACGCCCACTTTTTTGCCAAAGGATCGGATCAGGTTGATCACGCGGAACGCATCGCGATTGATCGTTTCGGCGTGGGGACAGATAAAATCGGCACCGGCCCGGGCGATCGCCTCGATAAAGTCGGTCGGATTTTCCACCATCATGTGCACGTCGAGCACAAGCTGGGTGTGGGGGCGGATTTGTTCGATAAAGAACGGGGAAAGCGTAATGTTTTTCACATAATGCCCATCCATGATATCGATGTGCAGCATGTCTGCGCGGCGATTGAGCACCGCCAGTTGTTCTTTGATATCAAACAGGCTCATACACATTAATGACGGCGAAATTTTGTATTCCATGGCGTTTTCCTGAAGGCCCCCAGAGGCCATTGTTCGAGTGTAAGTGAAAGATAAAACGAGAAAATCAGAGCAGCGCACGCGCTTTGGCGGCGCTGCGACGACTGGCTCGGCGCTGTAGATAACGGGTGCGGAAGAATTTCACCGCCAGAACGGCAATCAGCACCACGCCCCACATCGCCAGGCTGAAATGCGGGCTGACGTTAAGCAGATTCAGACCAGTCGCGATAACTTGCAGCACGATTAACGACAGCACGACGCCGCTGACTTTTCCGAAGCCGCCAAAGGGATCGGTGCCGCCGAGAATAATCGCCAGCACGGTGAGCAGCAGATAAGAGTCGCCGTATCCCATCCGCGCCGAGTTGAAACGCGCCATCATGATGAGACCCGCAATCACGCACAGCATGCTCGACAGCACGTAAATGGCGATCAGCACACGGTGGGTGTTTACGCCGCTGAAATGGGTGGCATTGATGTTGCTGCCACTCATATAGATGTATTTGCCAAGGCGAGTGCGCTCAAGAAAAATGGAAATCAGCACCGCCGTGGCTAGAAATACGATAAGCGGCACCGGAATTCCCCACACGGTTTCAGCACCGATAAAACGCACGATGTCGGGCATGCCGCTGAGCGCCGCGCCGCGAGAAAGATAAATACCGATACCGTTGACCATCGTCATGGTGGCGAGAGTCACCAGAATCGGGTGCGCGCCGATGTAGGCCACCAGCGCGCCGGTCAGCATGCCAATCACCAGCGCCAGAATCATCGCGCCCACCAGCGCAATCGTCAGCCATACGGCCTGCATGGTCATGCTGGCATCGGCGGGCAGATAGGTCATAAATACCCACGCCATCAGCAAGCTGGTCAGGTTCGCGGTGGCGATAATGCACAGATTCAACCCGCCGCTAAGGATGGGAATAAACATCGCCAGCGTCAGCAGACCCAGCTCGGGCAGCTGAAACGCAACACTCATAAAGGTTGCGTCACTGAAAAAGCGGCCCGGCATCGCGATGCTAAAGCCGATAACCACCAGAATCAGCAGCAGCGAAAGGCCAACATTCGTCGGATGCATTTTAAAGCGGGTCAGTGACGGCATCTTGTTGTCGGTTTTCTGTTTCATGGTCAGACTCTTGGATTTGGCAAACATGGCTGCTCCTTTACTTGTCCTGTCATCGAGATCAATGCATCAACTGCCGGGACGGGAAACGTCAGGCAAAGCCGACATCGGTTTCTTTGCGTTTCTTGTAGTGCGTTACGGTAATTGCCACCACGATCACGCAGCCGATAACCACGTTCATAAAGTAGTTGGAGACGCCTATCAGATTCAGGCCGTTCTTGAGGATACCGATGAGGAATACGCCCATCAGGGTGCCGACCACGCTTCCCTTGCCGCCGTTGAGGCTTGCACCGCCAAGCACCGCTGCCGCCAGCACATCGAGCTCGCCGCCCACCAGCGCATTGGGCACCACTTCGCCAACGCGATAAACCTGCACCAGCCCGCCAATCGCCGCCATCGCGCCAAGATAGCCGTAGGCAAACAGATGCAGCAGCCCCACGCGGATCCCGATACGACGCGCCGATTCCTGATCACCGCCGACGGCAAACAGCTGACGTCCGAGGTGCGTTTTGTTCAGCAGGATCCACGTCAGCCCCGCGACCGCCAGCATCACCACCAGCGGCAGACCAAGCTGGTAATGATCGCTGCCGACGCTAAACGGCAGGATTTTCAGCGGCGTAATCAGCCACTCCGGCAGGTCATACAGACTGGTGCCCTTGGTCAGCCACATCAGCATGCCGAACAGCAGAGACTGCATACTGATGGTCACGATGATCGACACAATGCGCAGGGAATAAATCAGTACGGCGTTTACCATGCCAAGCGTGGTGCCGATGGCGATTGCCAGCACGATACTGCCCAGCGGATTGGTCATGCCGTAACTGATGGCAAGCGTGGCAATAAGGTATTGCACCACCGAGGCAACGGCGGCGAACGAGATATCAATGCCGCCGGTCACCAGCACCACGAACAGCCCAAGGGCAAAGATCCCGCTTACGGCGTAGCTTTCGCTGAGATCCAGCAGATTACGCAGCGTAAGAAACTGATTGCTGAGCAGGGAGAAAATGACAATCAGCACCACCAGCACCCAGGCCAGATAGCCTTCGTTGCTGGCAGGTTTTAGTCGATTGAGTTTACGCATTGACCGCCTCCGCCAGCTGCTGCTGGGTTATCGCCCGTGGAAAGTATTCGCCGAGCACGGTGCCTTCGCTAAAGTGCAACACGCGATCGCAGTTGAAATAGACTTCGGGTACTTCGTCCGAAATCAGCAAGATAGAGATACCTTCCGCCGCCAGCTGGTGGATAAGCTGATAAATACTGGCTTTGGCGCCGACATCCACGCCGACCGTTGGCGAGTCGAGAATCAGGATCTTCGGCTGGGTGAGCACCCATTTGGCCAGAACGATCTTTTGCTGGTTACCGCCGGAAAGCGTCGAAATCGCCTGATCAGGATCCGCCACTTTGACGCCGAGCTTTTCGATCCACTGGTAAACAATCTTGTTTTTGCGGTACTCGTCTATCAGATGAAAACGGCTGCGCAGCTGATCCATAATCGCCAGCACGGTGTTGTCGCCCACGGATTGCTGCTGCACCAGACCCAGCGTCAGACGGTCTTCGGAAACATAGCCAATCCCCGATTTGATAGCATCTTCATGACCGCGAAAACGTACCGGCTTGCTGTCGAGATACATTTTTCCGCTGTCCGGACGCGTCATGCCGAACAAACTCAGCGCCAGCTCTGTGCGCCCCGAGCCGAGCAACCCGCAGAGTCCCAGCACTTCGCCCTGATACAGCTTGAGATTGACATGGTGGTACTGGTCGGCGCGGGTCAGGTTGTCCAGCTCCAGCATGATTCGCTCGTCGTGCTGGTTCGCCGCCTTCAACGCGTAGTTGAGTTTCAGGCCCGTCATCAGTTCGGTAAGCCGCTCGCTGCTGACTTCGGCGGCGGGGAAGGTCCCGACTTTCTGACCATCGCGGATAACCGTCACGCTGTCGGAAATCTCCAGCACTTCATCCAGTCGATGGCTGACAAACACGACGCTGATGCCTTTTTGTTTCAGATAATGCACGGTGCGCAGCAGTTGATTGACTTCGGTACGCGTCAGCGAGGCGGTCGGCTCATCCATAATCACCAGCCGGGCATCGGCGACCAGCGCGCGGCAGATGGCGACCTGCTGGCGCTGTGCTATCGGCAGTGCAGCGACTTTGCTGTCGAGATCCAGCGAAAACTGCAGTTCGTCGAGTATTCGCTGTGCGGCCTCGCGCAGACGGCCCGGCCGATACCAGCCGAGCAGGCCGCGCAGGTTGTGCTCGAAAGCGATGTTTTCGGCCACGGTCAGATTCGGAAACAACGACAGATCCTGATAGATAACCTGAATCCCGAAACTGCGCGCCTGATCCGGCGTCAATTTGCTGAATGTCTGATCGCCGAGCATAATTCGGCAGCCGCTGTCAGGCTGGTAAACCCCGAGATAACCTTGATAAGCGTGCTTTTTCCGCAGCCGTTGGTCCCTGCCAGACAGTGGACTTCACCCGGCATCAATCGCAGCGAAATATTGTTGAGTGCGCGCTGACCGCCAAAAGTCACGGAAAGATCGTGAACGTCGATTAACGGACGCCCGCTTTCTGCGTCTGTGGTGTCATGCTGGATAATCTCGGAGATCGCCATAATTACAGCCCCATTTTGACCAGTTTCGGCAGGTTTTCCTTGTCGAGACTTTCGGTACGATTGCCGACAATCGTGTGCGTCGTTTCATCGACTTTCACTTTGCCCATGCCTTCGATGTCCATCCCGTCCGTGATTTTCTGCCCTTTCTCAATCATTCCTGCGATGCGCACGAAAAGCTCGCCGGCAACCATGGGATTCCAGATAAAGCCACCATCGATAGCGCCGTTTCTCACAAGCGAAGCGCCCTGACCCGGACTGAATGGCCCGTAAACGCAGATGTCATCGGTCTTGCCGCGATTAAGAACCGCACGACCCGCGCCGATGGGGCCCTGCGAACCAATTGCCAGAATGCCTTTCAGATCAGGGTATTTGGACATCAGATCATTGGTGGTTCGGATGGTGTCATCCAGAGATTCCGCAACCCCGAAACGGTCGCCCACCTGATGCATATTGGGATAGTGTTCCTGCTGATACTTGACGGCCGCATCGGCCCATCTTTTGTGTACCGGCACTGTCAGACTGCCGACGTAAACCGCGTAATTTCCGGTTTCTTTCATGCATTTCGCCAGCGCAATCATGTGGTTGATGCCGTGCTGTTCAGCATCGACCATCTCGAAATCCCAGTCTGCGTATTTCTGATCCGGTGATTCGTGCGTGATTATCTTGATGCCTGCGTCGTGGGCGCGCTTGAGTACCGGCTCCAGCACCTTGGCGTCATTCGGCACAACGCCGATGATATCGACCTTCTGGGCAATCAAGTCTTCGATGGCGCGAACCTGCAACGCGGGGTCGGCACCGGTTGGGCCGACCTGCCAGGCATCGATGCCCTCTTTGGCCGCTTCCTGCTTGATGCCGACTTCCATCGCGTTGAACCACGGATTGCCGCCGACTTTGACCACGACGCCCATCCGGATTTTGTCGGCGGCATGCGCCGAGAGAGACAGAGCGGCGGCGGCAAACAGACAGGCCAGGACAGTTTTCTTCATGTTTTTCACTCCACAAGGTGTCAGTTTTGCCGCAGTCAGTGACTCGCCACGGCTGTTATTGTTGTTGTGACTAAGAGGTAAAAGTTTCCGGGCTTACATTTCAGGTTCTGGACCGGCTTTTCACCGGCGCCACTTCAATCACGTTAACGTTGCTCCAGGCCAGCTCCTGTCTGAACTCTTCATCGTCAAGCGAATCGGTAATCAGCGTGTCTATCTCGCGGTAATGACAAATACGTGCAAACGAACGACGACCAAATTTGCTGGAGTCGGCCAGCAGAATCTTGTGTTCCGACGACAGCAGCATCTGCTGTTTCAATCGGGCGTGATGCTCGTTGCTTTCGCGGATCCCGCCTTCATGACTGATGCCGTGACAGGAGAAAAACAGCTTGTTAATCACGAACTCTTTCAAGATCTTTTCGGCCAGCACGCCAATGAAATCTTCATACTTTGCCGAATACTCTCCGCCCAGCCCGATGGTCTTGACGTTGGCCTTGGCCGCCAGCGTTTGAATGATGTGCAGGGAATTCGTCAGCACCACCAGCTGGATGTCCGGCAGCTGGCGGGCGAGAAACCAGCTGGTTGAACTGCTGTCGAGCAGCAGACAGTCGCCCGGATTAATGAAGGCCAATGCCCGTTTGGCGATCCGCGTTTTCTGATCCGGCGCCTGATTGCTGCGGTCACGAAACGATTCTCCCTGCTCGATTTGCGACGGCACATAGAGCTTTTCGCTTTCCTGCTCACTCACAAACACCGCGCCGCCGTGACTGCGTTGCAACACACCGCGTTTCTCCAATAGCGAGAGATCACGGCGAGCCGTTTCCATCGATATCTGACACATGGCGGCTACTTCCTGCACCAGCACACGACCGCGCTGGCTAAGGACTTCGGTAATAAAACGATGACGTTCGACAGGCAGCATTTTTGTCCCCTTCCTGATGTTCAATAAGATACGCAAGCGCCCGAGTGATGAATGCGCGTTGCCTCAAAGCCGATCGCGCAGTCTTTTTGCCGCGCTCGCCATGTGATAGTTGTCAAAAAAAATGAGAAAAGGTGAAATGAATTAATTGCGATTTGCCGCCTTGCTAGCATTAAATCGCTTTTAATCTTGCAAACGGTCATCGGGATTACAGCAAACGGTCACAAAACCACGACGTCATGACTGACCGTTAATGACCGTTTATGTGGGATTGACCGAATTCGGTCAGAGGAGAGGTGACGGATAGTCGTGACAGGCTAAAGAGAAGTCCCTTGTGCGAGGGCCGCAACCCGACGACGTCTCCTGCCCGCAATAAAAAGCGACCCTGCGGGTCGCCTTTTACAGACGCTGTCTGCCCTTTCATTCTGGCGTGCTACAGCGGTTTTCGGGCTGTTTCCCGGGAGGCAAACACGGCCAGCAAGGTCAGCAGCAACGCCACGGTGACATAAGCTGAAACGGCGAATGTCGTGCTGTACTCCTTATACAGCGAGGTGATTATCAGGGGCGCAAATCCGCCGCCGACAATACCGGAAAGCGTATAGGCCAGTGAAGACCCCGCGTAACGCACTCGCGCCGGGAACTGTTCGGTGACGAAGGCCGCCTGAGGTCCGTACATCATCGCGTGAACCTGCAAGCCTCCGATTACCGCCAGACAGATAAGCACCGGATGTGCGCTGTCGAGCAGCATAAAGAACACGAAAGACCAGACAATCGCCAGCGCAGCGCCCAGCATGTAGACCGGACGACGCCCCCATTTGTCCGACAGTGCGCCAAACAGGGGAACGGTAATGGCATTGCCCAGCGCGCCCAGCATGGTTGCCGTCAGCGCCAGCGGACGCGGCAGGTTCAGCACCGTCGTCACGTAGGTCAGCGTAAAGACCACCACCAGCGCGTAAAGCACATCGGAACCAATTCGCGCGCCACCGGCCACCAGCAACGGACGCAGATGCTGCGTAAACACCTCTTTAATCGGGGCGTGTGTCGTGTTTTTGGTTTGCTCGAGCTTGAGGAAGGCCGGCGTTTCACCCACGCCGCGGCGCAGCCACAGGCCAAAGATAACCAGCACCAGGCTCAGCACGAAAGGAATGCGCCAGCCCCATTGCTGGAAGTCTTCTGCCGAGAGAAACACGGTCACCAGCGTAATAAGGCCGGTACCAATCAAGGTGCCGCAGGAAGGGCCGACCTGGGCAAAAGAGGCATTGCGACCGCGCTGCTCGGGTTTACCGTGTTCCATCGACAGCAATACCGCGCCAGCCCATTCGCCGCCGAGGGCAATCCCCTGAATAAAGCGCAGACTGACCAGCAGCAACGGACTCCAGATCCCCCAACTTGCATAACCCGGCAGCAGGCCCATCAGCGCAGTGGTCACGCCCATGATGACAAGCGTGGTGACCAGCACGAACTTACGGCCAAGCACATCGCCCAGATGCCCGAAGATCATGCCGCCGATAGGACGGGAAACATAACCTACGGCATAGGTCGAGAACGCCAGAATGGTGCCGACCAGCGGATCGAAAGACGGGAAAAACACATGGTTGAAAATCAATGCCGCCATGATGTTGTAGACGGTAAAGTCATACCACTCCAGCGCGGTCCCTATCGAGCTTGCCGCTGCCAGGCGGCCGGTTTTAGGCGGCGCGTGCTCGGTATCGGCGGTATTTTTTGGCAAAACCTTTGGATCGGTAGAAGAAAGACTCATGATTTCAACTCCTGTGCAGTAAGTTGCCAGCCAAGGCCATAGTGCAGCACGTCGGCCAACGGGCAATCCAGAGCGTGGCAGGCATGAGCCGCCAGACGCTGCGAGGCTTCGACGCTGCTGCTTTCAATCAGCATCATGGGGAATAACACGCGATTTTCGGTGGACTCTTTCGGCAGCGGCGTGCTGAGTGCGGCGTCAGGGGTCAGCAGGCTCGAGCGAATAAATCCGCTATGGGCAGAAAGCGTTTCTCCGAGCGCGGCAATGGCGTCTTCCCGAGTGCCTTCCGGCAAGGCAAGAATGGCAAGATGGCTGCCAGTGCCCATTCCAACCACGGCACGGATGGCGCACACGCGGCGCATTGGCGAGCGCATTTTTTGCAGGTTGGCTACCGACCACGCTGTCTGGCGGGTAAAGGCTGCGTGATAGGCCGCAGAAGTGAAACTCTCCAGAGACTCGGTTTTGTAGAGGCCGAGATATTTACGTCCGCCCTGCAACGCCTGATAGCGGGTGCCGGAAAGAAATCCTTCGATACGTACGCGTTCTTCAACGTGTTCGCGGTCGTACCATTGATTGAAATCCGCTTCGTCCTGAGCGGCGACGTCTGTGGCGACAAAAAGCATGCCCTGATTTGAAGAGTTCATTGTCTGTCCTGTCTTTATCCAGAGTGATTGTGGTGTTGTAAAATAAGTGCCGAAAAAATCTCTATTTCTGTTGTTCCTGCCGCAGCCTTTACCGGGCTTTGAGGCAGCGTTCCATTTCCAGCGCCCAGCTCATCAGCGTTTCGTCCTGCATCGGTAAAGCCGCGACCATCAGTCCGACCGGCGCCTGACCTTCAGCCTGACAAGGAAGGGAAACCGCACAGCCGTCGAGGAAGTTGATGACGGAAGGGTTGCGCAGTGCCGCGCCGTTAACGCGGAAATAGGTCGCCTCGTCGGCTTCCAGTTCGGCAATGGTCGGGGCGATAAATGGCACTGTGGGCATCAGGAGTGCGTCGTATTGTTGAATCTTGCTGCCAACGCGCTGTTGCCAGTCGGCGCGCTGACTGACCAGTTGCTGACGATCGCTTTCACCCAGCGGTTCGCCACGACGAATGCGCGAAACGACGCGAGGGTCATAACCTTCGGCGCGTTCGGCAATCAGCGGTTTATGCCATGCCCAGGACTCCAGCGCGGTAAATCCGCCGGTGGCGTTGATGCTGGCGAGTTCCGCGAGTTCTTCGAGCGGGATCTCGGTAATCTGCGCCCCGCCCTGTTTCAGGGTGGCGATGGCCTGCGCAAAGGCGGCGCTCACCTCTGCATCCAGGCCGTCCAGCACCAGCGTTTGCGGAATGGCAAAATGGGCATCGGCAAGATGTTTCACTGTCAGCGACAACGGATTCCCGGCGATGGCGGCGTCCAGCGCCACGCAGCTCGCCACGTCGCGGGCTATCGTCCCGACCGAATCCAGCGAGGCCGAAAGCGGCAGTACGCCCGACAGAGATATGCGGCGAGCAGTAGGTTTGAAGCCGGTCAGGCCGCAGAAAGCTGCCGGAATTCGCACCGAACCGCCGGTGTCGCTGCCGACGGCACCGAACGACATCTCATCGCTGACCGACACTGCCGCGCCGGAAGACGAGCCGCCCGGAATGCGGCGCGCGGCGCGGTCCCACGGATTTGCCGGCGTGCCGTAATGAGGATTGATGCCCAAACCGGAATAGGCGAATTCCGTCATGTTGGTTTTACCGACAATGACCGCGCCAGCAGCCAGCAGCCGCGTAACGATATCGGCATGGGCCTCGGCAGCAGGGGCATCAGCCAAAACGCGCGAACCGCCGGTCGTGGCTTCGCCCTGCACGTCGAACAGATCCTTGATGGATACCGGCACGCCGTCGATAGCCGACAAGGTTTCACCCGCCGCGCGGCGTTGAGTAGAAGCCGCCGCCTGCTCGCGCGCCCAGTGTTCATAAACCTGAGTAAATGCCCGCGCGCCCTCGCCTTCGGCGGCATTGATGTTGGCCAGCACGCGCTCTGTCAATTGCGTGGCCGTGACGGTGCCGAGTGCCAGCTGGTTCGATAGCCTGTTGCAGGCTTGGAAAAATCTGCGATGTCATGGTGATGCTCCTCAATCGGGGTCGGCGTCCGGTCGCGATTAGGCGACAACGGGCAGTTCAAGGCTTAAATAGGTGTGGCTGATGCTGCGACCCAGAATCTCGTCGACAAGCTCCATCCGGAATTCCGTTGCAGGACGGATGCCACCTATGGCCGCGACCGTGCCGCAGGTCATGCCCAGACCGTCGGCAGGCACTTCACTTTCCTCGAGATAACGGCTTAACAGGTCGTCAGGTTTGCGCAGGCTGGAAAGCGGGCCTTCCTGATACAGTCGGTATTCGCCGTCTTCTTTTATCCATGCACGCAGAATCAGCTGGTCCCAATGTTCAGCGACGTCCTTCATCCGCCACGCGGTCGTGGCGACGGGCTTGATGCACAGCTGCTTGGAAAGCGCGACACTGTGTGATTCCAGCTCGCGGTCCGTGTGGTCTGAGGCCAGCGAAACAAACATCTCGCCCCGATGGGTAAAAATAAAGACTTCGGCTTCACCGGAACTAGCGCTACCGATGACCTCCACCGTTTTATCCTGAGTCAGCTGGTTGGCCGCCACGCGGTAAAACAGCGGGACTGCACTCGGACGGGGCACGCCTATTGCTTCAAGCTCACTGATATGGTGCAGAATGGCGTCGGGGTCGCGGCCTGCCCAACCGGCAATCACCAGCTTGTCGATATCGGCTTCGAACGTTGAAAATCCTGGGTTTTTATCGGTACTTTCGGGCAGGGAAAAGGTCAGTTTCATGGCTTGGCATCCTCGGGAAATCGGTCTGTTTTAAAAACACAGTGAAATTTCACTATAACTTTATTCATTAAATAAGCGATTTCCGTGCCATGTTTTTGTGTAGAATGTCTAAAAATTAATTCGGCGGGAGTAAGGCGTGAAATCTGTGGACGCAGAAAGTCATGGAACAGCGGTAAGCGATGAATCCAGTTTGTCGTTAAACGAGCAGGCCTATCGCCGCTTTAAGCAGGCGCTGGTGACTCTCGGTTATAAACCGGGCGAATATTTGAATACCGCGCAGGTGATGAACGATCTGTCGATGGGCCGCACGCCTATCAATCAGGCTATCCATCGTCTGTCGAATGAAGGGCTGCTGCAGATTATTCCGCGCAAGGGGGTCATGGTGTCACCGCTGTCGATAGATGACGCGCTTGAGCTTATCGAGGTCCGCCTGGCGAACGAGGTGCTCTGCATGAAGCTGGCAAGCCCGCGTATTTCACTGCAGGATCTCGAAGAACTCGAGGCCATCAACCACCAGATTGAACTGGCCAGCGAACGGCGCGATCGCAATCGCATGATGCTGCTGGATAACCAGTTTCATCAGCGTCTTGCGCAGGTGGCCGGCAACAAGATGCTGATGGATATTCTCAGTGTGCTGCACGCACAGGCGCAGCGCTTCTGGGCCAGTTCGCTCTCCAAGGAGGGCCACGTGCAGGAAGTTATCAAGGAACACCGGGCCATTATCCACGCGCTGGCCGAACAAAATGCCGAGGCTGCTGCCCAAGCCGCCGAAGCGCATATTCTGTCGTTCCGCAATGCGCTGCTGCGGGGCTAACAGTCTTACTTTCCGCCCGCAAGGTCGATAAAACTGCCGGTCACGTAAGAGGCGGCTTCTGAAAGCAGCCAGACGATTGCCTCTGCCACTTCTTCGGGTTGTCCACCCCGCTGCATGGGCAAACCGGCTTTCACTCTATCCACACGACCCGCTTCTCCGCCGCTGGCGTGGATTTCGGTGTAGATCAATCCGGGCCTGACGGCATTGACGCGAATGCCCTGTGCGGCCACTTCCAGCGAAAGACCGGTAGTCAGCGCGTCTACCGCGCCTTTCGACGCCGCATAATCGACGTATTCGCCGGGTGCGCCCAGTCGAGATGCCGCCGAAGAGACATTGACTATCGCGCCGCCCTGCCCGCCGTGTCGGTGAGACATGATGTTGACCGCCTCCCGGCAACACAGGAAGTATCCGGTCACGTTCGTGCTCAACACACGATTGATACGCTCTGCCGAGAGGTTTTCAATCGTCGATTGTTCAAACAAAATGCCTGCGTTATTCACCAGCGCCGTTAATGGCCCCCACGTCGCCACAATGTGGGCAAACATTGCGACAACCTGATGTTCGCTGGAAATGTCCGCCTGCACGGCCATCGCCGTCCCGCCGCGAGCGGTAATCTCGTCGACAACCTGTCGCGCAGCTTGATGGTTGTTCACATAATTAACCGCGACCTGATAACCTTTTTCCGCCAGTAACAGCGCCGTAGCACGACCAATGCCACGGCTGCCGCCAGTGACCAGAGCAATTTTCTTCATCTTCTTAAACCTTTGGCAAACGTTCAGGATTGAGTGAAAAATGGGCGGTTTTATTCTGCCCTTTTATCGCCGAATGCGTATGATGTTGCTTACACTTCATCAAGATAGTCAATAATACAGGGAATAATAACCATGCCTGCCCGTTGCCTGCCGTTTCCCGCATTAACCTCGTCTTTTCCCATTCTTATGGGCAAAACCTTTTGCCGCGCACTGCTGTTTAGTGCCGTCACGGCGGCGACCCTGCCGCTTGCGGCGCTGGCCTCGGACAAAGACACTCTGCCGGGTCTTATCAATCAGCGGCTTTCCTACATGAAAGACGTGGCAGGCAGCAAGGCAGTCAATCATCAACCGGTCGAGGTGTTGTCTCAGGAAGATAAAGTGCTGGTCGCCACGCAACAGACGGCAGAAAAGCTGGGGCTTGATCCTCTCTCCGTAAAGCCTTTCATCGTGGCGCAGATGAGTGCGGCCAAGGCCATTCAATATCGCTATCGCGCAGACTGGCTGGCCTCACCCGAAACCGCGTGGCAGCCGCGTCCTCTGGACGAGGTCAGAAAAAATATTGCCTCGCTTTCCGACCAGATTCTGCAAAGGCTGGCGCTGGAGTTAAAGGCCAACGGCAAAATCTCTCCCGACAATCAGGCCGAATTTATTGAAGACTTACAGCAGGATAATCTGACTCGGGCCGACAAGATCCAACTCTATCACGCGCTTGGGCAGGTGCATCTCAAAGCGCAAAAATGAAAACGGCTCGTTATGTAAAATGAGCAAAAGTTGCTATTTTGTAATGCAGGTTATTTCGAATCATTTGGTTCAATGTATAATGCGGCCGGATTTCCTTCTGCACTTCAGGCCTCATACTCGATGAAAACAAGATTTTTGACTCTTTCCCCTCTGGCCGCAAGTCTTCTGTTCTGGTCCGCGGGGAGTTTTGCTCAGGCGCAAGCCGTTGATTTTTGGCATCAGGATACCTTAACCGGCGATTGGGGCGGCGAACGCACCCAATTGAAGAATGACGGCGTAACCCTCACGGGGGAATACGTCTCCGAAACCGCAGGCGTTATCAGCGGCGGTGAAAGCTACGGCACCCGCTATGCCCAGCAGGTCAAAGTCGGCGCAACCTTTGATCTCGACAAGATGCTGGACAGCGACCACGCCGGTACCGTGCAATTGCTGATTAACGACCGCCGCGGCCGCAGCACCTCCGAAGATCTGGTCGGCAACCGCCTGCCAGTGCAGGAAGTGGCGGGCGGCTATTACACCCGCCTTTCCGAATTCAGCTATGCGAACTGGCTTGCCACGCCAAAACTGACGTACAAGATTGGTTTGATGGCGATGGGCAACGATTTTGGCGGCATGTCGCTCCTGACCACCTTCATGAACGCCGCCTTCTGCGCGCATCCGTTGACCATGTCGGGCGGCAGCGGCTGGGGCAACTATCCTTCGGCGCATCTGGGTGGCGAAATCAAATATCAGCTCAATGACAGCTGGGCGATTCAAACCGCCGTTTTCGATGTCAATCCGCGCACCAGCAGCGCGCCGTCCAAGGCCTTTAATCCGTTTGTTCACGGCACGACCGGCGCCATCATTCCGGTTGAAGCGATTTACAGCTATCACGGTGACCTGCCGGGCCAGTATAAATTTGGCTACTACCACGATACGTCGAAAGTCTCGCGCATCGACAACAGCGACAGCCTCTCTTCAGGACGCAGCGGGGGTTACATTCTCGGCGATCAGACCATTTGGAAGTCTTCGACCAACAAGGCGCAGTTCCTTCATCTGTTCGGCGAATGGACTACGGCCGATAAAGCCACTGCCACTTTCCGCCACTGGTATTCGGCAGGTTTTGTGCTGACCGCTCCGTTCGAGTCGCGCCCTAAAGATGCCATCTCCATCGGGTACGGCAAGGCGGTGTACAATCGCAACAGCCGCAACAATGACATCGCCAGTCTTCAGGCGGCCGGCGATTACGCGGGCGCGGATACCGTTTCCGGTCTGGATCGCGCAGAGCAACTGGTCGAGCTGACCTACAGTCTGCAGGCTACGCCGTGGCTGTCGGTGCGTCCGAGTCTGCAATACATCAAAGAGCCGGGGGCTTTCACCAACAAGCAGATTACCGATGCGTGGGTCGCAGGCGTGCAGGTTAAAATCCAGCTCTAACCGGGTGTAGGCGTTTTCGACACCCGATTGAGAAGCAAAAAAATCCCTGACAGTGATGTCAGGGATTTTTTTATGGGGCGTCGAACCCCGTGTACAGCCGATATCTGCGCTGCCAGCGGAACACTCCGGCAGCGCGAGGCGATTATTCGTAGTCGGCAATCGGCACGCATGAGCAGAACAGATTACGATCGCCGTACACGTCGTCGAGACGTTTTACGGTCGGCCAGTATTTGTCGTCGCTGCCCGCAGGGAACACTGCCAGCTCGCGGCTGTAGGCGTGCTCCCACTCGCTGACCAACTCGGCCTGCGTGTGCGGCGCGTTAACCAGCGGGTTGTCCTGCAGCGTCCATTGACCTTGCGCGACCTGCTCAATTTCAGCGCGGATCGCCAGCAATGCATCGACAAAACGGTCGATCTCGACTTTGCTCTCTGATTCGGTTGGCTCGACCATTAGCGTGCCCGCAACCGGGAACGACATGGTCGGCGCGTGGAATCCGTAGTCGATCAGACGTTTGGCGATATCCATTTCACTGATACCGGTCGCCTCTTTCAGCGGGCGGATATCCAGAATGCATTCGTGCGCCACCCGGCCATCTCGGCCGGTGTACAGCACAGGATACGCATCCTTCAAGCGGGTCGCGATATAGTTGGCGTTAAGAATAGCCACCTGGCTCGCCTGCTTCAGGCCTTCCGCGCCCATCATGCGGATGTACATCCAGCTGATAGGCAAGATGGAGGCGCTGCCGAACGGTGCCGCCGAAACCGCGCCGTTCTGGGTCAGCACGCCGTCAATCTGCACGACGCTGTGACCCGGTACAAACGGGGCCAGATGCGCTTTCACGCCGATAGGACCCATGCCCGGACCGCCGCCGCCGTGTGGAATGCAGAAGGTCTTGTGCAGGTTGAGGTGCGAAACATCGGCGCCGATATAGCCTGGCGTGGTGATGCCGACCTGCGCATTCATGTTTGCGCCGTCGAGGTAAACCTGACCGCCGTACTGGTGAACAATCTGGCACACTTCGCGAATGGTTTCTTCATACACGCCGTGGGTAGACGGGTAAGTCACCATGATACAGGACAGTTCGTCGCCCGCCTGCGCCGCTTTCTCGCGCAGGTCATTCAGGTCGATATTGCCCTGTTTGTCACAGGCGACCACCACTACGCTCATGCTCGCCATCTGGGCCGACGCCGGGTTCGTGCCGTGCGCGGAGCTTGGAATAAGACAGATATGACGACCGCCTTCGTTACGGCTTTCGTGATAATGACGAATCGCCAGCAGACCCGCGTATTCGCCCTGCGCGCCGGAGTTTGGCTGCATGCAGACCGCGTCATAGCCCGTCAATTGAACCAGCCACTGGGAAAGCTGACCTATCATCTGCTGGTAGCCGGCTGCCTGCTCGATAGGGCAGAACGGGTGCAGCGAGGCAAATTCAGGCCAGGTGATAGGGATCATCTCGGCCGCAGCATTGAGCTTCATGGTGCAGGAACCCAGCGGGATCATCGCCTGATTCAGCGCCAGATCCTTTTTCTCGAGACGATGCATATAGCGCATCATTTCGGTTTCACTGTGATATTGGTTGAATACCGGATGCGTAAGGACAGGATCCTGACGCAGCATGGCGGCAGGGATCGCGTTGCTGTCAGTGCTGGCGGCCTTGTCGAGCGCATCGATATCCAGCCCGTGATCCTCGCCCAGCAGCACGGAGAACAACACCTGCACGTCTTCGCGAGAAGTGGCTTCATCGAGGGTAATACCGACCGCATTGTGAATATCGGTACGGAAATTCAGGCCAAAGCTCAGGGCGCGATCCAGCACGGCGGCTTTGTCCTGCACGTCAACGGTCAGCGCGTCGAACCAGCTTTGATGGCGCAGGGTCAAACCGCCTTTTTTCAGGCCTGCGGCCAGAATGCCGGTCAGACGATGAATGCGGTTGGCGATGCGTTTCAGACCTTCAGGCCCGTGGAATACGGCGTACAGGCTCGCGATGTTGGCCAGCAGCACCTGCGAGGTACAAATGTTGGAGTTGGCTTTCTCGCGGCGGATATGCTGCTCGCGGGTTTGCATCGCCATGCGCAGCGCGGTGTTACCGGCGGCATCGCGGGAAACGCCGATAATGCGGCCCGGCATGGACCGTTTGAATTCGTCGCGGCAGGCAAAGAATGCGGCGTGTGGACCGCCGTAGCCCATCGGCACGCCAAAGCGCTGCGCGGAGCCAAAGACCACGTCGGCACCCTGCTTGCCCGGTGCGCTCAACAGCACCAGCGCCATGATGTCGGCGGCAACGCTTGTAATAATCTTGCGGGATTTCAGCTCGGTAAACAGCGCGCTGTAATCGTGGATTTCACCGGTTGTGCCGACCTGCTGTACCAGCACGCCAAACACGCCGTCGAGATCCAGCACTTTTTCGGCCTTGTCGACGATGATGTCAAAACCAAAGGTCTCGGCACGGGTGCGCACGACGTCCAGCGTCTGTGGATGCACGTCGTCGGCCACGAAGAAACGGTTCGCGTCTTTCAGCTTGCTGGCGCGTTTTGCCAGCGCCATCGCTTCTGCGGCGGCGGTCGCTTCATCGAGCAGCGAAGCGGAGGCCAGATCCAGACCGGTCAGGTCGAGGGTCAGCGTCTGGAAGTTCAGCAGCGCTTCGAGACGGCCCTGCGACACTTCCGGCTGATAAGGCGTATAGGCGGTGTACCAGCCCGGATTCTCAAGCATGTTGCGCAGGATAACCGGCGGGGTCAGCACGGCACTGTAGCCCATGCCGATGTAGGATTTGTAGCACTGGTTCTGGCTGGCAATCGCCTTCAGCTCCGCCAGAGCCTGATGCTCGGTCACCGCATCGCCGACCGCAGGAGGACCCGGTAACTGGATGTCGGCCGGAACAATCTGCTGGATTAGGGCGTTCAGCGAGTTCGCGCCTACGGTTTCCAGCATCTGCTGCTGCTGAAGGGATGAAGGACCGATATGGCGACCGATAAAGGCTTCGCTGTGTTCAAGTTGGCTAAGAGTCTGAGTCATGTGCTACGCATTCCTAAATCTTGCATTGAGGTATCGAGACAACGCGTTACTGAAATTATCGAACTACTCACTATTTACCCGGGGTCATTGGCGCGACGGCAAGGCGGCCAATGCGGCTGTCGTTTCAGGTACGACGCGTCATTAGTCTTCGAATGTGGCGGCGTAGGCCGTGGCATCGAGTAAATTGTCGAGTTCGGATTCGTCGGAAGCTTTGATCTGGAATAGGAAACCGTCACCATAAGGCTCGCTGTTGACCAGTTCAGGCGAAGATTCCAGTTCACTGTTGATAGCGACGATTTCACCGCTGATAGGTGAATAGATGTCTGACGCCGCCTTCACGGATTCGGCCACGGCGCAGTCTTCGCCTGCGTCAACGGTGCGACCGACTTCCGGCAAGTCGACGAAGACCATGTCGCCCAGCAGCTCTTGCGCGTGCTCGGTGATGCCGACACTGTACAGGCCGTTGCCTTCTGAACGAATCCACTCGTGAGAAGACGCGTATTTCAATTCTGCTGGGACATTGCTCATAATTACTCTCCGAAATTTTTTAATTTATAGGTGAATCAATAAGAAAGCAGTTAAACCAGGCTTTTGCCGTTACGCACGAAGCTCGGTTTTGTCACACGCACCGGCATTTCACGGTTGCGGATTTGTACGATAGCCTGCTCGCCGATACCCGCTGGGACGCGAGCCAGCGCAATGCTGTAACCCAGAGTCGGTGAGAAAGATCCGCTGGTGATAGCGCCTTCCTGCACGTTGCCCGCGGCGTCGGTGAAACGCACCGGCAGTTCGTTACGCAGCACGCCTTTTTCAGTCATGATCAGGCCAACCAGTTGATCGGTGCCGTCTTCACGCTGTCTTTCCAGTGCGTCGCGACCGATAAAATCACGATCTTCCGGCAGCCAGGCGATGGTCCAGCCCATGTTGGCAGCCAGCGGCGACACGCCTTCGTCCATCTCCTGACCATACAGGTTCATGCCCGCTTCAAGACGCAGCGTATCGCGCGCGCCAAGACCGGCCGGCTTCACGCCCGCCGCCAGCAGTTTCTGCCAGAATTCGGCGGCCTCTTCCTGCGGCAGGGCAATCTCGTAACCGGCTTCACCGGTGTAACCTGTAGTGGCAATAAACAGCGAACCGGCTTCTACGCCGAAGAAAGGCTTCATGCCCTCTACGGCCTGTTTTTGTTCATCGGTAAACAGCGTCTGGGCGCGCTCTTTGGCCTGCGGGCCCTGCACGGCAATCAGCGCGAGGTCATCACGCACGGTCAGTTCAACGCCAAACGGTTTGGCGTGTTCGGTGATCCAGGCCAAGTCTTTTTCACGCGTGGCGGAGTTGACGACCAGACGGAAGAAATCTTCGGTAAAGAAATAGACGATGAGGTCATCGATAACGCCACCGGAGGCATTCAGCATGCCGGTGTACAGCGCCTTGCCCGGCTGGGTCAGCTTGGCAACGTCATTGGCCAGCAGATAACGCAGGAATTCGCGGGTGCGTGCGCCATGCAAATCGACGATAGTCATATGGGAAACGTCAAACATGCCGGCGTCATTGCGAACAATATGGTGCTCATCCAGCTGGGAGCCGTAATGCAGGGGCATCATCCAGCCGTGAAAATCGACCATCCGTGCGCCACAGGCCACATGTTGATCATATAACCGAGTCTGCTGTGTCATCTTTTTCCTCATTCTTTATCAAAGCGGTATGCCCGATTTATGCGCAGTGCCGAGGCCGCAACAGCCTTGTGAATTGAACGACAATGCATCAAAACCGGGTCGAGAACTGTGCAAGAACTGTGCCGACGCAAACGATACCTTTTCCTGAACGTTACCACCGAATGTCCCTGCTAACCATAAGTTAAAATAGGTGTCATCGGTTGAGTATCAGGAAATGCCGCGCGGCATGATGCAGAATTTTTAGCTGGAAAAATGGGGTTTATCGCGCAAAATCTATAAATAAATCGCAAAGAGATCGATGTTATGTAACGCGAGCGCAGAATTTCGCACCATTTGTGGTGTGCGAAATTCTGCGCCGGATTAGAAAAAGTAATGGAAATTGATGAGCGGAATTAGATTATTTCAGCTGAAGATCTTTGCTCTGCAACCAGTCGGGTAAATCGTTCAGCCCCATCGCCTGACGCAGCAATTGCGGCTTCACACCGGGCAGGGAATCGGCCAGCGTAAGGCCGATGTCGCGCAGCAGTTTCTTGGCCGGATTATTGCCCGCAAAGAGTTCACGGAACCCCTGCATGCCCGCCAGCATCACCGCGGCACTGTGTTTGCGTTTGCGTTCGAAACGTCGCAGATACAGGTACTGACCAAAATCTTTGCCTTCTCGTTGCAGGCGCTTGATTTCAGAAGCCAATTCGGCGACATCCATAAAGCCGAGATTCACGCCCTGCCCCGCAAGCGGATGCACGGTGTGGGCCGCATCGCCAATCAGCGCCAGCCGCTGCGCCGCGAAACTGCGCGCATAACGGCCGGTCAGCGGGAAGGTTTGGCGTTCGCTGACCACTTCACACACGCCAAGGCGCAGATCGAAAGTGCTGGAAAGAATCTTGTTGAACTCGGCATCCGTCAGCGCAGACAGCCGCTCGGCCTCTTCCGGCGAAACGGACCAGACTATCGACGACAAATGCGCATCGGCCAGCGGCAGGAAAGCCAGAATACCTTCGCCGTGGAAGACCTGACGTGCCACAGATTGGTGCGGTTCGTCGGTGCGAATCGTCGCAACCAGTGCATGATGGCGATAATCCCAGAAGGTCAGCGGGATATCCGCGTGCTGGCGCAGCCAGGAATGAGCACCGTCGGCACCGACCACCAGCCGTGCGGTGAGCATGCGGCCATCTTCGAGATTGATAAAGGCTTCGTTCTCGCCCCATGCCACGTTTTTAAGCTTGGCGGGCGCGAAGATTTCGACCTCGTTCAACTGCTCGGCACGCTGCCACAGGGCGCGGTGAATCACCTGGTTTTCGATGATATGCCCAAGATGGCTGAACCCGTATTCTTCGCTGCGAAAGGCGATTTTGCCAAAGCTGTCGCGGTCCCACACTTCCATGCCCTGATACGGGTTGGCACGCTGGCCGATGATAGCGTTCCAGGCACCGATGTGCTGGAGCAGGCGCTCGCTGGCGGCATTGATTGCCGAAACGCGCACGCCCGGGATCTCGGGCAAAGGGGCGTCGTCGGGCTGCCGGGTTTCGAGCACCGCTATTCGCAGGCCGCTGCCCTGAAGGCTGCAGGCCAACGCCAGTCCTGTCATGCCGCCACCGGCGATAACCACATCAAAAGATTGCATAATTTATTCCATTCCTGTCATTTTCTGCGGTCAGGCTGGACCTGTGCCAGCGTGTTCAGCGTTCTGTCCAGCCGAGAGTGCGGCGGGTAAAGGCATCGCGCAGAGGAGGGATTCGCTCCATCGCCATCAGTCCGAGATTACGCCCTGTGACCAGCGGCGTATAGCGATTGGCAAACAGGCGCACCAGACCATCGGTAATGCCGACGGTCGCGCGTTGATCGGGTTGGCGACGCTGCTGATAGCGGCTCAACACCTGATAGCTGCCGATGTCATGATGGTTCTGCCAGGCCTCGGCGAGAGTCTCGCTCAGGGTCATGACATCGCGCAGGCCGAGATTGAAGCCTTGTCCGGCGATAGGGTGCAGCGTCTGCGCCGCATTGCCGACCAGCGCCAGACGGTGGGCGATGTGCCCGCTGGCCGTTGATAATTGTAAGGGATAACTTTGCCGTGCGCCGGTTTGCTGCATCTTCCCGAGCCGCCAGCCAAAGGACTGCTGTAATTCGCCAAGGAAGCGCTCGTCACTCCAGCCGTTGATTTCCTGTCTTTTTTCAAGGGGATGACACCACACCAGCGAACTGCGTCCCTTGGACATCGGCAATAACGCCAGCGGGCCGTGTTCGGTAAAGCGTTCAAAGGCGCGTCCCTTGTGCGGCAAACTGGTCGTGATATTGGCTATCACGCCCACCTGCCGATAGCTTTCACGCTGCCAGCGAACGCCGCAGGCCTGTGCCAGCGTGGAATGAGAACCGTCGGCGGCCACCAGCAGGCTGGCCGTCAATGTCTCGCCGTTGTCGAGCGTAACGCTGGCGCTGTCATTTTGTCGCTCGACGTTGACCACGCGGGCCGGACAATGCAACTGCACGCCCGGCGCTTTCGCCAGCAGCGCAAACAGCCGTTGTCCGGCATCGTGCAGTTCGACCACCTGGCCGAGCGCCTCGACGCCATAATGTTCGGCATTGAGGTTCACCACACCGGCATGGCCGCGATCGCTGACGTGAATATCGACGATAGGCGTGGCGCAGTTCGCCAGCGCCGACCAGACCCCGATCCCCGCCAGTTGCTGACAGGTGCCCTGCGCCAGCGCAATTGCCCGTGCATCGAAACCGGGATGGGTAACGTTCTCGGGCGAACTCGCCTCGACCAGATGAATCGGCAGACGCCCCTGGGTTAGCGAAGAGAGCGCCAGCGCCAGCGTCGCACCGGCCATCCCGCCGCCTACAATGATCATGCTCATCAGATTATCTTGCCGCCGCCATCAGTGCTTCAATCTCGTCGGCTTCTTTCACAACGTCGCCGGTCAGAATGTCGATACCGGTTTTGGTGATGACGATATTGTCTTCAATACGAATGCCGATGCCGCGATAGGCTTCGGGCACGTCGGCGTCGGGCGCAATATACAGACCCGGTTCAACGGTTAACACCATGCCCGGTTCCAGTGTACGGCTGCGATCGGCCGTGCCGTAATTGCCGACATCATGCACGTCCAGCCCCAGCCAGTGCGACAGACCGTGCATGAAGAACTGACGATGCGCCTGCGCGGCAATCAGCTCGTCGACCTCGCCTTTCATCACGCCAAGACCGACCAGCCCCTCCACCATCACGCGGATGGCGGCTTCGGTCGCTTCCTGAATGCTGCGGCCCGGACCCAGAATCTCCAGTGCCTTGTATTCGGAGGCGAGCACGATGTCGTAAATCTCGCGCTGCGCCGGGGTAAACGTGCCGCTGACCGGGAAGGTTCGGGTGATGTCGCCTGCATAGCTCTGGTATTCGCAGCCTGCGTCGATAAGCACCAGGTCGCCGTTGCGCAGCTCGGATTCATTCTCGGTGTAATGCAGAATGCAGGCGTTGTCGCCGCTGCCCACAATGGTGTTGTAAGACGGCGAGCGCGAGCCGTGACGGCTGAATTCGTAGTGAATTTCGCCTTCAAGATGATATTCATACATGCCGGCGCGACAGGCCTGCATCGCGCGGATGTGACCTTTCGCCGTAATCTCGCCCGCACGGCGCATCACCGCAATTTCATGCGGCGATTTGATTAATCGCATCTCATGCACCCAGGGACGCCAGTCGGTGATGGTCGCAGGCGCGGAGAGATTCTGCCGAAAACCGTTGCGCAGTTTTTCCATCGCGCGATTCACAATGCTGTCGGCGTAATCGTAATACCCCTGGGCGTGATATACCACGTCCAGACCGTTCAGCAGCAGGTGAAGCTGTTCGTTGATATCGTCAAAAGGAAGCGCCCGATCAACGCCAAGGCGCGCAGGTGCGGCATCCTGACCGACACGACGGCCAAACCAGATCTCGGCGGTCAGATCACGCACGCGATTGAACAGCACGCTGTGATTATGGTTATCGTCACTTTTGACCAGCACCAGTGCCGCTTCCGGCTCGTTAAAGCCGGTCAGATACCAGAAATCGCTGCTTTGACGATACGGATATTCGCTGTCGGCGTTGCGCGTTGCTTCGGGAGCGGCAAAGATGATTGCCGCGCTTCCTGGCGCCATTTTGGCAATAAGCGCCTGACGACGCGCCTGAAACTCCTGTTGAGGAAGGGTCACTGTTGTCATCACCTGCTCCTGAAATTGAATGTTATCCACGTTTACCGGACTTTTTTGTTGTTCTTGTATGGATTGTCTTCTTGAAGCTTAGTGCAAAGTACGTTGATTTTCGGGTGCCGTCGGGTGGCTGTGGCCAAATTCGCCAAAGCACAGGATAGCCGCCACGCGCACATACTCGACCACTTCTTCCAGTGATTGCGCCAGCACTTCCTGATCTTCGTCTTCTTCATAGCCAAGCTGCGCAATGCTGCGCAAATCGTCGATGGCTTCACCGACTTCGCCTTTTACCTTGGCAAGCTTCGGCTGCATCATGCCCAGCCCCAGCAGGAAATGGTTGACCCATCCTGCCAGCGCATCGGCGCGTTCGAACACGCTCGCATCGTCGCTTGGCATCAGCATTTTAAATTCGAAGCTGTCGTCTTCGAGCGTATCGGCGGTGATTTTTCGCAGTTGCTGCAGCATCTCGGCCAGTGGGTGGCCAAAAGCCATGCCTTCGTTGGTCAGGTCATGCACCTGGGTTATCCAGCTGCCGTCGCGGTTGCCACCGCAAAGTAAACCACTGATAAGTCCGTGCATTTCGGCTGCGGTTAACGCAACTGACTGCTGCTTCAGGTTTTGATTCAGCGAATCATAGTTTGGATAGGTATTCTCAATAGACATGCGCATTCGCCATCGTTGGCTGGTTAAGTTCGTGTTATGCTACCACCAAGGCAAGTCTCAGTACCAGATTCGCTAGCTACGCAGCCGTACTTAACGACGTTGCAAATCTGGAGTGAGGTATATATAGTTGCGCCCGCTTTCGATGTCCTGCGTCTCGTCGCAGTGTTGCAATCGGAGGTCGGCGAATAATATGGCAGGAAGGTGGCATGTCTGCACAACCGGTAGATATACAAATTTTTGGTCGCTCATTAAGAGTAAATTGTCCGCCAGAACAACAAGAAGCGTTGAACATGGCTGCCGAGGATCTTAATCAGCGGTTGCAAGATCTTAAAGTTCGCACTAGAGTCACAAATACAGAGCAACTGGTATTTATCGCGGCATTGAACGTCTGTCACGAACTTGCTCAAGAACGCTTGAAAACTCGCGATTATGCCTCCAATATGGAACAGCGTATTCGGATGTTGCAACAAACCATCGAGCAGGCTTTGCTCGAACAAGGACGCATCACTGAACGTGAAGGGGCGCCTTTCGAATAAGTCAAGCTGTTGATTTCTATCTCTTTATATGAGATAGTAGATTCACAGTACGAACACAAAATTTCTCTGAGATGTTTGCCAGCGGGCCCGTCCCCTGAGCCGATAATTAGTACCAACAGAATGTGATGATCCGCAATCGGTGCGCATGCTCGGTCCGCCGAGAAGCCTAAAGATTGTGACTGAACGTTCACCTTGAACCATGGGTTCAAGGGTTACAGCCTGCGGCGGCATCTCGGAGATTCCCCTTTTATCTCCCGCTCTCTCTTCTCTGGTTTTCTCTATGTCCTTTACAGCTCAGTCCTTTACGGGTCAACATGCGCTGCTCAGGCAAGCTATTCGTACCGAAGTTCGTCAGCGCAGAAAACAGCTCACCCAGCAGCAGCAACAGGTTTTTGCCCTTGAGGCAACGCAGCGTATAGCCACGCATCCGCGTATTGTGCAGGCTGAAACGCTGTCGGTTTTTCTGTCTTTCGACGGTGAACTCGACACCGCGCCGCTCATCGACAGACTGTGGCAGGACGGCAAAAAACTCTATCTTCCCGTATTGCATCCGTCCGAACCGGGCCATTTGCTATTCCTGCGCTATACCGCCGAGACCCCTTTGGTACGGAATCGTCTGAATATTCTCGAGCCGGTTCTGGAAGAGAGCGAGATTCTGCCGCTTGAACAGCTGGATATCATTCTTACGCCGCTGGTCGCTTTCGACTCGCAGGGGCAACGCCTCGGCATGGGCGGTGGATTTTACGACCGCACGCTGGCGAACTGGCGCGAACGTGGCCCCTACCCAATCGGCATAGCGCACGACTGCCAATGGGTAGAAGCCCTGCCGATAGAAGAGTGGGACGTTCCCCTGCCCGAGATTTTAACGCCGGGCAAGAGCTGGCGTTGGGAACACGAATCTCCCGCATCGTGAAACGTAAAAAGGGCATCTTTCGATGCCCTTTTTTATGCCAGACAGGAGGATTGCAGATTAGTAGAGCAGACGCGCACGAATGGTGCCCGGAATCGCTTTCATCAGTTGCAGCGCGGTATCGACGGTTTCGATATCCGCTTCCACGTCGATGACCACATAACCTACTTCCGGGCTGGTTTGCAGATACTGCGCAGCGATGTTGATGCCCTGCTCCGCGAAAATCTGGTTGATGCTGGTCAGCACGCCCGGACGGTTTTCGTGAATATGCAGCAGACGGCTGGCCTTGTCGCTGTGCGTTGGCAGCGAAGCCTCGGGGAAGTTAACCGCAGACAGCGTAGAACCGTTGTCGGAATACTTCGCCAGTTTACCGGCCACTTCAAAACCGATGCCTTCCTGAGCTTCCATTGTCGAACCGCCAATGTGCGGCGTCAGGATCACGTTGTCGAACTCGCACAGCGGCGAAGTAAACGGATCGCTGTTGGTTGCAGGCTCTTCCGGGAAGACGTCGATGGCAGCCCCTGAAAGGTGTTTGCTGCGCAGCGCGTCGCACAGCGCCGGAATATCGATAACCGTTCCGCGCGAGGCGTTGATAAGCAATGAGCCCGGCTTCATCTGTGCCAGTTGTTCAACACCAATCATGTCTTTGGTATTCGCCGTTTCCGGAACGTGCATGGTAATCACGTCGCTGGTGTTCAGCAGTTCGTTCAGGCTGGAAATCTGCTGCGCGTTGCCGAGAGGCAGCTTGCTTTCGATGTCGTAGAAATAAACCTTCATGCCCAGACCTTCGGCCAGGATCCCGAGCTGGGTGCCGATATGGCCGTAGCCGACGATGCCGAGACGTTTGCCGCGCGCTTCATAGGAGCCGACGGCCAGCTTGTTCCAGATACCGCGGTGCGCCTTGGCGTTGGCCGCAGGAATGCCGCGCATCATCAGCAGCATCTCGCCCAGCACCATTTCGGCAACCGAACGGGTGTTGGAGAACGGCGCGTTGAAGACAGGAATACCGCGTTTGGTCGCGGAATTCAGGTTAACCTGGTTGGTACCGATACAGAAACAACCCACGGCAACGAGTTTTTCCGCCGCAGCGAAGATCTCTTCGGTCAGTTGGGTACGGGATCGGATTCCGACGAAATGGGCATCACGGATGGATTCTTTCAGCGCTTCGCTGTCGAGCGCGCCTTTATGAAACTCGATATTGGTATAACCCGCCGCGTGAAGCGTGTCGATCGCGCTTTGATGGACGCCTTCCACCAGCAGAAACTTAATTTTGTCTTTTCCGAGTGATACTTTTGCCATTTCCCGACCCTACTATTTTATTCATACCGGCAGTAACGCATACCGAAAGTTATTCATGCTGAATGCAGACTTCAGAAGTCACTGCTTGATGCAGTTCACAGTCAACATAACAAAATTTTTGCGTCGGGCAATACAAACGATTGCCTGACTCCTAGCACAAGCCCTGATCCCGCCCTTCATTTTTAGCATGTAACACTTTCAATGCACAACATCATGGAGGTAAACGTTAAAACGGCGTCATTGTGTGACATAACTCACCAAATTCGCCGCTTTGCAGAAAAGATGATTCAGGCTAAAAATTATCATCTTCATAACATTGCATTATGACGCTGGCACAAAGTAGATCGTGAGCTTATCCTCAGCGCGAATTTTTGACGACTTTTACACCGTCTGCAGTGCCGACCAGCGCAATATCTGCCCCGCGATTGGCAAATAACCCGACGGTCACGACACCGGCAATGCCGTTAATCCTGTTTTCGAGCGCGATGGCATCAAGGATGCTGAGATTATGCACGTCGAGAATGACATTGCCGTTATCGGTGACGACATTCTGACGGTATTCCGGTAATCCCCCAAGCTTCACCAGTTCGCGGGCGACGTAGGAACGCGCCATCGGAATCACTTCGACCGGCAGCGGGAATTTGCCCAGCACGTCGACCTGTTTGGTCGCATCGACGATACAGATGAACTTGCGCGAAATGGCGGCGATTATCTTCTCGCGGGTCAATGCCGCGCCGCCGCCCTTGATCATCTGCATGTGGCCGTTGATTTCGTCCGCGCCGTCGACATAAATATCGAGTTCATCGACTTCATTGCTGTCAAACACGTGGATACCGTAGCTTTTCAGTTTGGCGGTGGACGCATCGGAGCTTGATACTGCGCCTTCGATCTGGTGCTTGATTGACGCCAATGCATCGATGAAATGCGCCGCCGTGCTGCCGGTACCAACGCCGACAATCGTGCCTGGCGTCACGTAATCCAGCGCCGCCCAGCCTACCGCTTTTTTTAATTCATCCTGAGTCATGATGGTTTCTCTTTGGATATAGCTCTGTGGATATAGAAAGGAATCGCTAAGTTGTCATTAGTATAAAGCAAGACGCGGGCGGACTCGTAGCCGATAAGGAGAAGATTTTGTGCGCCGCAAATTTTGATGAACTGTGGCATAGTGTCGGAATATGTGTGAATCCCGAACGAGCCAAGGAATAGATTTTCGATGAAACGCCCAGACTATAGAACGCTGCAAGCGCTGGACGCTGTGATCCGTGAACGCGGTTTCGAACGTGCAGCGCAAAAGCTGTGCATTACCCAATCCGCTGTTTCTCAACGTATTAAACAATTGGAAAATTTATTCGGCCAGCCTTTGCTGGTGCGGACCGTTCCGCCACGGCCAACCGAACAGGGCCAGAAACTGCTGGCGCTATTGCATCAGGTCGAACTGCTCGAAGAAGAGTGGCTGGGCAGCGACAACATCAACGACAGTAATGATACGCCACTGCTGCTGTCGCTTGCGGTCAACGCCGACAGTCTGGCGACCTGGCTGTTGCCGGCGCTGAAATCGGTGCTGGTCGACTCCCCTATTCGCCTGAACCTGCAGGTTGAAGATGAAACCCGAACCCAGGAACGTCTGCGTCGCGGTGAAGTGGTGGGCGCGGTCAGTATTCAGCCGCAGCCGCTGCCGAGCTGTCTGGTCGACCAACTGGGCGCGCTGGACTATCTCTTCGTGGCCTCGAAAGGTTTTGCCGAACGCTATTTCCCGAACGGCGTGACCCGCTCTGCGTTACTGAAAGCGCCCGCAGTCGCCTTTGACCATCTCGACGACATGCATCAAGCCTTCCTGCAGCAGTATTTCGACCTGTCGCCGGGCAGCGTGCCGTGCCACATCGTCAACTCGTCCGAAGCCTTTGTGCAGTTGGCGCGTCAAGGCACCACCTGCTGTATGATCCCGCACTTGCAGATTGAAAAAGAGTTGGAAAGCGGAGAGTTGATTGACCTGACGCCGGGTCTGTTACAGCGCCGGATGCTGTACTGGCACCGCTTTGCGCCGGAGAGCCGCATGATGCGCAAAGTGACCGATGCCCTGCTGGCACATGGTCGTCAGGTGCTGCGCCAGGACTAGGCGCGTTATCTTTCGCGTCGCAGAATATTGGCGGCTTGTATGGACCCCCAAAACGTCGTTTAACACGTTGCGGGGATCCACATACCCTCTTTCAGTCAGCCGAAAGTGTTGCAAATCAAAGGGTTTTACTTCGCCACTTCGCCGTTCTTCAGCTCGAACACCACATCAACCTGATCGTCAAAGTGAATGCTCTGCTGCTCGTAGGTTTGCGCGGCGTCACTCTGGCCCGCGGCATCGGCGGTTTTATACATTCTGGCTACCGGCATCGGCTGATAGTTCGCGACGTGGTAACGAATGCTGTAAACCTGACCGAGCTGGCTGTGGAAGCCTTCCGCCAGCGCCTTGGCCTGCTGGGTGGCGTTATCAATCGCTTTCTGACGCGCCTGATTGCGATAGGTATCAGGATTCGCCACGCCCAGCTCAACCGCACGGATTTCATTCAGCCCTGACTTCAGCGCGCCGTCCAGCAGCTCGTTGAGTTTGTCCAGCTGACGCAGCGTAACCTGCACCTGACGCACTGCGCGATAGCCTTTCAGCACGCTGCTGCCATCTTTCAGATAGTCATATTCCGGCTGGGTGCGCAGATTGGCGGCATTGATGTCTTTCTTGTCGATATTGTTTTTTTGCAGAAACGCAAAATACTGCGCGACGCGCTCGTCTGCCTGTTTTTTGGCAGAAGCGGCATCTTTTGCAGAAACATTGACTTCAATAGCCAGCGTAGCGATGTCGGGTACGGCATCGACGCTGGCTGTACCTGAAGTTACCACATGCGGTCCCTCTGGTACTTCAGCAGCCTGAAGTGCAGCGGGTAATGTCCCTAATCCCAACATGGCGGCCATAGCCAATGCTTTCAATTTCACAGTGTTTCCCTCAGTCATCTGGTGAGCTACAACCCTACCATAGTCGTTTGGCAACGAAATTAAGATTAGTGATAATTAGTTCACAAATGCAGGTTTTGCAATGCCAGTTGTAGCGCGATACCCCACATCACGATGCCCACGACAAGATTGATCGCCCGCTGCGTTTTACCTTTGTTTAACCAGGGCGACAGCAGCGCGGCAAGGATTGCCAGACCAAAAAACCACAGCGTCGAAGAGAGCACCGCGCCGAGGGCGAACCAGGCGCGTTCGTCGCTGGCAAGGCGTCCGCCCAGACTGCCGAGCACGACAAAGGTATCGAGATAGACGTGCGGATTCAGCCAGGTTACCGCCATCATGCTGCCGACAATACGCCAGCGGCTTTGCGCCATGACTTTCGCTTCCACCTGCTGCGGTTGTGCGGCCAGCGCCGTGCGAAATGCGCCCCAGCCAAACCACAGCAAGAAGGCGACGCCGCCCCAGCTGACGATAAACAGCAGAGTTGGGTAGCTGTCGAGCAGCGCGCTACCGCCAAAGATACCGGCGCAAATCAGCGCAATGTCGCTGAATGCACAAAGTGCGGCAATCATCAGGTGATACTGACGGCGAATGCCCTGATTCATCACAAAGGCGTTCTGTGGGCCGATAGGCAAAATCATCGCCGCACTGAGCATCATGCCCTGCAGGAAGGTCGTGAACATAGTCGAAATTTTCCTTAAAACGCGCTTTTGAAAGGAGATGACGCGAAGTGTAAGGGAACAGGACTATTAGAGGAAATTGAAGTTTCTTATTGAGTATTAGGACAGCTTATGAGGCAGGTATTGATAGCAAAACGCCCTGTAAACAGGGCGTTTTCGTTAAAGCATGAAAGCGAAATTACTCGATGCCGACCTGCGGCGCGCCTTTGCTTTCTACGGCTTTGGCTTCGGCTTCTTTGGCTTCTGCCTCTTTGGCTTCTGCCTCTTTGGCTTCAGCGCTACGGAACAGGTGAACGTCCATCTGCGGATAAGGAATGCCGATGCTGTTGGCATCCAGCGCTTCTTTAAACTGCTCCAGCAGATCCCATTTCACGTTTTGCGAGTCGCCGTTGGTGGTCCAGTAACGCACGACGAAATCCAGCGTCGAAGCGCCCATTTCGTTCATGCGGATTACGATGCCTTTATCTTTGATGATACGTTCATCGGCGTTGGCGATGTCGCCCAGCACCTGTTTCACCTTGGCGATTTCGGCATCATAGGACACGCTGACGATAATGTCGGTACGGCTGGTCGGTTCGCGTGAGTTGTTGGTAATGTTACCGGCAATGATTTTACCGTTCGGCACGACAATCACTTTGTTGTCTGGCGTCAGCAGCGTGGTGGAGAAGATCTGCACGTGCGTTACCGTACCGGCCACGCCGCCCAGATCAACATATTCACCCGCGCGGAACGGACGGAAGATAACCAGCAATACGCCTGCAGCAAAGTTGGAAAGCGAGCCCTGCAAAGCCAGACCCACGGCCAAACCGGCAGCACCGATTACGGCGATTACAGAGGTGGTCTGCACGCCGATTCGGCCCAGCACGGCAATCAGCGTAAAGGCGATAATTGCATAACGTACCAGCGCCGACAGAAAGTCGGAAACGGTCAGATCGATGCCACGCAGATGCATCACGCGACTCACGCCTCTGGAAACCGCTTTCGCAACCAGCAAGCCGATAATCAGGATAACCACAGCGGCCACGATATTGACCGCATAATGAATCAGTAAAGCCTGATTTCTGGCTAACCACGTTCCGGCATTCTGAATGCCATCCACTACGTTCAAATCTTCCATTTAACACACCCTAGCAAGCAATAATGAAACCAGACATTCGCGCTGACACGCACGACGAATGATGACTAAGCCCTTAAGGGTAACCAACATTTCCCCTAACTGCCAACCCGCGTGGCCGCTTTGCCTGCTTTTTAGGCATTGTTGAGAGGCTTATCGGCAATTCTTGTCGCAGGCTTGAAAGCTTGCAGCGGACCGCGTCCGGTCAGGGTGAAAATCGACAGCAACGTGAACGCAAGCGTGATAAGCCCCAGAATCAGATAGGTGCCGTGGAAACCGATTTTGCCGTACATGTCGCCGGCAAAGACCGACATGAACATCATCGCAATCTGCTTGAAGAAGCAGAAACAGACCAGATAGATGGTGGCCGAAAAGCGCACTTCAAATACCGAGGTGATGTATTTGAAACAGCCGACAATCAGGAACGGGATCTCGAACATATGCAGCGTTTTCAGCAACACCACTTCCACCGGCGTGCTGGCAAAGGAGGAGCCGATAATACGGATGGACATAATGGCACCGGCCAGCAGCAGCGCATTCTTGCCGCCGATGCGGTTAACGATGGCGGGCGCAAAGAACATGATAAGCGCGTTGAGCAGTTCGCCGAGTGTCGTGATGTAGCCGAAGACGCGCGTCCCTTCGCTGGGGCTGCTGAAGAACGAGGTAAAGAAGTTGGCAAATTGCTGATCGAACACCTCATAGGTGCAGGACACGCCGACCACGTAAAGCCCGAGGAACCACAGCTTTTTATCCTTGAGCAGTTCTGCCGCCAGACGCAGGTTGAACGGTTTGCTGTTGGCGCCCAGTTCATTGGCCACCCGTGCACTCGAACCGACCGCCGGTTTGGCGATAAGCAGCAGAATCGCCAGAATCACCGCGCAGCCCGATCCCAGCCAGAAGACAAACTGATTGTTGATGGTAAACATGATCCCGACAACGGAGGCGCAAATCGCCCAGCCCACGCAGCCGAACATACGCGCACGGCCAAATTCGAAATCGCTGCGGCGGCTGACTTTCTCGATATAGGCTTCAATCGACGGCGCACCGCCGTTGTAGATAAAACCGAGATAGATACCGCCAACGATGGAGCCCAGCAGAATGTTGGTTTGCAGCAGCGGTCCAAAAACGTAGATAAAGAACGGCGCGAACAGCACCAGCATGCCCGTGATTATCCACAGCAGATGTTTCTTGAGTCCCAGCTTGTCGGAAAGCAGGCCGAATATCGGTTGAAACACCAGCGAGAAGAAAGAGATACAGGCAAAGATAATGCCGGTGTCGCTCTGACTGATGTGGTTGATGTCGTGCAACCAGATAGGAAAGAACGGAAAATAGGCACCCATGATGAAAAAGTAGAAAAAGAAGAACAGTCCAAACGTCCAGAAATTAGTATTTTTTATATAATTCATCTGCAATCCCTCAACCTCGACGGCTGCCGCACACACCGTGCGGCAGCGTAGCTTTCAATTAACGCGATGCGCTTTCGCCCACGGATTTATGCGCCCAGCGCAGCGAATATCGGTATTCACCCGCCGTCAGCAGATATTCCGGGCTGACGCTCGGACTCCAGGAATCATCGCCGCCAATCCCCATGCGGAAAGCATCGATGTTGAGCCAGGTGCCCTCTTCTTCCCTGAGCAGATGACGATGGCTGGTGTCCATCAATTGACGCAGGCTGAAGCGGCTTAGGCCGAAGGCAAAGTCGCCCTGCCATTGCCAGTCGCCATAACGCAACTCGCGTGTCCCGCCGCGTGACCCGTTTTCCGACGGGAACACGTAAGGCGTATAGAGCTGTTCGAGCGGCAGCGTCCAGCGCGAGAATTGCGCGGCCAGCTGGCGATCGGGATAGTTTTCGTGCGGCCCCAGACCCAGCCAGGTTGCCGACTCCTCAACCTGACGCAGACAGCAGGTCAGGCCGATACGCGCCGGAGAAGGCAGGTCGCCCGCGACCTTGACGTTAACCTCGAGTTGCAGTTCGCCCTGCAAGGTGATGCGATAGGTTTTACGGCTTATCAATGCCACGCTCTGTCGTGAAACATAGGCATGCGCCGTATCGATAATGACGGCATCTGCCTGCTGATTCACCTCGAAGCGCAACAGCTGGGTTTCCAGTTCGTACAGACCCGCTGTCTTCCAGCGCTCGACCCAGGCATTGGGATCGATACGGGTCGCTTCGCTGACGCCAATGTCGTTATCCAGCGGCGCGCGTACAAACTGATCCCGTAGCGGCGACAGCAACTGGGGTTTGTCGTGATGCCACCACTGTTCCAGCAGACCGGTTTGACGATTGAACAGCCAGCGTTGAGTCTCCGCCGTCACCTCGACCGCGCCGTCTTCCTTCTGCTGCACTGACGCCGTCTGATGCGTTGATGTCGAGACCGTCGGCAGCGCCAGACCGCGCGGCAGTGGCCATTGATGCCAGGCGCTGCGATGTCCGGCTTCCGACCACGGCGTCTGTTCAGGCTGGATAACGTCGAGGTTGAGCCAGATTTCGCCCGTCGCGCTTATTGCCGGATAGTCGCCGAGCGTGATGCGCTGACTGCCTTTCGGTGGGATATCCAGTGCTGTTTCACCGTGATAAATCGACTGCCCGTCCAGCTCGATGCGCCAGCTCAGGGTTTCATTGTCCGTGTGGCGGAACAGATAATCGCTGAAGACTTCGACCACCAGAGGTTGATGGCTAACCAGCGTAAAGTGGAAGAATTGCTGCGCGCGCTGCGCCTCGAACAGCGCCGGATGCGGCGTGCGGTCCTGAAACACCAGGCCATTCATGCAGAACTGGCGATCGTTGGGCTTGTCGCCAAAATCACCGCCGTAGGCCGAATAGCTGATGCCATCCTCGCCGGTGCGCGTCAGACTCTGGTCGACCCAGTCCCAGATAAATCCGCCCTGCAAGCGCGGAAAGTCACGGAAGGCCTGCCAATATTTGTCGAAGCCGCCGAGGCTGTTGCCCATGGCATGGGCGTATTCACAGAGGATAAGCGGACGGGTTTCGTCCGGCATACCAATCCATTTCTTGATGGACCATTTCGGTACCGCCGGGAAAGGCTGATCTTCGTCGACGCGGGCATACATCGGGCAGATGATGTCGGTCGCCGCCGTATTGGCTCCGCCGCCTTCGTACTGCACCGGACGCGTAGGATCGCTGGATTTTATCCAGCTATACAGCGCGTCGTGCGTCGATCCATGCCCGGATTCATTGCCCAGCGACCAGATAATAATGCACGGATGGTTGCGATCGCGCTGCACCATGCGGGTTACACGTTCGCTAAACGCATTGAACCACTGCGGGTCGTCAGACAGTCGGTTCATCGGCTGCATGCCGTGCGTTTCAATGTTGGCTTCATCCACCACGTACAGTCCATAGCGGTCGCAAAGCGTGTACCACAGCGGATGATTCGGATAATGCGAGCAGCGCACGGCATTGAAGTTATGCTGTTTCATCAACAGGATATCTTGCAGCATCGTCGCTTCGTCTATTGCCTGACCTTTCTCGGGATGATGTTCGTGACGATTGGTGCCGCGAATAAGCAACGGCTGGCCGTTGAGTTTCAACAGACCCTGACTTATCTCGACCTGACGGAAACCGACGTCGTAAGCTTCGGCTTCAATCAGGCGATTATCCGCGTCCAGCAGAGACACTACCGCGCGATAAAGGTGCGGCTGTTCCGCGCTCCACAGCAGCGGGTTCGCCAGCGGCAGGCGCAACGTCGCTTTCTCGGCATAAGCTCCGCGCTCGTCAATGATCTCACTGCCAAGCGGCTGAATATTTTCTGCGACATGTTGATTACCCTGCCACAGTTGCACCTGAATTTTCAGGGCCTCGAGCGAGGTGGAAGGCGCACGCACAGCGATGTTGGCTTCCAGTTCACCCAGAGTAAAATTGGCATGCAGATGGGTTTGCAGCTGAACATCGGCGAGCTGGATTGCAGGTTTGTGCAACAGGCTGACGTCGCGGAAGATACCGCTCATTCGCCACATATCCTGATCTTCCAGATAACTGCCGTCGCTCCAGCGCAGCACCATCACCGCCAGTCGGTTGCTCCCCGCTTGCAGATAATCGCCAAGGCTGAACTCGGCGGGCAGGCGACTGTCCTGCGAATAGCCGACCCAGCGGCCGTTGCACCAGAGATAAAAAGCGGAATTGACGCCGTCGAAGATAATGCGCGTTTGCCCGGCTGCCAGCCAGTCTGCATCCACCTCAAATGTGAGCGAGTAACATCCGGTAGGGTTTTCTGCGGGAACGAAAGGCGGCGTTACCGGTATCGGATACTGGACGTTGGTATAAATCGGCGCATCATAGCCCGACATCTGCCAGTTTGACGGTACGGTAATATCGTCAGCATTTGCCAAATCGCCATCGAGCCAGGCTGCCGGTACCGCCTCCGGTTTCGCGAAGTAGCTGAATTTCCACTCGCCATTCAACGATTTTCGGCTCGGAGACTTCTTGTCTTCTCTGGCTTCGTCGGCATTACGCCAGCTTTGAAACGGCGGATGGGCCGGCAGGCGATTTACCTGCGTACAAACCGGATTCTCCCAGTCGCGGCGCGCCAGCACGTTGCCTAGCGGATTGATCGCCTCGTCTTTGTAACCTTTCATAAACCTTCCCCGTGAAAATGTTATGCGCTCACATTAATGATTTTAAAATGAGGGGAGAGAGCGGTTAAGTAAAGAAAGGAGCATTCAGAAGGCGACGCGGATCACAAATTCACTGGCAGAAGCGCACGCAAGGTATCAAAGCCGTTCCAGTCTTCGCGCAAGGCGTTTCAACTCGTCGGCGAGTGTCTGGGCGCATTCGTGCTGTTCGCCCGGAGATGAAGTGGTGTGACGTAACATCAGCGTCGTGTGCAGCAACAACGACTCGGGAATGCCCTGCTGGGGGTGTTGCAGCACCTGCACCATCCTGTTGACGCTTTCCCTTCCGCTCAGGCGAAAATCCTGCGCGATGGTGGTTAAAGGCGGTTGAAAATAGGCGCTGTCTTCCGTGTCGTCGTACCCTACCACCGACAGCTGTTGCGGTATCGCAACGCCACCTTCATGCGCGGCACGCAGCACGCCGAGCGCCATCTGGTCATTCGCGACCAATATTGCCGTGGGCCGCTGCGGCTGGTTTAACAGCCCGAGGGCAAGTTGATATCCCGAAGCCGAACTCCAGTCGCCGTGCAGGACACTAAACGGATTGAGGCTATGTTCTTTTAGTCCGCTCAGCCAGCCCTCGTAGCGCAGACGGGCCGACACTGATTCCAGCGGGCCGGTGAGCAGCGAAATATCCCGATGTCCGAGTGAAATAAGGTGTGCCAGCCCCTGACGTGCGCCTTCCAGCGGATCGAAAAGGATACTAAACAGATTAGCGTGCGGATCGACATCCAGAAACAGCACCGGCAGATCGCCGCAGCACTGTTTCACCTCATGGGCATCGGCGGTTTCGAGCGGCACATTGATAAGAATGCCGTCGACGCGCTGGGCAATCAGTTCATTGACGGCCGCGCGGCAGGATTGCAGCTGCAAATCCTCGACCATCGAGATAACCACATGATAACCCAACTGATTGGCGCGAGTCTTGATTGCCGAGGCACCCTGCGACGGCGCATTCAGCGCCAGATTGGTACTCGCCAGCCCCAGCGTAAAACTCCGTTTGCCCGCCAGCTGCTGCGCCATGCGATTCGGCACGTAGTTCAACTCGCGCATGGCCGCTTCGACCCGGACACGCGTTTTCTCGGAGACCTGCGCCGCCTGATTCAGCACGCGCGACACCGTCTGATAAGAGACGCCGGCGTGGCGGGCAACATCATCGAGCGTAACGGATCTTGGCTTGTTCAACGGCGGTATCCTGAATCGGTTTGGAGAGGACAATGGCCGATAATAACAGATTTTTTGACGCACAGAGTAGCCGACCGCGTAACCACGCAGGCTGTGCACCGATTTGGTTCAACCTCTCTCGTCAAAAGCAGAAATATTGCTCACTTCGCGCACAAATCAGGCCATGACAGCACAAAACTTGAAAGGTCATGTCATTTAACGCGCGGAGCACGCATGGCGTCAGAAATTATTTATCCTAGTCTATCAATGGGTTAATCATTACGAATAAGTGCTGTGCGTCGGGTGGCCCAGGAATTGCTAATGGGTGGAAAGACAATGATTTTACCTTTGGGGAAAAGACATGGATTCGCAACACACAGAAAGCCAGCTCAAAAGAGGGCTGAAAAATCGCCATATTCAGCTGATTGCGCTGGGCGGCGCCATTGGCACCGGCCTGTTTCTCGGCATCGCGCAAACCATCAAGATGGCGGGTCCGTCCGTGCTGCTGGGGTATGCCGTCGCCGGTATTATCGCCTTCTTTATAATGCGTCAACTGGGTGAGATGGTTGTTCACGAGCCGGTTGCAGGCTCTTTCAGCCATTTTGCCAACAAATATTGGGGTGGTTTCGCCGGTTTTATGTCGGGGTGGAACTATTGGGTTCTCTATGTGCTGGTCAGCATGGCGGAACTCACCGCCGTCGGGATCTACGTGCAGTACTGGTGGCCGGAAATCCCGACCTGGGTTTCCGCCGCCGTCTTCTTCGTCGCCATTAATCTCGTCAATATGTCCAGCGTGAAGATTTATGGCGAAGTCGAATTCTGGTTTTCCATCGTCAAGGTCGCCGCCATTGTGGGCATGATTGCCTTTGGCGCCTGGCTGCTGGCCAGCGGTAATGGCGGTCCCGAAGCCAGCGTCGCCAACCTGTGGCAGCACGGCGGCTTCTTCCCGAATGGCGTCAAGGGGCTGGTGATGGCGATGGCGGTTATCATGTTCTCGTTCGGCGGCCTCGAGCTTATCGGCATTACCGCCGCCGAAGCGGACAATCCGCAGAAAAGCATTCCGAAAGCCACCAACCAGGTTATCTATCGCATTCTGCTGTTCTACGTCGGTGCGCTGGCGGTGCTGCTGTCGCTTTATCCGTGGCAGAAAGTGGTTGAAGGCGGCAGTCCTTTTGTGTTGATTTTCCATGCGCTTAACAGCAATCTGGTTGCGACGCTCCTGAACGCCGTCGTGCTGTCGGCGGCCTTGTCCGTCTACAACAGTTGCGTATTCAGCAACAGCCGTATGCTGTTTGGTTTAGCGAAACAGGGCAATGCGCCCAAGGCATTAATGAAAGTGAATCGCCGCGGGATCCCGTTTAACGCGCTCGCCGTGTCTGCCGTGGTGACCGCGCTTTGCGTACTGCTCAACTACCTGATGCCGGGCAAAGCGTTTGAGCTGCTGATGTCGCTGGTCGTTTCGGCGCTGGTGATTAACTGGGCGATGATTAGCATCACTCACCTGAAATTTCGCCGTGCGCTGCATGGCGAGGGTCGGAAAACCCGTTTCCCGAGTCTGGGATATCCGTTGACCAACGTTGTCTGCCTGCTGTTTCTGGCCGCGATACTGGTCATTATGTTCCTGACTCCGGGCATTCGGATTTCAGTCTGGCTTATCCCCGTCTGGCTGCTCGTTCTCGCCGTGAGCTATCAGTTCAGGAAAAAGAGCTCTGCCGTCTCGGCGGTCGACATTGTAGAAACACCTCACTCATAAAACAGGGCAACAATGAAAAAAATATTCCCTCTGATCCTGCTGCTTGCCGCCGGAAGCGCCAGCGCCGAATCCCACCTGCAAACGGTGGTTAAACAAGGCACGCTGAATGTCTGCACCACGGGCGATTACAAGCCTTACACCTTTCAGAAGCCTGACGGCAGCTATGAAGGTATCGACATCTCGATGGCCGAATCGCTGGCGAAAAGTCTGGGCGTTAAACTCAACTTCGTGAAATCGACCTGGAAGACGCTGACGCCGGATCTGGTGGCCGGCAAATGTGATATCGCCATGGGCGGCGTTTCCGTCACCCTGCCCCGCCAGAAGCAGGTCTATTTTGCCGAAAGCCTCGACGTTGACGGTAAAATTCCGCTGGTTCGCTGCGAAGACGAGAAAAAGTACCAGACAATCGAGCAAATCAACGTCGCTTCGGTACGGGTCATCGAGCCTATTGGCGGCACCAACGAGGCGTTTGTCCACGCTTATCTGCCAAACAGCAACCTGATTCTTTCGCACGACAACGCCGGTATTTTCCAGCAACTGGCCGATAAAAAAGCCGATGTCATGATAACCGACGCCTCGGAAGCGCTGTATCAAAAGAAATCGCATCCTTCGCTGTGCGCCGTAAATCCCGAAAAGCCGATGCAGTACGGCGAGAAAGCCTACATGCTGCCGACCGACGACATCAGCTGGAAGCTGTATGTTGACCAGTGGCTGCATCTGGCGCGCGCCACCGGCGAGTATCAAAAGGTGGTGGCGGGCTGGCGCGGATAAAACCCGGCCCTGTCGACATCTGCCAATAAAAAAGGGGCCGTAAAGGCCCCTTTTGCGTGTCTCATTGTCTGTGTTCACACCAGGCTGCTTTCACAGTCTGGCAATGAATTACAGGCGGTCGACGTCGTTCAGTTCCTGGAACGCCTGTTCCAGACGCGTCACCATGGATGACTGTGCAGAGCGCAGCCAGACACGAGGATCGTAGAATTTCTTGTTCGGCTTGTCTGCGCCTTCCGGGTTACCCAGCTGCGCCTGCAGGTACGCTTCGTTCTTTTTGTAGAACTGAAGGATACCGTCCCAGTTTGCCCACTGCGTATCGGTATCGATGTTCATCTTGATAACACCGTAGCTGATGGACTCTTTGATTTCGGCAGCGGAAGAACCTGACCCCCGTGGAACACGAAGTCCAGGGAGTTGTGCGGCAGGTTGTGTTTCTTGCTGACGAAATCCTGGGAATCACGCAGGATAGTCGGGGTCAGTTTCACGTTGCCTGGCTTGTACACGCCGTGCACGTTACCGAAGGAAGCCGCGATGGTGAAGCGTGGGCTGATAGCGCTCAGTTTTTCGTAAGCGTAATCAACGTCTTCTGGCTGGGTGTACAGCGCAGAGGCGTCCATGTGGCTGTTGTCGACGCCATCTTCTTCACCGCCGGTGCAACCCAGCTCGATTTCCAGCGTCATGTCGATCTTGGCCATACGCGCCAGATACTTGCTGCAAATCTCGATGTTTTCTTCCAGCGGCTCTTCCGACAGGTCAATCATGTGGGATGAGAACAGAGGCTTGCCGGTAGAGGCGAAGTGTTTTTCACCCGCGTCCAGCAGACCGTCGATCCACGGCAGCAGTTTCTTGGCGCAGTGGTCGGTGTGCAGAATAACCGGCACGCCGTAGTGTTCGGCCAGCAGATGCACATGCTGTGCACCCGAGATGGCGCCAAGAATAGCTCCGCCCTGAGGGATATCGGTTTTCAGACCTTTACCGGCGATGAAGCCCGCGCCACCGTTGGAGAACTGAATGATGATAGGGCCTTTGACCTTCGCCGCCGCTTCCAGCGCAGCATTGATAGAATCAGTGCCTACACAGTTAACGGCAGGAAGCGCAAACGCGTTCTCTTTGGCTACAGCGAAGACTTTCTGAACGTCATCACCAGTGATAACACCAGGTTTTACGAAATCAAAAATTTTAGACATATTACGTTGTCCTGTTTCGTCGGTCGTAGATGGATTGAATCGGATTACAAAAAATACAGCGTAGGCAGACGATGTCTCTCATCTGCCCTGGATTATTACTTTTTAGCACGCTCTTCCAGCATCACAACGGCTGGCAGCTCTTTTCCTTCGACGAACTCGAGGAATGCACCGCCACCGGTAGAGATGTAGGAAATTTTGTCGGCAATACCGAACAAGTCGATGGCTGCCAGAGTGTCGCCGCCGCCCGCGATAGAGAATGCATCGCTATCGGCAATGGCATGCGCCACGATTTCGGTTCCTTTACGGAAGTTAGGGAACTCGAACACGCCAACCGGGCCATTCCACAGAATGGTTTTGGCGTTTTTCAGGATCTCGGCCAGACGCTGTGCAGACACGTCGCCCATATCCAGAATTTGCTCTTCGTCTTTTATATCGCTGGTCGATTTTACGGTCGCGGTTGCCGTTTCGGAGAATTCGGTCGCGACACGCACGTCGGTAGGAACCGGAATATCACAGGTTTCGAGCAGCTTTTGCGCGGTACCGACCAAGTCGGCTTCGTACAGTGACTTACCGACGTTGTGGCCCTGCGCCGCGACGAAGGTGTTGGCGATGCCGCCACCGACGATCAGCTGATCGGCGATTTTGGACAGCGCATCAAGCACGGTCAGTTTGGTCGACACCTTGGAGCCGCCAACGATAGCCACCATCGGGCGTGCAGGATTCCCGAGCGCCTTGCCGAGCGCCTCGAGCTCTGCCGACAGCAGCGGACCCGCACAGGCGACAGGCGCGAATTTGCCTACGCCGTGTGTGGAAGCCTGCGCACGGTGTGCGGTGCCGAAAGCGTCCATGACGTAAACGTCACACAGCGCGGCGTATTTTTTGGACAGGGTTTCGTCGTCTTTCTTTTCGCCCTTGTTGAAGCGAACGTTTTCCAGAACAACCAACTCGCCCTCAGCAATATCAACGCCGTCCAGATAATCTTTCGCCAGACGCACTTTAGAACCGAGCTTGTCCTTCAGGTAATTCACGACAGGCAGCAGAGAAAACTCTTCGTTGTATTCGCCTTCGGTCGGACGACCCAGATGTGAGGTCACCATCACGCGCGCACCCTGCTTCAGGGCGGTTTCGATGGTTGGCAAAGAGGCACGGATACGTGCATCAGACGTCACTTTCCCGTCTTTGACCGGCACGTTCAAATCTGCACGGATCAATACACGTTTACCTGCCAAATCCAGATCGCTCATCTTAATTACAGACATGGTGAATCCTCTCGTTGATTCTCTTTAAAGTTGCTTGAGGGCGCATCGGTCGAAACCGAGTGACCTTTTAGAAACCGCTTTCGGACATCGCCAACGTCGTGTCCAGCATTCTGTTGGCGAAGCCCCATTCATTGTCGCACCAGACCAGAGTCTTGATCAGGCGCTGACCGCTGACCCGCGTCTGTGTGCCATCAACGATGGCGCTGTGCGGGTCGTGGTTAAAATCAGTAGAAACTAATGGTAGTTCGGTATAGTCAACAATACCACGAAATGCCCCATTCGACGCCTTTTGCAACAGCTGGTTAACATGCTCTACGTCGACCTTTCTGGAAACAAAAACGCTGAGATCGATAGCGGTTACGTTGATGGTCGGCACGCGCACCGAGATGGCCTCGAAACGGTCGCAAAACTTGGGCATGATGCGGGTGATACCGGCAGAAAGCTTGGTATCTACAGGAATAATCGACTGGCTGGCCGCGCGGGTACGACGTAAATCGGGATGGTAGGCATCAATCACCGGCTGGTCGTGCATTGCAGAGTGAATGGTGGTGACCGTGCCGAATTCGATGTCGAACTCGTCGTCCAGCAGTTTGATAATCGGAATAATGCAGTTGGTGGTACAGGAAGCGTTGGAGACGATGCGGTGTTCGCGTTTGAGCAGGTGATGGTTCACGCCGTAGACGACGGTGGCATCGAGATCCGGTCCACCCGGATGCGCAAAGAGGATTTTCTTCGCCCCGGCGGCAAGCTGGGCTTCACCGTCTTCGCGACTGCCGAACACGCCGGTGCAGTCCAGCACGACATCGACACTGAGTTCGCCCCAAGGTAACAGGCTGGCATCGGGCTGATGAAGCAGGCGAATGGTGTCATCGCCTACAGAGAGCACTTCGCCTTCCTGACGCACGTCCCAGGCGAAACGGCCGTGACTGGAGTCGTATTTCAACAGGTGCGCCATCCCTTCGGGGCTCGCAAGCTCGTTGATTGCCACGACGCTGATTTCCGCGCGGCGACCAGATTCGTATAATGCGCGCAATACGCTACGGCCAATGCGGCCAAAGCCATTAATTGCGATACGTATTGGCATACTTCTCCCTGTTACACGGTTGTTACCTAAATGCGATAACCCTATAGTAATGCAGTGCGCCTTTGCGGTGAATCCTCATTGCACGCTCTTCGCAATAATTCAGAACGCAGCACCCAACGCCAACCCCTCTCACATTAACGCTATTTAGACGACGTTAAGCAAAATAACGTTAACTGAAACGGTTCAGCCGAGCATAAACCAAACTTTCAGCAAAGGGAATAATTGAATTAAATTTGCTGAAACACCTTGAACGACTGCTTTAAAATTGTTCAGCAACGTCGGTTTTACCTCGCATCAGCGCGGCGCAATAGTAATGCAGAAGCCGTTTTGGAAGGTTGACGTACATCAAGACCTTTTTAAAATCAGAAAATCTCCCCCTCGACCCATAAAAAAAGGCAGCCCCGGTCTTCACCGGAGGCTGCCCTCGCTGCACCGCGGCCCCTGCGGGCCGCCGCGCTTATTTCAGCAGGGACTGCGCCTTCGCCACCACGTTGTCGACCGTGAAGCCGAACTCCTTGAACAGCAGGTCCGCCGGCGCCGACTCGCCGAAGGTGGTCATGCCCACAATCGCGCCGTTCAGGCCCACGTACTTGTACCAGTAGTCCGCAATGCCCGCTTCCACCGCCACGCGCGCCGACACCGCCTTCGGCAGCACGGACTCGCGGTACGCCTCGTCCTGCGCGTCAAACGCGTCGGTCGACGGCAGCGACACCACGCGCACGCGGGTGCCCGCCGCGGCCAGCCTGTCCGCCGCCTCCACGGTGATACCCACCTCGGAGCCGGTGGCAATCAGGATAACCTCCGGCGTGCCCTCGCAGTCCTTCAGCACGTAGCCGCCGCGGGCCACGTTGGCCAGCTGTTCGGCGCTGCGCGGCTGCTGCGTCAGGTTCTGGCGCGAGAAAATCAGCGTCGTCGGGCCGTCGTTGCGCTCGATGGCGTACTTCCACGCAATCGCGGACTCGACCTGGTCGGCCGGACGCCACAGGCTCATGTTCGGCGTCACGCGCAGGCTCGCCAGCTGCTCGACCGGCTGGTGCGTCGGGCCGTCCTCGCCCAGACCGATGGAGTCGTGGGTGTAGACGAACACGTTGCGGATTTTCATCAGCGCCGCCATGCGCACGGCGTTGCGCGCGTATTCCACGAACATCAGGAAGGTCGCGGTGTACGGCAGGAAGCCGCCGTGCAGGGCGATGCCGTTGCTGATGGCGGTCATGCCGAACTCGCGCACGCCGTAGTGGATGTAGTTACCCGCCGCGTCGTCGCCGATGGACTTCGAGCCGGACCACATGGTCAGGTTGCTCGGCGCCAGGTCGGCGGAGCCGCCCAGGAACTCCGGCAGGATTTTGCCGAAGGCTTCCAGCGCGTTCTGCGACGCCTTGCGGCTGGCGATGTTGGCCGGCTTGGCCTGCAGCTCCTCGATGAACTTCTGCGACTGCGCCTCCCAGTCGGCAGGCAGCTCGCCCGCCATGCGGCGTTCGAACTCGGCCGCCAGCTCGGGGTGCGCCTTGGCGTAGGCCGCGAACTTGTCGTTCCAGGCGGACTCCTTGGCCTTGCCCGCTTCCTTCGCGTCCCACTGGGCGTAGATGTCGGCAGGGATGTCGAACGGCGCGTGGTTCCAGCCAATCGCCTTGCGGGTGGCCGCCACTTCGTCGGCGCCCAGCGCCGCGCCGTGCACCTCGTGCGACCCGGCCTTGTTCGGCGAGCCGAAGCCGATGATGGTCTTGCACAGGATGAGGGTCGGACGGTCGGTGACCTGGTGGGACTCCTCGATGGCCGCCTTGATGGCGTCCGGGTTGTGCCCGTCCACGCCGCGCACCACGTGCCAGCCGTAGGCTTCGAAGCGCGCCGCGGTGTCGTCGCTAAACCAGCCTTCCACGTGGCCGTCGATGGAGATGCCGTTGTCATCGTAGAACGCGGTCAGCTTGCCGAGCTTCATGGTGCCGGCCAGCGAGCAGACCTCGTGGGAGATACCCTCCATCATGCAGCCGTCGCCCATGAAGGCGTAGGTGTGGTGGTTGACGATGTCATGGCCTTCGCGGTTGAACTGCGCGGCCAGCGTGCGCTCGGCGATGGCGAAGCCCACGGCGTTGGCGATACCCTGGCCCAGCGGGCCGGTGGTGGTCTCGACGCCCGGCGTGTAGCCGTATTCCGGGTGGCCCGGGGTTTTGGAGTGCAGCTGGCGGAAGTTGGCCAGTTCGCCAATCGGCAGGTCGTAGCCGGTGAGGTGCAGCAGGCTGTAAATCAGCATGGAGCCGTGACCGTTGGAGAGGACGAAGCGGTCGCGGTCGGCCCAGTGCGGGTTGGTCGGGTTGTGGTTCATGTAGTCGCGCCACAGGACTTCGGCGATGTCGGCCATCCCCATCGGGGCGCCGGGGTGGCCGGAATTCGCTTTCTGCACGGCGTCCATGCTGAGTGCGCGGATAGCGTTCGCAAGCTCTTTACGAGAGGACATGTTCTACTCCAGGTCGGATTAAAAAAGCAGTCGAAAAAATCATTTTCTCAGACTACGGATTAAAACGGCAATCTCTATTACGGCAAGGGACACTCTTTCGGAAAGCGGCGCAGAGGGCATAGAGTTTTCAGTCTTTCCAACTATATCGCCACCGCCTGCAAAAACCAATCATGGCACAGAGCTTATAAGGAGATGTTGTCGGCATGAGAGTGATATAAGAAGAGGTTGCCACTGTCTTGCTGTTTTCGCCGCCGTTTTTCGAAACTTTGCTATTTATCATTGCCTGCAACGGAAACAAAAAACCCGGCAGCGCCGGGTTTTGAAGCAGCAATCAGGAACAGGCTTATGCGCCCTTCTTGTCTGCCTGCACGTGCAGCATTTCCAGCGCCAGTGTCGCCGCGGCCAGCGCGGTGATTTCAGACTGGTCATAGGATGGCGCAACTTCGACAATATCCATGCCGACAATATCGAGATCCAGATTTTTCAGGCCGCGCACCAGTTTCAGGGCGCGATCGGAAGTCAGGCCGCCAATCACCGGCGTACCGGTTCCGGGCGCGTGCGCCGGGTCCAGACAGTCGATATCAAAGCTCAGATAAACAGGCAGATCGCCCACAATCTGTTTCACCTGCGCCAGAATATCGTCAACGGTGCGATCGTTGACCTGCGCCGCGTCAAGCACGGTAAAGCCGAGATCTTTGTCGAATTCGGTACGAATGCCGATCTGCACGGAGTTCTCGGCAGAGATCAGGCCTTCTTTCGGCGCATGATAGAACATGGTGCCGTGGTCGAACTTGCTGCCGTTGGAGTAGGTATCGGTGTGCGCATCGAAATGCACCAGCGCCATTTTGCCGAACTTTCTGTGGTGCGCGCGCAGCAGCGGCAGCGTCACAAAGTGGTCGCCGCCGAATGACAGCATGCGCTTGCCGGAAGCCAGCAGGCGATCGGCGTGCTCTTCAAGATTGTCCACCAGGCTCTGGGCATCACCGAAATCAAACACTACGTCTCCGCAGTCGACAACTTTCAGGCGTTCACGCAGATCGAAATCCCACGGCCAGCGCTTGCCTTCCCACGCCAGATTTACCGATACCTGACGGATTGCCGCCGGGCCAAGACGCGAACCGGAACGGCCGGACGTCGCCATGTCGAAGGGAATGCCGGTGATAACCCACTCGGCATCGCTGTCGTACGGCTCGAAATTCACCGGGAATCGCAGGAATCCAAAGGCGTTGGAAACCAGCGAGTTGTCAAACTTGTGCCCCAAAGTGCTCATAACTTTTCCTTTTATGAAAACCTCGCCGGAGTCTGTCTCCGCGAGGCCATGGTTCATGCCTTATTTAAAGACTTATTCGTCTTCCAAATAGGTATAGCCGTACAGTCCGCTTTCGAACTCTTCGATAAACTGCGCCTGTAGCGCGTCGTCGAGATCGGTTTCTTTAACCTGATCGCGGAAGCGGGTCAGCAGGACATTCGGGTCGAGCTGCACGTATTCCAGCATATCGGCCACGGTATCGCCTTCGTCGGACTGCTGGACTTCAATGCTGCCGTCGGGGAACACAAACACGTCAACCGCAGCAGTGTCGCCGAACAGGTTGTGCATGTTGCCGAGGATTTCCTGGTAGGCACCGACCATAAAGAAGCCGAGCGCAGGAGGATTTTCGGGGTCGTACGGCGGCATCGGCATGGTGGTCGTCACGCCGTCGCCATCGACGTAGTGATCGATAATCCCGTCGGAGTCGCAGGTGATGTCGAGCAGCACCGCGCGGCCGATTGGCGGTTTATCAAGCCCTTCCAGCGGCAATACCGGGAACAGCTGATCGATACCCCACGCATCCGGCATCGACTGGAACAGCGAGAAGTTGACGTACAGCTTGTCGGCCATACGCTCTTGCAGTTCATCGATAATCGGGCGGTGCGCGCGATTGCTGGGATCAAGCTGCTGCTGGATAACGTTGCAGATATTCAGGTAGATCTCTTCCGCCCAGGCGCGCTGGGTCAAATCCAGAATGCCGTGCGCGTACTGGGAATGGACGTCGTGCAGGTCCATCTGGCAGTCGTGCAGCCATTCGCGAAGCGAGCGACGGTTTTCGGGGTCGTGCATTTCGTTCCAGGTGTCCCACATGCTCGACAGCGCACGCGGCGCATCCTCGGCAGGTGCGACCGGCGGCGTAAACTCGTTACGCTCGACGCCTATCACGTTGGACACCAGCACCGTGTGGTGCGCGGTGACGGCGCGGCCAGACTCGGTGATGACGGTAGGGTGCGGCAAACCGTGTTCATTACAGGCATCGCCGATGCCCCAGATAACGTTGTTGGCGTATTCGTTCAGGCCATAGTTGACCGAACAGTCAGACTGCGAGCGGGTTCCCTCGTAGTCCACGCCCAAACCGCCGCCCACGTCGAAGCACTGGATATTGACGCCCAGCTTGTGCAGTTCAACATAGAAACGGGCAGATTCACGCACACCGGTCGAGATGTCACGGATATTGGCCAGCTGCGAGCCGAGGTGGAAGTGCAGCAGTTGCAGGCTGTCCAGACGATCTGCCGCACGCAGCATTTCAACCAGTTGCAGAACCTGCGCGGCAGCCAGACCGAACTTGGATTTTTCGCCGCCGCTCGACTGCCATTTGCCGGAACCCTGCGAGGACAGACGCGCACGCACGCCCAGACGCGGGATAACATTAAGGCGCTCGGCCTCTTCCAGCACCAGCTTGATTTCGGTCATTTTTTCGATGACCAGATAGACCTTGTGGCCCAGCTTCTCGCCGATCAGAGCCAGACGAATATATTCGCGGTCTTTGTAGCCATTACAGACGATAACCGATCGGGTCATGCCTGCATGGGCCAGAACCGCCATCAGTTCGGCTTTCGAACCGGCTTCCAGACCCAAAGGTTCACCGGATTCCACCAGCGATTCGATAACACGGCGATGCTGGTTGACCTTGATAGGATAAACCAGGAAATAGTCACCGTTGTAGCCAAAGGATTCGCGCGCGCGTTTAAAGGCCGCGTTTATCGAGCGTAAACGGTGCTGAAGAATTTGCGGGAAACAGAACAGCGCCGGCAGACGTTGACCGTCCTGCTCGCGCATGTCTTTCACCAGTTGCGCCAAGTCTACGCGGGCCGAAGGGACGTCCGGATCGGGACATACACTGATGTGGCCAAGCTCATTGACGTCGTAATAGTTATTGCCCCAATGGGCAACGTTGTAAGTACGCAGCATTTTGCTGGCATCACGGTCGTTCACGGCAACCTCCTGCATGGAGCGCAAAGAAACACTGTCGCCCGCATGAGACGGACGGTGGGAATGCATGTCATCAGACATAGTTAATACCCTTTTCTACACTGACAGCATGGCCAGCCACTATCGCAGTAACAACAGGTGAGAACAACTCGGACAAAGCCGATAAACGGCGGTCGAAAGCCGGTCGTCATCTCTTCGAACAAGTCGATCACGCATATAATTGTAAATCACGTTGTCAGACTCGGTGGAATGAGTCGGGAAAAACCTTGGGGGATAGCTGAATTTTTTCACCGTGGCAGTACGCAGGGATGACAGGCGACTGCTGAGGATGCTGTTGAAATGTAACAAGCGGTAAAAAGCGGGTCATTAACTTAACCACCTCCACAGGTGCCACGCCTTGCAAACGGACATCCGGCCAAATAGGGCATAAAGAGAACAGTAATTACTGGAATACGCTGATTAATCACTAACTGGAGAATTAGTGCAGCGCGGAGGCGTTTATACCGGTAAGACTGGGCAAATGCAAAATGAAAGTGAGCCGAAAACCGTTTCTCTTAGTGAATGTCACGCCTGTTAGGCACTAATTGAACACGCGTGCTGGAAAAAAGGGCTGGCAATCACCTTCGAAGCTGTCCTAAAATAGACGTCCAGATGTTAATCCGTCTATTTTGTAAACCGTCAAACGGCTTCACGGATGGGCTTCAAATCTGTCCTTTTTCATGTTGCCTAGCTTGGCAGCAATTTATAACCGTCGTATGAAAGGTAAAGAAGATAATGGCTAAACACCTCTTTACGTCCGAATCTGTTTCAGAAGGACATCCAGACAAAATCGCTGACCAAATCTCTGATGCCGTTCTCGACGCGATTTTAGAACAAGATCCTAAAGCACGCGTTGCCTGCGAAACTTACGTCAAAACCGGCATGGTTCTGGTTGGCGGTGAAGTGACCACCAGCGCATGGGTTGATATCGAAGAGATTACCCGTAACACCATCCGCGAAATTGGCTACGTCAACTCAGAAATGGGCTTCGACGCCAACTCCTGTGCCGTACTGAGCGCCATTGGCAAGCAGTCTCCCGACATCAATCAGGGTGTTGACCGCAGCGATCCGCTGGAACAGGGTGCCGGTGACCAGGGTCTGATGTTTGGTTATGCAACCAATGAAACCGACGTGCTGATGCCGGCACCGGTGACTTATGCACACCGTCTGGTTCAACAACAGGCTGCGGTACGTAAGTCAGGTTCACTGCCATGGCTGCGCCCGGACGCAAAAAGCCAGATCACTTTCCAGTATGACGACGGTAAAATCGTCGGCATCGACGCGGTTGTGCTGTCAACTCAGCACTCGGAAGAGATAAGCCAGAAAGATCTGCAAGAAGCGGTGATGGAAGAGATAATCAAGCCGGTTCTGCCTACCGAATGGCTGAATGCCTCCACCAAATATCACATCAACCCGACGGGCCGTTTCGTTATCGGTGGACCTATGGGTGACTGTGGTCTGACCGGTCGCAAAATCATCGTGGATACCTACGGCGGCATGGCGCGTCACGGCGGCGGTGCATTCTCGGGCAAGGATCCTTCCAAGGTTGACCGGTTCGGCGGCCTACGCGGCACGTTATGTAGCAAAAAACATCGTTGCTGCCGGCCTTGCCGACCGCTGCGAGATTCAGGTTTCCTACGCAATCGGCGTAGCAGAACCGACCTCCATCATGGTTGAAACCTTCGGCACCGAAAAAGTGTCTACCGAGCAACTGACCCTGCTGGTTCGCGAGTTCTTCGACCTGCGTCCATACGGCCTGATTCAGATGCTTGACCTGCTGCACCCAATCTACAAAGAGACGGCTGCCTACGGTCACTTCGGTCGCGAACATTTCCCTTGGGAAAAAACCGACAAGGCAGCTCAGCTGCGCGAAGCCGCCGGCCTGTAATTTAGCCGAACAACGGTTAGCAAAAGTTTAACGACTTATTCCTAAAACAAACCCTGCCCTTACCGGCGGGGTTTTTTTATGGCTATTCTCTTTATGCTCGTTTTAAAGAATCGTCTTGATTTGAAAACGGTTACAGAATATATATTCTTACTAATTAATAAGTTAGAGTAATGCACAGTTACGGGTTGGCAACAATTGATTGATTTAAATCAGGGGATAGACTAGAAGTCTATATCGCTAACGCGTCCGTCTTAACAAAGTCTTACAAAAGCTCGTCACAACACGTTTGCCTATGCAACAAGAAGTGTAAGCGATTACAACTATGTGATCTGGCGCACTCTTTAGCGGCCGCTAGGCCAATAACATAGCGAGCAAAGAATTATAGCCATTTTTCGGAGGCAGGATGAGTATCTCAACGTCATATAAGGCAGAGAAGCGCTCGAACAAGAGTGTAACCTTTTTTGTCTGTTTTCTCGCCGCATTGGCCGGGCTGCTGTTCGGCCTGGACATTGGGGTGATTGCAGGGGCATTACCGTTTATCAGTCATGATTTTCAGATAACCAACCACCAGCAGGAATGGGTGGTGAGTTCGATGATGTTTGGTGCCGCCGTCGGTGCGGTAGGCAGTGGCTGGATGAACTTCCGCATCGGCCGTAAATACAGCCTGATGATTGGCGCCGTGCTGTTCGTGATAGGTTCTCTGGCGTCTGCGCTGGCTCCGAACACGGAAGTGCTTATCATTGCCCGTGTGTTGCTGGGTCTGGCAGTCGGTGTGGCCTCTTATACTGCGCCGCTTTATCTGTCTGAAATCGCTCCGGAAAAAATCCGTGGCAGCATGATCTCCATGTATCAGCTGATGATTACCATCGGGATTCTGGCGGCTTATCTGTCCGATACCGGCTTCAGCTATACCGGTTCATGGCGCTGGATGCTGGGCGTTATTACCATCCCTGCCCTGCTGCTGCTTATCGGCGTATTCTTCCTGCCGGACAGCCCGCGCTGGCTGGCTGCGCGCGGCAACGACGAGAAAGCCCGTCGCGTGCTCGAAAAACTGCGTGACACCAGTGAGCAGGCGAAGAACGAACTGAACGAAATTCGTGAAAGCCTGAAAGTAAAACAGGGTGGCTGGAAGCTCTTCACCAACAACAAGAACTTCCGTCGTGCGGTGTACCTCGGCATTCTGCTGCAAGTCATGCAACAGTTTACCGGTATGAACGTCATCATGTACTACGCGCCGAAAATCTTCGGGCTGGCCGGTTTTGCCAGCAACTCCGAACAGATGTGGGGCACCGTTATCGTAGGTCTGGTCAACGTTCTGGCAACCTTTATCGCCATCGGTCTGGTTGACCGCTGGGGCCGCAAGCCGACGTTGATTCTGGGCTTCCTGGTCATGGCTATCGGTATGGGTATTCTCGGCACCATGCTGCATATCGGTGTCGAATCGATGGGCGCGAAATACTTCGCCATCGCGATGCTGCTGATGTTTATCATCGGTTTCGCAATGAGCGCCGGTCCGCTTATCTGGGTACTGTGTTCTGAAATTCAGCCGCTGAAAGGCCGTGATTTCGGTATCACCGTTTCTACCGCAACCAACTGGATTGCCAACATGATTGTCGGGGCGACCTTCCTGACCATGCTGGACAACCTCGGCAACGCCAATACCTTCTGGGTTTACGGCGCACTGAACGTGGTGTTTATCTTCATCACTCTGGCGCTGATTCCGGAAACCAAAGGCGTGTCTCTCGAGCACATCGAACGTAACCTGATGAGCGGCAAGAAACTGAAAAACATCGGCGAATAACACGCTTCTCCGCAGGTCATCCAAGGCGCTCGTTGAGCGCCTTTTTTTATCCGCTTCTCATCCGCAGCACAGGCTTTTCACTTGCGTCACCCCCTGTTGCAGATTTATGCTGCGAAACATGAAAAGCACTCGAATTCCCATCGCCCTGCAACAGGCGGTCATGCGCTGCATGCGCGAAAAACTCGCGCTCGCCAACGAGAAGCTGAAGGTCTCGTATCCCGAGCCCGAGGTAAATTATCAGCAGCGCGGCACCAGCGCGGGCACGGCTTATCTGCAACACTGGCTAATCAGGTTGAATCCGGTGCTGTTACTGGAAAACCAGCAACCTTTCATTGATGAAGTGGTCCCGCACGAGTTGGCGCATCTGCTGGTCTTTCGACACTTCGGCCCTTCCGTCGCCCCGCACGGCAAAGAGTGGCGCTGGATGATGGAGTCGATTCTGGGCGTTTCCGCCAGCCGCACGCACCAGTTCAAGGTCGCCTCGGTGCAGAGCAAAACTTACCCCTATCTTTGCCAGTGCCGCGACCATCAACTGACCGTCCGTCGTCATAACAAAGTCATGCGCAAGGAAGCCGAGTATCGCTGCTGCCACTGCAAGACCCTGTTGCGCTTCAAAACCAGCTAGCAAGACTTCGTCAGGCCGCGAGTGGCGGGCGTTACGGCGTCGACTTACTCGTTAAAAAATACCCAATATCTCATTGATAGCGCCCTCTACATCCGCTAACCTGCCTGCTTTTAGCTCTCGGGTTGATTAACTATGTCTCGCAAACTTCTGCTGCTGCTCTCCCTCGTCGCTTTTTCGTCGTTTAGCGCTTTCAGTGAATCTTATGATCACATCAAAATTAATAACTTCACGCAGGCGAAAGCAGCGGCAGTGAAAATCAACCACGATGCGCCGACCTTTTATTGCGGCTGCAAAGTGAGCTGGACGGGTAAAAAAGGCACGCCGGATCTGCAGTCCTGTGGTTATACGCCTCGCAAGAATGCCCAGCGCGCCAGCCGCATCGAGTGGGAACACGTAGTGCCCGCATGGGAGTTCGGCCACCAGCATCTGTGCTGGCAAAACGGCGGCAGAAAGAACTGCAACAAGGACGCCACCTATCGCAAGATGGAAACCGATTTGCATAATCTGCAACCGTCCATCGGCGAAGTGAACGGCGATCGCAACAACTTCCAGTACGGCATGGCCAATATTCCGGCCGGTCAGTACGGTCGCTGTGAAATGAAGATAGATTTCAAGAACAAAGTGGCCGAGCCGCCGGTGCGTGCGCGCGGTGCCATTGCCCGCACCTATTTCTATATGCGCGACCAGTATCACCTGAACCTCTCACGCCAGCAGACTCAGCTGTTTACGGCGTGGGACAAGCTGTATCCGGTGACGCCGTGGGAATGCGAGCGCGATAACCGCATCGCTGCCGTGCAGGGTAATCACAACAACTATGTTCAGCAGGCTTGCAAGCAGGGAAACAGCTAACCTACTATATCTACATAATATGCCTGTCACGCGCGCCCTGATTCTGTCATGAGTCGGGGGCGCTGTTTTTTTATCATAGGATTACAGCCTCACATGCGCATACCCCGCATTTATCATCCCGAGCCTTTGAGCGCCCATGCCGAGATTGCGCTTTGCGAAGACGCCGCCAATCACGTGGGTCGCGTTCTGCGTATGCAACCGGGGCAACAGATCCAGCTGTTTGACGGCTCCAATCAGGTATTCGACGCAACCTTGTCCCATGTCGACAAGAAAAGCGTGCGCGTGCAGATAGGCACCGGCGAACTGGCCGACAACGAATCGCCGCTAAATCTTCATCTCGGCCAGGTGATTTCGCGCGGCGAAAAGATGGAGTTCACCATTCAGAAGTCCATCGAGCTTGGGGTGAACACGATTACCCCTCTCTTTTCCGACCGCTGTGGCGTAAAACTCGACGGCGAACGGCTGGCCAAGAAACTGCAACAGTGGCAAAAGATTGCCATCGCCGCCTGTGAACAGTGCGGGCGTAACCGTGTACCCGAAATACGCGAAGCCATGCCGCTTGAACAGTGGTGCGCCGAGCAGGACGACAGCCTGAAACTGAATCTGCATCCGCGCGCCAGCCACAGCATCAACACCCTGCCGCTGCCGGTTGAGCGAGTACGTTTGCTGATTGGCCCCGAAGGCGGCCTTTCCGCCGAAGAGATTGCAATGACCACGGGCTACGGATTTACTGATATCCTGTTGGGACCGCGTGTTCTACGCACTGAAACTACCGCGCTCACCGCCATCACCGCACTTCAGGTGCGTTTTGGCGATCTGGGCTAGAAGCAGGCCTTAAAGGAGAGAAGATGATTAAGCTTGGCATCGTGATGGACCCGATTTCTTCCATCAACATCAAGAAAGACACCAGCTTCGCCATGTTGCTGGAAGCCCAGCGTCGCGGCTATGAACTGCATTATATGGAGATGAACTCTCTGTATCTGCGCGGCGGCGAAGGCCGTGCTCAAACGCGTAAACTGCTGGTTAAGCAGGATTACGAGAGCTGGTATCAGTTTGGCGACGAGCAGGACATCGCCCTGCAGGATCTCGACGTTATCCTGATGCGTAAAGATCCGCCGTTCGACACCGAATTTATCTACGCGACCTATATTCTCGAGCGCGCAGAAGAGAAAGGCACGCTTATCGTCAACAAGCCGCAGAGCCTGCGCGACTGTAACGAAAAGCTGTTCACCGCCTGGTTCCCTGAACTGACACCAGATACGCTGGTCACGCGTGATGCCACTCAGCTCAAGTCATTCTACAAAGAGCATAACGATGTGATCCTCAAGCCGCTCGACGGCATGGGCGGCGCGTCTATCTTCCGCCTGAAACCGGAAGATGCCAATGTGTCCGTTATCATCGAAACGCTGACCGAACACGGCAGCCGTTACTGCATGGCGCAGAATTACCTGCCCGCCATCAAGGACGGCGACAAGCGCGTGCTGGTTGTCGACGGCGAACCAGTGCCTTACTGTCTGGCGCGTATCCCTTCCCAGGGCGAAACGCGCGGCAATCTGGCGGCCGGTGGTCGTGGTGAAGCGCGTCCACTCAGCGAAAGCGATTGGGCCATTGCGCGTACCGTTGCGCCTACGCTGAAGAAAAAGGGTCTGATTTTTGTCGGACTCGACATCATCGGCGATCGCCTGACCGAAATTAACGTCACCAGCCCGACCTGTGTACGTGAAATCGAGGCGGCATTCCCGGATATCTCCATTACCGGCATGCTGATGGACGCTATCGAAGCCCGTTTGGCTGCGCGTTAACGTCATGTTTTAAAATCTATTACCGATCTCAAAATCCATTAGATTTCGTGTCGTAGCCAGGCCGCGGCCGAGCAGCCCTCGTCGCCTACCCCATCAGTGACGAGGGCAAGCCAGGCCCGTCAACGTCGTTACGGCGCGAAAAATAACGGACGGATACCCAAAATGAATTTACAGCACCACTTTTTGATTGCCATGCCCGGACTTGAAGAACCCATGTTCAAGCGCTCCGTTGTCTATGTGTGCGAACACAACGACGAAGGCGCAATGGGGCTGGTCATCAACAAGCTAGTCGACGATTTCACGGTTAAAAATGTCCTCGATAAACTGGATATTGATCCGACGCCACGGGATCCGGCCATCAATCTGGATCGCCCGGTGTTTTCCGGCGGCCCGCTGGCCGACGACCGCGGTTTTATTCTGCACACGCCGCGTCAGGGTTTTGGTTCAAGCATCCAGATTTCCGATCAGACCATGATAACCACCTCGAAAGACGTGCTGGAAACGCTCGGCACCCCGGACCAGCCGAAAGACGTGTTGGTTGCGCTGGGTTACGCTGCCTGGGAACAGGGTCAGCTTGAGCAGGAACTGCTCAACAACAGTTGGCTCACCATCGAAGCCAGCAGCGATATTATTTTCAGAACGCCTATTGCCGACCGCTGGCGCGAAGCGGCCAAGATGATCGGTATCGAAATCAGCCAGCTGGCAACCCACGCAGGCCACGCATAATGGGTAATCGCACGCTGTTCGCCTTCGACTTCGGGACCAAAAGCATCGGCCTTGCCATTGGTCAGGAAGTCACGGGCACTGCACGACCGCTGACCTCGTTCAAGGCACAGGACGGGACACCGGACTGGCAGAAAATCGAAAAACTACTCAAAGAGTGGCAACCCGATTTAGTCATCGTCGGCCTGCCGCTAAACATGGACGGCACCGAGCAACCGCTCACCGCACGCGCCCGCAGGTTTGCCAACCGTCTGCACGGCAGATTCGGCGTTCAGGTCGAACTCCACGACGAGCGGCTCAGCACCGTTGAAGCACGTGCCGACCTGTTCGAACGCGGCGGGTTTCGCGCGCTGGACAAGGGCAGCGTTGATGCCGCCTCTGCGGTTATCATCCTTGAAAGCTGGTTCGAGAATCAGTGGAACACGCCTTGACCCGTATCGATTTCAGCCGGCAAGCAGCCCGGCATTGATCCGCTGTTGCCTGCTTTGCTCAAAGGTTTGCATACCGGCCTCGCCGCCGGTTTGCAGACTGTCCTGCAATTGATGGGTTTTGCCCTCGCGAATCAGATTGCATACCGCCGGGGTAGTGGTCAGCAATTCATATAAGCCTACCCTTCCGCCTTTCGGCCCCTGCACGAGTTTTTGCGCCAGAATGCCACGCAGACTGCCCGCCAGCTGGGCGCGGACAAAGGCTTTCTCTTCGGCCGGGAAGACATCCACCAGCCTGTCTACCGCCTGTGAAGCATGGCGCGCATGCAGAGTCGCCAAAACCAGATGCCCGGTTTCTGCGGCGGTCAGCGCCAGACGAATGCTGTCGCTGTCGCGCAGTTCGCCAAGCAGTAGTACGTCGGGGTCTTCACGCAGCGCGGCTTTAATTGCACCTGAAAACGAAGGCGTATGCGTGCCGAGTTCCCGCTGCTGAATTAAACAGCGTTCACTGGTGTGCAGGAATTCAATCGGGTCCTCCAACGTGATAATGTGCCTCGTGCGGGTTTGATTGAGATGGCCTATCATCGCCGCCAATGTGGTCGATTTACCGCTGCCGGTTGCGCCGGTTATCAAAATCAGCCCGTCTTCCTGTTCCGAGAGCGTTTGCAATACGGAAGGTGTCTGGAGCGCCTCCAGCGTCGGGCACGCCAGAGGCAGCGGTCGAAGTGCCAGAGACAGTCCGGCAAACTGGCGAAAAAATTGACCCGCACGCGACGACCGTCGGAAAGCGTGACGGCTGCATCCGCCTGCCCCTGCCGATGCAGGGCCGTAAGCGCCTCGTGGTCGAGCCAGATTTCGCTGAGCGTAACAAGCTGCTCATGGGTGACGGGTTCCGTCAGTGCGCCGTCTATCAGCTCGCCGTCGACACGGATTCTCGGCACGTGGCCGGTACAAAGGTGCAGATCCGAGGCATTTTGCTTTACACTTAGCGCTACAAAACTATTGATATCCATTTGAAACACTCCCGAGCCACTATGAACCAACGTCAGCATTCATCTATTGCGGAAAATCTACAGCAAGTCAGGGAGCGTATCGCCTCTTCTGCCGCCCTTTGCGAGCGTTCTCCAGAAGAAGTGACGTTGCTTGCAGTCAGTAAAACCAAACCTGCGAGCGCTATCGAAGAAGCGATCGCCGCCGGGCAACTGGCCTTTGGTGAAAACTATGTGCAGGAAGGCGTCGAGAAAGTCGCCGCCTTCGCCGATCATCCGGCCGCGCTCATCTGGCACTTTATCGGTCCTTTGCAGTCCAATAAAAGTCGTCTGGTGGCCGAGAATTTCAGCTGGTGTCATACGATTGACCGGTTGAAGATTGCACAACGACTTAACGAACAACGTCCGGAAGCCATGCCTCCGTTGCAGGTGCTGATACAGGTCAATATCAGCGATGAAGGCAGTAAATCCGGCATTGCGCTGGATCAGGTCGCATCACTGGCCGCCGAGATAGCCAGAATGCCGCGCCTGAAACTGCGTGGGTTAATGGCGATTCCCGCGCCGGAAAGCGATCATTCTCGTCAACTGGCCGTGTTCCGCCAGATGACTGCGGCTTTCAGGCAGCTTAAACAGCAATATCCCGATGTCGATACGCTGTCGATGGGCATGACCGATGACATGCCGGCCGCCATCGCGGCGGGCAGCACCCTGGTCCGCATCGGCACCGCTATCTTCGGTGCCCGTGATTATTCGAAATAAACACACCTTTAAAATGGATAACCCGATTATTGGAGCTGGCGTAAAAACGAGTCACTTTACCTGATTGCCGCGTGCATCGCGGGGGCCGGATGACCGCGTCTCCGGCAGCTTTATCAGGCCAGTGGCAAAAGCGGGGATGTAATCCACGCCACGGCAGCGCTAAATAGGAAGGGTAAAGAGGAGCAACATGCAACATCGCAAGATATGCTTTATCGGTGCAGGAAATATGGCTGGCGCAATCATCGCCGGTTTGGTCACGAGCGGTTATCCGGCAGACAAGATTACCGTCTGCGCGCCTTCCGGCAAAAACCGCGATGCGCTGAAAGACAAGTATGGCACCCTCAGCAGCAGTGACAATATCGCCAGTGCGCAAACGGCCGATGTCGTGGTGCTGGCTGTAAAACCTCAGCTGATGGCCGACGTTTGCAGCGAGTTGCAGCAACAGGTCGATTTTAGCGACAAACTGGTGCTGTCGATTGCGGCGGGCGTCAGCGTCGAGCGTTTCTATGCCCTGCTCGGCGACAATCTGCGTATCGTGCGCATCATGCCCAACACGCCGTCGCTGGTGGGTAAAGGCATGAGCGGGCTGTTTGCGCCGCAGCAGGTGTCGGAACAAGACCGCGAGTTCAGCAGCGAATTGATGACGGCGGTCGGCAAAGTCTGCTGGGTAGAGACGGAAGCAGGCATCAATCAGGTGATTGCAGCGGCGGGCAGCGCACCGGCGTATTTCTTCCTGTTTATGGAAGCCATGCAGCAGGAAGCGCAGCGTCAGGGCCTGAGTGCCGACAACGCCCGTCTGCTGGTGCAGCAGGCGGCAAGCGGAGCCGCGGCACTGGTTGAGGCCAACCCTGAAACGCCGCTGTCTACCCTGCGCGAAAATGTGACCTCCAAAGGCGGCACGACCTTCGCAGCATTGAATGTATTCAACGAACGCGATCTGACTGCTATCGTGGCGCAGGCGATGCAGGCTGCGGTGGCACGCGCGGAAGAAATGGAAAAACAGTTCTAGTTTTTCGACAGGAGCCTGCTGCGGCGGGCTTTCTGGTCAAAAACGACATCATTTGGGAAAAAGTTCTGCTGGTTCAGAGTGTTGCTTTGAACTCACTATCACAAGAATAAGGTTAAATATGCTCACGCTGACTTTTCTGGTCAAGACACTGATTGACCTCTATGTCATGGTTTTACTTTTACGTATCTGGATGCAGTGGGCGAGGACCGATTTTTATAATCCCTTCTCGCAATTTGTTGTTAAAATAACCCAGCCGATTATCGGCCCGCTGCGCAGAGTCATTCCGCCACTCGGCCCTATCGACAGCGCATCGCTGCTGCTGGCCTTCCTGCTGATGACCATAAAGTACCCGCTGCTGCTGCTGATTCAGGGTGGCGGAATTTCGCTTAGTCCTTATAACCTGTTGTTTGGACTGATTGCGCTGGTCAAATCGGCCGGTTATCTGGTGTTCTGGCTTATCATCATTCGCTCGCTCATGAGCTGGGTCAGTCAGGGCCGTGGTGCCATGGATTATGTGCTGATGCAGCTTACCGAGCCACTAATGGCCCCTATCCGCCGCATCATTCCGGCAATGGGCGGTATCGATTTCTCGGCCATGGTCGTGATTCTCATTCTGTATATGCTGAACTATCTCGGCATGGATTTGTTGGGCGAGCTCTGGTTCCTGCTGTAACCAGGATTAGCTCCTACGCCACGGACGGAAGGTAACGCTTCTGCCGTGGCGTAAATTTTTCACTTTCAGGAAGTTGACATGCAAAAAGTTGTACTGGCCACCGGTAATCCCGGAAAAGTGCGTGAACTCGCGCACCTCCTCGCTGATTTCGGACTCGACGTCGTCGCGCAGACTGAACTGGGTGTCGATGACGCAGATGAAACCGGCCTGACCTTTATCGAAAACGCGATTCTGAAAGCTCGTCATGCGGCGCAGATTACCGGTCTGCCTGCGGTTGCCGACGACTCGGGTCTGGCGGTCGATTTTCTCGGCGGTGCGCCAGGAATTTACTCGGCCCGCTATTCCGGCGAAGGCGCGACCGACCAGCGCAATCTCGACAAACTGCTCGACGCGTTGAAAGACGTGCCGGAAGGCCGGCGTCAGGCGCAGTTCCACTGCGTGCTGGTCTATCTGCGCCACGCCGAAGATCCGACGCCGCTGGTGTGCCACGGCAGCTGGGACGGTGAAATCACCCGCGCCATGTCTGGTGAAGGCGGGTTTGGCTATGATCCTATTTTCTATGTTCCGGCACTCGGCAAAACTGCCGCAGAGCTGACGCGCGAAGAAAAAGCGCCGTTTCCCACCGTGGTCTGGCGCTGGCCAAGCTGTTCAAGGCGATGTCCGAGGCTGCCGAGAAGAATGCGTAAGCTGCCACCGTTAAGTCTTTATCTGCATATTCCGTGGTGTGTTCAGAAATGTCCCTACTGCGATTTCAACTCGCACGCGCTGAAAGGCGAGGTGCCGCATGACGATTATGTGGCGCATCTGCTGGCCGATCTCGATGCCGATCTGCATCTGACCGCAGGCCGCACCGTTGAGACTATCTTTATCGGTGGCGGCACGCCGAGCCTTCTGAGCAGCGAAGCGATGCAGAATCTCCTCGATGGCGTTCGCGCTCGTCTGCCCGTTTCCCCCACGGCGGAAATTACCATGGAAGCGAATCCCGGCACGGTCGAAGCCGATCGCTTCAGCGGCTATCAGCGCGCCGGGGTGAACCGCATATCCATCGGCGTGCAGAGTTTCAGCAGCGAGAAGCTTGAACGTCTTGGGCGGATTCACGGACCGGACGAGGCAAAACGCGCCGCGCACCTTGCGACCGATTTAGGCCTGCGCAGCTTTAACCTTGATCTGATGCACGGCCTGCCGAATCAGACGCTGGAAGAAGCGCTGGACGACCTGCGTCAGGCGATTGCACTGAATCCGCCGCATCTGTCGTGGTATCAGCTGACCATCGAGCCGAATACGATGTTCGCCTACAAGACGCCGGTGCTGCCTGATGACGATGCCCTGTGGGACATCTTCGAGCAGGGCGATCAACTGCTGACCGCCGCCGGTTATCGGCAATATGAAACCTCTGCCTATGCCAAGCCGGGTTATCAGTGCCAGCATAATCTCAACTACTGGCGTTTCGGCGACTATCTCGGCGTAGGCTGTGGCGCACATGGCAAGCTGACCCAGCCCGATGGCCGTATTCTGCGCACCGTCAAGACCAAGCATCCGCGCGGTTACATGCAGGGTCGCTATATGGATAAACAGCATGAAGTCGAGAGTAAGGAGCTGCCGTTCGAGTTCTTTATGAACCGTTTCCGACTGCTTGAAGCCGCGCCGCGTGAAGAGTTCGCGATTTATACCGGTTTGGAAGAGTCCAGCGTTCGCCCGCAGATAGACGAAGCCATTGCCAAAGAGTACATGGTCGAGACGACCACGCACTGGCAGATTACCGAGAAGGGAAAACTGTTCCTGAACTCGCTGCTGGAACTGTTTTTGGCTGACTAGCGGTTACCCTTCCCCGTCTGTTACAGGGGAAGGGCATTGCCTCATGATTTGATATCGGCCAGCAATTCGCTGCGCTGCTGTTCCAGCGAGGTCACGCGATGACAGACGTTGCGGCCAAAGCTCTCAAATTCGCCCTGCTGCTGTTTCCACTCTGCCTGTACCGCCTGCTGCAAACCGCCGAGATTGCCCATCATCGCCTGTAGCGGATTTCCGCCGCTCGCCAGCTGACGGGTGCCCATTTCGTTCATGCTGTCCTGCATTACGCCGCCCATCGTCTGCTCGACCAGACGCTGGCCATCCTGCTGAACCTTGTCGATAGCCTGATGGTGGAAGGTCAGGCCGTCGGGACGATGCTCGATAATGCGGTTCATCTGCTGTTTCAGCTGACCATCGAGTGTCGTCAGGCGGTTGCGCACGTTGCTGTTGGACCCCAGCTGTTTGACGATAACGCCGTCCATTGCCACTCGGGCTTTCTCGAGATGCGCCCTGGCACCCTGATCTATCCACGGCAGGTCGCGGCGCAGTGCGGCCTGATAGTCAATCGCCTCCTGCTGCTGCCTGGCAGTCAGAGAGACTTCCTTGCCGTTCTGGCTAAGGTTGCCGTTCGGCGTAATCAGCACATTGCCGCTCGCGCCAACGATCTGCACGGATTCGGGTTTGATAACCACGTCGTCTTTCGGCTTGACGCTGCATTGGAAGTCAGCGTGAGCCTGGAGCGCCGTCAGAGCAAGAAGGCCAATCAGGCCCTGTTTTAATCCTGTTTTTGCTAACATTTTTTCTCCCTTCGGTCTGACAGGCAGCAGGCTTTGCCGCGCTGACTGCGGATGCTTGTTTAAAAATTGAGCGGCCAATGCGTTGCGCCAGTAATTCTAAGGCAGCGGTTCCTGCCAAAGAGTTCCCTGCGGCATCGAGTTCCGGCGACCAGACCGCAATGCACATTTCATCCGGCACCACGGCAATTATCCCGCCGCCCACGCCCGACTTGCCGGGCATGCCGACGCGATAGGCGAACTCGCCCGCCCCATCGTACATGCCGCTGGTGACCATCAAGGCGTTGATATGACGGGCCTGACCCGGTTCTATCAAGGGTTCGTCACCGCCAGGCGGCAAGCCCTTGTTTACCAGATACAGGAAAGTACGCGCCAGCTCGCAACAGCTCATCTTGAGTGAACAGTAGTTGAAATAGGTTTGCAGCACGGTGAGCACGTCATTGTCGAAATTGCCGAATGACTTCATCAGATAGGCGATGGCGGCATTGCGGTCGGAGTGCTCGAACTCGGAACGGGCCACCAGCGGATCGTAGTGAATATCCTGTTCGCCGGAAAGCTGACGCACGACTTCCAGCATACGCTGTTTCGGCGCGGCAAGGCGACTTTGCAGCATATCGCAAATGACCAGCGCTCCCGGATTGATGAACGGGTTGCGCGGCTTGCCCTTTTCCAGCTCCAGCTGCACCAGCGAGTTGAACGGTTGTCCGGAAGGCTCCTTGCCGCAGCGATTCCAGATCTCGTGCTCTTCATATCGGCTCATCGCAAGCGTCAGGCTCAGGACTTTGGAGATAGACTGGATGGAGAAGCGGGTCTGCGCGTCGCCCGCAAAGAATTGCCGGCCCTCGACGGTGCAGACCGCTATGCCCAGATTGTCCGGCGAGACGGTCGCCAGTGCGGGAATGTAGTCCGCCACTTTCCCAAGGCCAATCAACGGCCGAACCTGTGAGAGGATCTCTTCCAGCAAACCATTGTCTAATTCAGTCGACACCCGTTTTCCTTTAGATATTCAAGTCATACCCAAGGTCGTTGGCGTTACGGCAGGCGAAGACAGACGACGTCCGATGAGCTTACTCAGGTCAGTTATTCGGATGAGCAAGATAAGCCAGTGCAACTGTAGCGTCAAAAACGAAGGGGATTAAATTAAAAGCGCCGGGAAGGCGCTTTAGAGACAGTGACAGGATAAATCAATCCCACCAGATATCAAACAGTTCGCTGACTTCAACGTCCTGCATTTTGTGGTCTTCCAACCATTTTTTCACCGCTTCGCGATGCTCGTCGGTGCAACGGCCGATTTCCTGCAGGCAGATAAGGCCTTCCCATTGAATATAGCCGCTGCCATCGAAGGCCAGCTTGTTCGGCTCGATAACGCCTTCAACGAACTCATCCAGCGACGCGTCGATGCTTTCGACGTCGGTGCCTTCAGGGAAGCGCCATTTTACCGAGAAACCCAGCTCCTGAAACTCTTCAATGTGTAACTTCTTGCGTAAACGACGACTACGATTCTTGGCCATTATTGCTTCCTCTCAAACATCAGATCCCATACGCCGTGGCCTAAACGCTGACCACGCATTTCGAACTTGGTTACCGGGCGCGATTGCGGACGTGGCACATAGTTGCCCTCCGCCGACAGATTGCCGTAAGCCTCAACGCCGCTCATCACTTCGAGCATGTGTTCGGCATAAGGTTCCCAGTCTGTTGCCATGTGGAACACGCCACCCAGCTTCAATTTACGACGCACCAGCTCGACAAACGGCGTCTGTACGATGCGGCGTTTGTTATGACGCGCCTTGTGCCACGGATCGGGGAAGAACAGCTGCACCATGTCCAGCGAACCGTCGGGGATCATGGTTTCGAGCACTTCTACCGCATCGTGACACATCACGCGCAGGTTCTCGACGCCCTCTTCCTGAGCCGTAGCCAGGCAGGCACCGACGCCCGGAGAGTGGACCTCGATACCGATAAAGTTCTGCTCGGGATGCTGTTTTGCCATGGTGACCAGCGACGTTCCCATCCCGAAACCGATTTCCAGCACGGTGTGTGCATCACGGCCAAACAGCGAGGCAATCTCGACAGGCTGCGACTGATACTCAACGCCCATCACCGGCCACAAATTGTCCAGCGCATGTTGCTGACCCTTGGTCAGGCGGCCCTGGCGGCGCACGAAACTGCGGATACGGCGCATCGCGCGACCGTTTTCATCAAACTCCGGTGAAATGACGTCATTTTTCATAGTGCTTTCTATCTGTCTGGCGATAAATTTAGGGAAAGGCGCATTATCCAAAGTTACCCGGCTTTAGCAAGCGATCGTTTAAAATCCGCCGCTTTACCTCGACTTTGTGTGCAAATCAAGGCAAGTCTTGCAAAGATCCGGTTTACAGCAGTGAGCCGGTATGCTGCAATCCTCTGCTCGATTTTAACCCCTGTGGGATCTGTAATACGCCTATGATGGAAGCGCACCGCTTCGCGCCTGCGGTACTCGATTGGTATCAACGCTATGGTCGCAAGACCCTGCCGTGGCAGCTCGAAAAAACACCTTATAAAGTCTGGCTCTCCGAGGTCATGTTGCAACAAACGCAGGTTGCGACGGTGATTCCGTATTTTGAGCGCTTTATGACCTATTTTCCAACCGTGAGCGCGCTGGCCGCCGCGCCGCTGGATGAAGTCCTGCATTTATGGACCGGCCTCGGATACTACGCCCGCGCACGTAATCTGCATAAAGCCGCGCAGACTATTGTGGCACAACATAACGGGGTTTTCCCGACCACCTTTGAAGAAGTCAATGCCTTGCCGGGCGTTGGCCGCTCGACGGCGGGGGCCATTCTGTCGCTTTCGCTGGGTCAGCACTACCCTATTCTCGACGGTAACGTCAAACGCGTGCTGGCGCGCTGCTATGCGGTCGACGGCTGGCCGGGCGAAAAAAGGTCGAAAACAGACTGTGGAAAATCAGCGAAGACGTCACGCCCGCGGAAGGTGTTCAGCAGTTTAATCAGGCGATGATGGATCTCGGCGCGATGGTCTGCACCGGTTCGCGGCCAAAATGCGAACTCTGCCCGCTGAATTTCGGCTGTGTCGCTTATGCCAATCACAGCTGGGCAAACTATCCGGGCAAGAAGCCGAAGAAAACGCTGCCCGAGAAAACCGCCTGGATGCTGATGATTCAGCAGGGTGACAAAGTGTGGCTCGAACAGCGGCCGCCGGTGGGATTATGGGGCGGACTGTTCTGCTTCCCGCAGTTTGCCAGCGAAGACGAACTGATGGCGGGCGGTAAAAAATACGCCGTATCGCGGGCCTCAATGCAACAAATGATCGCTTTTCGGCATACTTTCAGTCATTTCCATCTGGATATTGTGCCAATGTGGATTAATATCGACTCCGCAGCGGGTTGCATGGATGAAGGCTCGGGTCTCTGGTATAACTTAGCGCAGCCACAGTCTGTCGGGCTGGCCGCACCGGTTGAACGCCTTTTGGCGCAACTGGCGAAGGCGCTGCCGCGATAGCCATTTTTTCACACTGACGGGCGGACAGGCTTGATTCATGCCGCGCCGGTTGGAACAGGACTGGACCACCAGGCCATAAATGAGGAATCGAGTATGAGCAGGACAATTTTTTGTACTTTCTTGAATAAAGAAGCCGAAGGTCAGGATTTTCAGCTGTATCCGGGCGAGCTGGGTAAGCGCATCTATAACGAAATCTCGAAAGAAGCCTGGGCGGAGTGGATGAAAAAGCAAACCATGCTCATCAATGAAAAAAATTAAGCATGATGAATCCCGATGACCGCAAACTGCTGGAGCAGGAGATGATCAACTTCCTGTTTGAAGGTCATGATGTGCACATTGAAGGTTACACCCCGCCTTCCGCATAATATTTGTCGATTATTGGGGCCTCTATTCACGCGAATAGCGGCCCTATTTTTCATCACGATACGGCTATTAAGATGAAGAAAATTTTAGCGTTGCTCCTTATTGCGCCATTACTGATTTCCTGTTCAAGCAGCAAAAAAATCCGTTTAACGAAAATTACGTCAAAGATACCAACGGGTTTGACATTTTGATGGGCCAATTTGCCCACAACATCGAAAACATCTGGGGCATTAATGAAGTTCTGATCGCCGGACCCAAAGATTACGTCAAATATAGCGATCAGTATGAAACCCGAAGCCACATCAACTTTGATTCGGGTACCATTACTCTCGAAACGATTTCGGGAACCGATCCGGTCGGCAAACTGCGTCTGGCTATCGTGAAGACCTTGCTGGTCGGTGAAGATGCCACCGGCGTTGACCTCTATTCCGACGCCAACGACATCCAGATCAGTAAAGAGCCGATGCTATACGGTCAGGTGCTGGACAACACCGGCCAGCCGATTCGCTGGGAAGGCCGCGCCAACAATTTCGCAAGCTACCTGCTGCAATACAAGCTCCAGCAGCGCCAGTCCGGCATGCATATCATCTATTCCGTCACCATTCAGATGGTGCCGAACCACCTGGACAAGCGTGCGCACAAATATCTGCCGCTGGTACGGGAAGCGGCGGCACGGTACGGCGTCGATCAATCGCTGATTTTGGCGATAATGCAGACCGAATCCGCCTTTAACCCGTATGCGGTGAGCAATGCCGATGCACTGGGTCTGATGCAGGTGGTGCAACGTACTGCCGGTGCCGACGTGTTCAAGTCAGAAGGCCATTGGGGCACACCAAGCCGCAGCTATCTGTTTGATCCGGCGAATAATATCAATACCGGTACGGCTTACCTCGCCATTTTGCAAAACTCCTATCTGGCCGGTATCGCCAATCCGACTTCGCGGCGTTATGCGGTGATTACCGCCTATAACGGCGGTGCAGGCAGCGTATTGCGCGTATTCTCGAGCGACAAGACGCGGGCGTTTGATCTTATCAACAATATGTCGCCGGGCGATGTCTACGACACGCTGGTGAGTCGCCATCCATCCGGTGAATCGCGCCGTTATCTGTATAAAGTGAACAATACACAGCGCAGTTATCGTCGTACTGACTAACCGCCCTGTGATGTAACGAAACGGAGACCCTTGATGACGGTCTCCGTTTTTTTGCATTTGCTCCGAAAATGCTGCCGATACGGCGAATTTGGTCGAAAAATGAGAATCTCGCGCCAAATTTTTTCTTAACTTAGTCTACGTAATCACCTCCCTCATCTGATTCATCCGTAGGGCAATTTTCGTGGACCATTCATGACGCTAAACGCTATTTCCTCATCCGCCATTCAACCCGCCGTCTCCGAATCCCGACTCGACCGCTTCGAGTCTGCCGCCGTCAATCCTTCGTCACTCGAGTATCTTGACCTTGCGCACCGCGGCCAGCAACTGACCGAGCAGGTATTCGAGGCGCTGCAACGCCCCAGCGATGCCGAAATACAGGCCGCATTGAACACGCTCGACGACATCCTGCATGCCGCCGAAATGCAGTCGGCAGAGGCCCTGACCGAACAACCTCTCGATGCAGAACAGTTGCAGCGCACGCTGTCTCGCTATGTGCTCGACAATACGCCCCCCGATGACAGCAACCTGTGCCGCGCCCTGCATGATCTGCCCTCGTTTGTGACCGAGTCAGAAGCAAATGGCCTCGATGCCCGTGGTGGCTGGTCCCGGCTGAGCAAAATCCTGCTGTTGTCCTGTGATGGCTATCTCTGCCGCTATCTTGGCAATACCTTCAATACCCTGATGCGCACCGGCCTGTGCGTGGCGGTGCCCACGCTGGCGCGTCAGGTTATTGCTTTCGAGGTTGAGTCCGGGCTTAACGCCTGTTCCGCAAGCCGCGAAATGCGATTTACGCTGGCCGCCGTGGCCGGATTGATGCCGACTCTGCTCAATGTGCTGGGCGCTATTCGCGATCGCGTGCAGGGCACCGAAACCCAGATAACCCAGTATTCCCGCACCTTTAATATTCTGGTCTCCACGGCGGCGCTGGTGGCCGCAGGCTCTACCGGCGTATTGAGCGGACTCGCCTCGACGCTCGTCGCCTTTCAGGGTTACAGCCTGCTTCGCGAAGGACTGCAATCGGCGCTGGGATTCACGCATCGCACTACGGTGCGCAAAAAAGCACCCTCATCGCCGCAGGCCTTTATGTGCCGAATCAGCTTGCCGTCTCGCTGACCATGAGCGCGCTGGCTTCGCCTTCCGGCGCGGCGGCGGCCCTTAATCCACCGCTGCATGGCGCACTCGCCATTAACAATGTCATGCGGGCAGGTCTGAATATGGTCGGAGAAACGGCAGATTTCCTTACTTTCACCGGCGTTCACGCCATCGAGAACAATCAAAAATTAAAAATAAAGGTGGAGAGGACCTTCCCGAGCAGCAGTGAAATGGCCACCGCCTTCTGCAACGATCTGGCGGCCAGAACCGCGCTGATGAACACGCCGCTGCTTGCAAGCGCCGCGCTGGAAAGCGCCTTTGGCGAGTATTTCGATGCCGAAACGCGCGTGCAGATAAACGATGTGCTGTGCGCGGGCATACTGGGCGTTGTATATCCCAGCTTTATCGCGACCATTACCGGACATCAGCCCGCGCCCTAATAAAAAACGGAGCCATAAGGCTCCGTTCATCTTCCTGTTACGCTTTGGCGTTATTCGGCTATCACATAACCCATGACGCGCTTCCAGCCGACCGGCTTTTTCTCGACATAGACGCCCTGCAGTTCGGGCGAGAAGCCCGGCAGAATATTGATGCCCTCTTCCAGCGCCAGAAAATAGCGTTGCACTGCTCCGCCCCACAGCTCGCCCGGCACCACGCACAATACGCCCGGCGGATAAGGCAGCGCACCTTCGGCCGCAATGCGCCCTTCTGCTTCACTGATAGGCACCAGTTCTACGTTGTCGCGAATAAACTCGCTGTGGGCGTCCTGCGCGTTCATCACCACCTGCGGGAAGCCTTTCTCGCGGAACATCTCTTTTTGCAGCTCTTTGACGTCGAAGCTGACATAAAGATTGTGCATTTCCTGACACAGCTGGCGAATCGTGTAGTCGCGATAGCGTTCTTCGTTCTTGCGATAAACCGTGGGCAATACCTCGCTCAGCAATGCATCTTCTTCGATATAGCGCTCGAAACGGGCGATTTCGTCGACAAGATGCTGCATTTTCGCAGGCGTTTCCGCAGGCGTCAGCAGGAACAGAATGGAGTTGAGGTCGCATTTCTCCGGCACAATGCCGTTTTCGCGCAGATAGTTGGCAAGAATGGTCGCAGGAATACCGAACTCGGTATATTTACCGCTGCTCGCATCGATGCCGGGCGTAGTCAGCAACAGTTTGCAAGGGTCCACAAAATACTGCTTCTCGGCATAACCTGCAAAGGCGTGCCAGCGTTCACCGGGTACGAAATCGAAGAAACGCACATCGTTGGCCATTTTTTCGGTGTCGTGATCCTGCCACGGCGTGCCGTCGATGGTTGGCGGCACAAACGGCTGGATCATCGAACACTGCTTCAGCAGCATTTTGCGGGCATCGATTCCAAGCTTCACGCATTCCATCCACATATGTCGGCCGCTGCCGCCCGCGTGCATCCGCGCATTGACATCGAGCGCGGCGAACCAGCGGATAAAACGGGCTGGTGGACGCGTGCATCATAAAGGCGTTATTAAGCTTTTTATGGCTGCAATGGCGCTTCTGTCCTTTGATGTGATTATCTTTTTTATGAATCTGCGAAGTCTGCGAGAAACCGGCCTGCTGCTTGTGAACGGACTGGGTCACGATAATCCCGGGGTCATTTTCGTCGAGTTCCAGCAACAGCGGCGAGCACTCTTTCATCATCGGGATAAACTGCTCGTAGCCGACCCACGCCGAGTCAAACAGAATGTAATCACACAGATGGCCTATTTTCTCTACCACCTGACGGGCGTTGTAAACCGTGCCGTCATAGGTGCCAAGCTGAATAATCGCCAGACGGAAAGGCCGTTTCTCTTCCGCGCGATCCGGCGCAACCTGCTGAATTTGTTTACGAAGATAGCGCTCTTCGAAACAGGCGGCATCAATACCGCCGATAAAACCAAACGGGTTACGCGCGGTTTCGAGATAGACCGGCGTCGCGCCTGCCTGCAACAGTGCGCCGTGGTGGTTGGATTTATGGTTGTTGCGGTCGAACAGCACCAGGTCGCCACGGGTCAGCAGCGCATTGGTCACCACTTTATTGGCGGCCGAGGTGCCGTTGAGCACGAAATAGGTCTTGTCGGCGCTGAACACTTTGGCCGCGTGCTTCTGGGCATCTTTGGCCGACCCTTCGTGGATAAGCAGGTCGCCCAGTTTGACGTCGGCGTTGCACATGTCCGCGCGGAAAATGTTTTCACCAAAGAATTCGGTAAATTGACGACCCGCCGGATGACGACGGAAGAATTCGCCGCCCTGATGCCCCGGACAGGCGAAGGTCGAATTTTCCATCTCGACGTATTTTTTCAGCGTATCGAAAAACGGCGGGAACAGGCCCTGCTCGTATTCATCGGCCGCGGCTTCGAGCTGCGCGGCATAGAACGCCTGATTGGCATCCGACAGAGCGAACACGCCCTTTAGCGCCGCTAAAAACTGGGGTGAAACCTGTTCCGCTCCCTGTACTGCAACAAACGCAGGGATACTGAATCCCAAGGCTTCGACGGCTGCCAGCCTGCCGTTATTCAGGTCATCCACGGAAATCACTATCGCCGCAATGTCGGTGTAGTCCGCGTCATCGAGGCTGACTACGCCACGCGGTGTGTCGAGATGGGATGCCACGGAGGCGCTTGCTGCTATTTTTAACTGTTTCATATTACAGGACTCTCAAACGGTTAAGTAAGAGGGTGTGCCAAGGGGCACGGCAATGAGCAGGTTTGTTCGACGCAGGCAGACAGTGACAAGAAAGACCCACGCGCAGACACCGGCTCGGCAAAGTGACGTTGGCTAAGAGGTGAGCTCGAGAGTTAATCAGGCGTTACTTAACATAAGCATAGCCGTTTCAGAACGATTTACCGTCTTGGCCACGTCTGATAGACATCAGTAAAATCAGAGCTTCGCTCTATTTTTAATCATGCCTAACCACGAGCAAAGGTAGCCTTACCGCATGAAAGGGTTGGCAACGGGCGAGAAACAGAAAGTGTGGAGGTCGTTGCACGCTGGCGTCATCATCAATGTTCTCGGGCACTGCAAGGCAATGCGATGTGATAAACCGGTCATGTGCCGCAACCCTCTTGAGCTGTCGCGAATAAGCGAAGGAAATCTCTGTGCGTGATGGCAAGGTATGCCAAAGCGGCGCAATAATCGCACCTTTTATCGTTATCTTCAAGCTGGAAACTTTATCAAAAAATGATCCTGCGCCAGGGTGGCAGACACAGGCGTACGCATGTCGTTCGAGGAAGATATGCGAACCCCAATCGCGTTAACACTTATGAATCAGGCTCATAAATTTGACGCAGAAAATATGTTAAAAAGACGACTCTGGAAACATTGCAGCGTAAGTGCCGCGCAACCGCATCGCTCCCGCAAAAGGTCATCTCATGCTTAAAGAAAACTTTAACGATTTAATGTCATTTCTGGTGGTGGCGCGAGAACGCAGCTTTACGCGGGCGGCGGCCAAACTGGGCGTGTCGCAATCGGCTCTCAGCCATGCGATTAGAGGACTTGAGGAACGGCTGGAAGTGCGGTTGCTGACCCGTACCACGCGCAGCGTTGCCCCGACTGCAGCGGGTGAAAAACTGGTGGACAGCATTGGACCGCATTTTGCCGAAATCGAGAGCCATCTCGATGCTCTGAGCGATATGCGTGACCGCCCTACCGGCAATATCCGCCTGACCGCCGGGGAGCACGCCGTGGATTCCGCGCTGTGGCCGGTGCTGAAAAATTTTCTGGCCGAATATCCGGATATCAACGTCGAGATTATCGTCGATAATGCGCTTATGGACATCGTCAGCGGTCGTTTCGATGCAGGAATTCGTCTGGGCGAGCAGGTTGCGAAAGACATGGTTGCCGTGCGTATCGGGCCTGAACTGCGCATGGCGGTGGTCGGCGCACCTGCCTATTTCGAAAAATACGGCATTCCCATGACGCCGCAGGACCTGCAAAATCATCGCTGTATCAATATGCGACTGCCCACGCTCGGCGGCATCTATGCCTGGGAGTTTGAAAAGGACGGGCAGGAGATCAAGGCGCGAGTCGATGGACAACTGACCTTCAACAGTCTTCGGCAACGGCTGGAAGCCGCGCAGCTCGGCTTTGGTCTGGTGTACCTACCCGAAGATGCCGTCTCACGCTCTCTGGCCGACGGCACGCTGGTCAGAGTGCTTGAAGACTGGTGCGCGCCTTTCTCGGGCTATTATCTTTATTATCCCAGCCGCAAACAGCATACCAAGGCATTTTCGCTGCTGGTTGAAGCACTTAGATATAGAGCCTGACAGAATCCCGAGTATCGCTCACGTCATTGCAAAGATGACAGCACCGATTGGCAATCAATTGACGAGGGTGCAGGAGCATGATGACAGAGATTCCCATTCAACTCAGAGATTTGATATGTCCGGTTTATTCTCAACCTTCAAGTTAAAAGACGTCACACTGCGCAACCGCATCGCCATTCCACCGATGTGTCAGTACAGCGCGGTAGACGGTGTCGCCAATGATTGGCACCGTGTGCATTATGCCAGTCTGGCGCGCGGCGGTGCAGGTCTGGTGATTGTCGAAGCAACGGCAGTATCACCTGAAGGCCGCATTACCCCGGGATGTCTGGGATTGTGGAACGAAAAGCAGGCCGCGCAACTGGCGCAGATTGCCAAAGAGATTAAAGCGGCGGGAGCCGTACCGGGCATCCAGATTGGTCATGCGGGCCGTAAAGCCAGCGCCAACCTGCCCTGGGAAGGCGACGACCATATCGCGGCGGGCGACAGCCGTGGCTGGGAAACGATTTCGCCTTCCGCCGTCGCCTTTGGCGCCAACCTGCCGAAAGTGCCGCATGAAATGACGTTGGCCGATATCGATCGCGTCAAGGCGGATTTCGTGGCGGCAACCCGCCGTGCACGTGATGCCGGTTTCGAGTGGATCGAACTGCACTTTGCCCACGGCTATCTGGCGCAAAGCTTCTTCTCCGTTCACGCCAACCAGCGTCAGGATGCCTACGGCGGCAATGTGGAAGGTCGCAGTCGCTTCCTGCTGGAAACGCTGGAAGCCGTTCGCAGGGAATGGCCGGAAAATCTGCCGCTGACTGCGCGTTTCGGCGTTATCGAATACGATGGCCGCGATGAAGAGACGCTGGAAGAAGCGATTTCGCTGACTAAAAAATTCCGCGCGGGTGGTCTGGATATGCTCAGCGTCAGCATCGGTTTCTCGACGCCGAGCGCCAACATTCCTTGGGCGCCGGGCTTTTTGGCCCCGATTGCCGAGCGTGTGCGTAAAGAGGCGGATATCGCGGTAGCCTCTGCCTGGGGTATAGATTCACCGGTGATTGCCGACCAGGCTATCGAGAAAGGTCAGCTGGATCTGGTCATGGTCGGACGCGCGCACCTGGCGAACCCGAACTGGTCTTATCAGGCGGCGAAAGTGCTGGAAAAAGAAGAGCCATCATGGGTGCTGCCTGCACCGTATGCTCACTGGCTCGAGCGCTACAAAACGGCTGAATAAGCTGATTGTGTAAAACAAAAACCCGCCTGTTGGCGGGTTTTTTACTTCTTGTTCAGCTCGCTGAATGGAACTCCGCCGCGCGATTTGTTTTCCGCTTTGGTTTCCACAATCGATACCACAACACGTTCGGCATCCACGTCCAGCGACTCGACCACGGCTTCGGTAATTTTCTTCATCAATGTGCTTTTCTGCTCGACCGAGCGGCCTTCTACGGCGTAAACCACAATCTCTGGCATGTTGGACTCTCCATCAGTGATAGTCAGTACACGAGAATAATCTTTAAAAATAATACACTAGCTCGTAACCATTGATATTATTTTTAGTAACAATAATTGAACACTTTAACCTAACTGAATAGAGGGATATTATGGGGGCAAGGCGCAATGTTTGCGCAAACATTTCCTTTTCCAGCGCGAGTTGGCTCAAGTAACCTGTGGAAAATGCATTGAATTACGAAAAATATCCTAACAAATCTCTCTCTCGTTCCCCCACGCTGGAGGATGTCGCCAAAGCCGCAGGTCTTTCTCCAATGACAGTGAGCCGTGCGCTGAACAACCCAAAAATCGTGCGCCCCACGACCGTGGCCCGAGTCATGGAGGCGGTCAACCTGACCGGTTATATTCCCAATATGCTGGCCGGTGGCTTAACCACGCGCCGCACCAAACTTATTGCTGTCGTGGTGCCGCAAATCAACAACAACATGTTCGTCGATACGGTGCAGGCGATTGGCGATGAGCTGGCGTTGCGGGGTTATCATATGCTGCTCTGTATTGTCGGCTATGACACCGATTCCGAAACCGACATCGTAGCGACCCTTCTTTCGCGACGCCCTGATGGCATCGTGCTCACCGGCATTCACCACTCTTCGGAACTCAAGCGGATCATTCTCAACGCCAATATTCCGGTGGTTGAAATCTGGGATCTCACCCCCACGCCGCTGGATATGCTGATCGGTTTTTCACATGAAAAAATAGGTCAGGCCGTAGGGCACTATTTTCTGGGTAAAGGGTATTCACGTTTCGGCATGGTCTGCGCTTCGGACCGTCGCGCGCAGGTACGCAAAAACAGCGCCATCGACGTGTTACGTCAGGACCCGCAAAACGTTGTCGAAGAAGTTACGCTGCCCGCGCCGGCCAATATGGAGGTTGGGCGCACTGCCTTTCGTCATCTGTTGCAAAAAAGCGAGCGCTTCGATGTGATTATCTGCACCTCGGATACGCTGGCGCAGGGTGTGATTATGGAAGCCGAGGCCCGGAGTTTGCGTGTCCCGGAGGATCTCAAAGTTATAGGTTTTGCCGACCTCAATTTTGCGGCCCATAATCGACCCGCCATCACGACCGTGTGTGTGGACAAATCGCGCATGGGTCAACAGGCCGCCACCATGCTGGCCGATAAAATCGAAGGGCTGGAGATTGCCGAGCACGTTGTAGATATTGGATTCTCGTTAGTCGTTCGCGAATCTGCGTAGTGTTTTAGAGGCCGCAGTCTATTATCGGCATGCGGCTTTATTATTCCCCGCCTTTTATTATTTTAGTCTTTCCTTAAAAAATAACTCCTCACCGCTTATCAATGTTCAGTATCATTATTTAAGTCAGATTATTTTAACGTCATATAAAAATGAATGATAACCACTCCTATTTGTTTATTATGTTAGAAATGTTAGCTAACAAAACCAACATTTAATAACAGGTTCTTTAGGGCCGTGATTATATTTCCCCGCTCTCTTTCCCGGAAATATAAATCTCTATGCGTCATTAAACCCTCTCGCCATCGCATAATCCTTGCGCGTTAACTGGCAACGATCACCATAAATAACGTTTTATTATCAATGAATTAATAATAATTAATTGGCAGAACTTCTTTTAGCGCATGCTACGCACACAAATTATATGGAATTTATATATTCTTTTTTAATGTGACGATGATATTATAAATTTGTACCCAAACGATTATAAAAATTAACCCTCATCTAACATTTAAGCCAGTGAGAGTCGTAGTGCTATGCTCCTTCAAAAGAAAACTACCCGCCGCAAGTTCTTGCTTGGGTCAATAATGGCTTTGCCTGTCAGCACTATCCTGATGAAAGGATTAACTGCCGCACAGGCTGCCGAAATGGCCGCACCCGAATTACTCGATTACAAGCCCGTATTTTTCAGCGCCGAAGAGTGGCAATTTATTATGGCCGCCGCCGACCGTCTGATCCCCGCAGGCGGAAAAGGCAAAGCGCCGGGCGCGCTGGAAACCAACGTGCCTATCTTTATTGACCAGCAGATGCACGGCGAATTTGGCGAAGAGATCTATCTTCAAGGTCCCTTCAACGTACATGCGCCTGCCACCATGGGTTATCAACTTCCCTATCGTCCGCAGCAGATCTACAAGATGGGCATCAAGATGGCCAACACCTGGTGCCGGCAGAATCATCAAAAAGCTTTCCACGACCTGACGGAAGCGGAAAAAGACGACGTTTCTGACCAAACTTCAGAAAAACGGCATCTCTTTCGCCCAGATGGGTGAAGAGTCGCTGGTCGCTTCGCAGTTTTTCAATGAACTGCTCTCCGATACCAAGCACGGCTATCTCGCCGACCCTATCTATGGCGGTAACAAAGGCATGAAGGCCTGGATTGCCATCGGATTCCCGGGCGCGCGTGCCAGCTACACGGAATGGGTGAAACAGCACAACATCCCTTATCCCCTGGGTCCCGTCAGTCTGTCCGGCGCACGCGCCTAGCAGACACAGCGATCACCCCTTTCCGTTTTTTGATGATTTGACAGGATTAAAGATGGCACAAGTAACCAAAGAAGAAGTCGACGTCGTTGTCGTCGGCCTTGGCTGGGCAGGCTCGCTGATGAGCATTGAGCTGGCCATGGCAGGACTCAAAGTCCGCGCACTGGAGCGCGGCGGCGATCGCGGCTATGAAGAGTTTGCCTACCCGAAACCGGCGGATGAATACGCCTACGCGGTAAGAAACAAAGTGATGGCCACCCCGGCCGAAGCCGCAGTCACTGTGCGCTACAACATGAGCGAAACCGCGCTGCCGACCCGTAAATGGGGCGCGTTTGCGCCAGGTACCGGTGTAGGAGGATCCGGCCTGCACTGGACGGCGGTATTGATTCGCCCGACGCCGACCGATCTCAAATTGAAAACCTATGCCGATCAGGCCTACAAGCCCGGGATCCTGCAGGAAGACATGCGGATCATGGACTTCCCGTTCAGCTGGGACGAAATCGAGCCTTACTACACCAAATTCGAAAATATCTGCGGGCAGTCCGGTAAAACCGGCAACCTGCGCGGCCAAATCATGGAAGGCGGCGATCCGTTCGAAGGCCCGCGCTCGGAGCCTTATCCGCTGCCGGCGCTGGAAGATACCCTCAACAGCAGCATGTTCGCCGACGTGACCAAAAAGATGGGCTATCACCCGTTCCCGAACCCTTCAGCCTGCGTGTCTCGTGCCTGGACCAATCCCTACGGCAACCAGATAGCGCCGTGTAACTACTGCGGTTATTGCAGTAAATACCCGTGCCTTAACTACTCCAAGGCCTCGCCGCAAACGGCAGTCATGGATGCGCTGAAACGTATGGACAACTTCTCCTACGAAGTTCATGCCAACGTGATGAAAGTGGTGCTGCACGACGACAAGAAAACCGCCAAAGGCGTCATTTATATCGACGCGCAGGGCAACGAATGCTTCCAGCCTGCGAAGATTGTGGTGCTGAGCAGCTTCCAGTTCTGCAACGTGCGTTTGATGCTGCTGTCCGGCATCGGCAAGCCGTACAACCCCCTCACGGAAGAAGGCGTGGTCGGGCGCAACTATGCGTTCCTGAGCAACGGCGGCTCGACGCTGTTCTTCAAGGATAAAAACTTCAATCCGTTCGCTACCGCAGGCGCAACAGGCCAGATGATCAACGATATCTCGCCGGGTAACTTCGACGGTCCCGGCCTTGGTTTTATCGGCGGTGCCAAGATCCACAGCTCGCAGGCTACGGGCACACCTATCAGCACTTCGCTGCCAAAAGGCACGCCGACCTGGGGCACAGGCTGGAAAGAAGGCATGGAGGAGTGGTACGGGCATTCGATGAAGATAAGCATCACGACGACCTGCCAGTCTTATCGCGATATCTATCTCGATTTGGATCCGAACTACAAGGACGAATACGGCTATCCGCTGCTGCGCATGACTTTCGACTGGAAAGAGAATGAACTTAAGCTGCAACAGTATCTGAAAGGGATCGTCGGCAACATCACCAAAGAGTTGAATCCGGACAGCTATAGCGAAAGTTTCCTGCCGATGGATGCTCACTTCGACCTGACCAAATACGTCTCAACCCACAATGTGGGTGGCGCAGTGATGGGCGATAACCCGAAGACGTCGGCATTGAACAAGTATCTGCAAAGCTGGGATGTGCACAACGTCTTCGTGCCGGGTGGCAACGCGTTTCCGCAGAACTTCCAGGCTAACCCAACCGATACGATTGGCGCGATCACACTGATGGCGGCACAGGCGATTAAAGATCACTATCTGAAAAATCCCGGCCCACTGGTACAGGCGTAAGTGACATGAACATGATGAATTTAAAGACGATATTAATGGCCAATGTCGTGTTGATGGGCGCGGGTTTCATGATGCAGGCGCAGGCCGATGATGCGCAGCTAATCAAACAGGGCGAGTATATTTCTCGTCTGGGTGACTGTTCTGCCTGTCACACGCTGCCCGGAAAACCGGCCTTTTCGGGCGGACTGGCTATAAAATCCGATCTCGGTACTATCTATTCGACCAACATCACGCCGGATAAAGAACACGGGATCGGAAACTACAGCGAACAGCAGTTTGCCGATGCGGTGCGCAAAGGCGTATTGCCGGACGGCACCAGTCTGTATCCGGCAATGCCTTATCCGGATTACGCCAAAACCAGCGATGAAGATATTCACGCGCTTTACACCTATTTTATGCAGGGCGTGAAACCCAGCGCGGAAGTACCGGCGAAAACCGAACTCAGTTTCCCGTTCAGTCAGCGTTGGGGCATGAAGCTCTGGAACTGGGCCTTCACCTCCGACAAACCGTTCCAGCCGATTGGCGGCGCGTCTGCCGAAATTAATCGCGGCGCGTATCTGGTGGAGAGTCTGGGTCACTGCGGCAGTTGCCACACGCCTCGTGGTTTGGGAATGAATGAAAAGGCGCTCGACAGCAGCGACGCGAAGTTCCTGTCCGGCGGTAATCTCAATGGTTGGGACGTGCCTTCGTTACGCGGCGTTGCCCACTGGAACGCGCAGGAAATTGTCGATTATCTCGGCAAGGGTCGTAACGACAAAGCGGCGGTCGGCGGAGAAATGACCTCTGTCGTGGAGAACAGCACGGGGTATATGACCGATGCCGATCTTAAGGCGATTGCTGCCTACCTGAAATTCCTGGGCGGTAATCCGGCGATTCCTCCGGCCAATACGCAGGCCGCAAACGCTACCGAAGCAAAACTGACGGCTGCGAAAAACCTGAGCGAAGGCGAGCGTTTGTATCTGGATAACTGCGCAGCCTGCCACTTTGTGACGGGTAAAGGCGCACCAGGCGTATTCCCGGAACTGGATCAGGCCACTCTCGTCAACGCGCAGGACCCCACCGGTCTGGTACATACCATTTTGATGGGAGCGCAGCAGCCTTCAACGGCGCGAGCGCCTTCAACACTTGTCATGCCGGGCTTCAAGGCGCGTCTTTCCGACGAGGAGGTGGCGCAGCTATCAACCTTTATTCGTCAGGGCTGGAGCAATAACGCGCCGGCGGTAACGGCCGATGACGTGAGCAAGGTCAGGAAGAAGCTGGCCGAGTAATCGTTCGCGGCGTGCCGGGATTACACTTCTACAATGGCTTCCTTCCCCGGAAGCCATTTTTTTATCTGCGTCATTTTAGGAATCGCTCATTTAATTCATTTAAATCAATTATTTATATTTCACTTTGGGAGTTTTTGCAGTTGCGATGCAGGTAGACTGCTTGCGGGTGCTCTGGATCTTTTTGTCCCGAGCATGACGTCTTGTTTTATACGGTGAGTGTTTGCAGTAGCAGGTATGCAGAGGACAGAAAGAGAAAAGCCCCGAATTGAAATTAATCAAAACGAGGCCTATCTGCATGCTTGGAAACATCAGGTTAGCCTCTTACCCGCCGAAAGGCAAGAGTCGGAGACTATGATGTCGCAAACCCTGAAAATACTGAATCTGGTGGTTATCTGTCTGAGAATTATCATTCTTTTGCAGATAATCGGTAACAACTACTGGGAGTTACAATCCAAACTCGGTAATAACAAGATTGAGGCTGTCATAGCCTGCGAATCTACACGGTAAAGCAACCCACAGGCGGGAGTTCGCTCCCGCCTAATGGTGCGAGAGCATGGATCCGAGAGCGCCCCTTTTCAGACAAAATGCAGAGTCGAGTAATAAAAAAAGCCCCGGCTGTTTCCAGCAGGGGCTTGGTTCATCCATAAGATTTAAATCTTATTTATTGTCCAGTGCGTAGGCAATCACGTAGTCGCCACGATCCGGTGACTGGCGAGCGCCGCCTGCCGAGATAAGGATGTACTGTTTACCGGTGGTCGGTGAAACGTAGCTCATCGGAGTACCGCCGCTGCCTACTGGCAGACGTGCTTTCCAGACTTCCTTACCGGTTGAGGCATCGAATGCACGCAGGTAGTAGTCCTGAGTACCCGCGATGAACACCAGGCCGCCCTGCGTTGCAAGCGTACCGCCCAGAGTTGGCATACCAACTGGCATCTGCGCATGCATTTTGATACCGAACGGACCTGTATCCTGCACGGTACCGGCCGGAACCTGCCAGACGATTTTCTGAGTTTTCAGGTCAATCGCAGACAAAGTACCAAACGGTGGCTTCTGACATGGGATACCCAGCGGAGACATGAAGCGGTCTTTGTTTACGCCGTACGGGGTGCCTTTCAGCGGAACTGCGCCCATACCGGTGTTAACAGACTCACCACCGTTGCTTGCGGCAACGTTGTTGTTGTTCTGCTTGATCATCTGTACCCACAGGCCCAGACGCATGTCGTTCACGAAGATGTAATGGTTGTTAGGATCGGTAGACATACCGCCCCAGTTCATTCCGCCCAGTGAACCCGGGAAGCTCAGAGACTTGTCAGTATCTGGCGCGGTGAACAGACCATCATAACGCATTGACTTGAAGCTAATGCGACACATCAACTGGTCAAACGGTGTTGCACCCCACATGGAAGATTCAGTCAGTTTGTCGGCACCGATAGAAGGCATGCCTACAGAGAACGGCTGAGTCTTGGAGTACTGCTCGTTTGGAATATTACGGGTTTTAACCGGCAGCTCTTTCACTTCTGTCAGAGGCTTACCTGTTACGCGGTCCAGTACAAAGATCTGACCGGTTTTCGCACCGATTACGACAGCAGGTTTCGTCGTGCCATCTTTCATCGGGAAGTCGATCAGGCTCGGCTGCATAGGCAGGTCGAAGTCCCACAGATCGTTATGAACGGTCTGATAAACCCACTTCTCTTTACCGGTGGTCGCATCAACGGCCAGCACGGAAGCGCCGTATTTGTGATCCAGACGGTTACGGTTTGCACCCCACAGGTCGACAGACGAGCTACCCATCGGCATGAACACGGTGTTCATGGCCGGGTCGTAGGACATCGGCGCCCATGAGTTTGGCGTACTGCGAACCGTAGGTCTGGCCCGGTTGCAGTTTGGCATTCGGATCCTGATTGCCCGGGTCGAACGCCCAGCGCATCTGGCCGGTTACCACGTCGAAGCCACGGATTACGCCGCCAGGCATGTCGGTCTGTACGTTATCCGCAACACGACCGCCAACCACTACGGTAGTCCCCGCAAGCGTTGGAGCAGAAGTCAGCTGATATTTAGGATCGGATGCATCACCCATACCGGCTTTCAGGTCAACGATACCGTTGTTGCCGAAGTCTGAACAGAACTCACCGTTGTCGGCGTTGATGGCAATCAGACGCGCATCGATGGTGTTCATCAGAATACGACGCTGACAGGTATCACCCGCGGCCAGAGAAACTGGCGCTGCTGGCGTGGAACCCGGCACGGTAGGCTGAGGAATTGGTTTGGTTGCATCAAAGTAAGCCAGACCACGACAGCGGTTCCAAACCTGGGCCTGCGCGTTGATTTCGCGTTTCCAGATTTGTTTACCAGTGTTGGCATCGACGGCAATGACGTTGTTATGCGGAGTACACAGGAAGACTTTATCGCCGATTTGCAGCGGAGTTTCCTGGTCTTCTGCACCGTTTCCGCCCGGGCTGATTGGGGTATCGCCGGTGTGGAAGGTCCAGGCAACTTTCAGATCTTTAACGTTGTCGCGGTTGATTTGGTCCAACGCAACAAAACGGTCACCGCCTGGCGTGTTACCGTAGTTATCCCAGTCTTTCTGTTGTTTTGCTTTATCAACCGGGATCAAAGGCAGTTCGTTACCCTTGAAGGCGACGGTCGGGTGCGGCATGAACATCTGCACGAATGCAACCACCATACCGACTGCCAGCACAACGGTGAAACCGTAGGACATTTTGGCGAGGCTGGTTTTGCCTTCTTTTTTGCGCAGTGTAGGCCAGGTCGCGAAGCCCAGCAGCATGAAGCCGGTAGGGACCATCAAGCGAGAGATAAGCGGCCAGAAATCCCAACCCGCGTCAAACAGTGACCAGATAAGCGTTCCAATGAACACCAGAATGAATAAGGTTACAGCGGAAGATTTACTGCGGAAGTATTGGATAGCAGACAACACCATCACGATACCGGCAATCAGGAAATACCAGCTGCCACCGAGTGAAACCAACTTCCCACCTTCAATGGCAAAAAACAAGCCGCTGACGGTCAGAATAACCCCTAATATACAACACCATAGCCTGAGTATGGGACTCGACTGGGATTTTATACCAGACATACAGGCACTCTCCGAAATTATGTAATTTGATTGTTATTACAAAGTGTAATAGTTGCTACTGTCTTCTCAAGCTTGAGCGAACAAATATATTGGCGTCAAAACGAGAGCGCAGCATTGTACCACCTGATTCGTTTTGGTGTTAACGCTATAACTGTTTCAGACCAATTTGTTAACAATTTTGCACAACCAAACTGTAAAAATCATAACTATTCAAAAAGTTATGCGTATATTTTCCATGGACTTTTTGTGCGGATTATTCTGTGCCGCCTAAACCTTCCTGAAATCATACAGCTGAAAATACGTCATAGCGTGTAGAAATTTGCGTGAGATGTGGCAATTTTAGCCACTGAAGTTGTTAAGAAAGTTTTATAAGAAACAGAATGTTAATAGAATGAACCAACTTTTAAAGGGGTTATTTTCTCGTCATTGTTAAATATTTAAACTGCACGATATATACCCTCTCCTTCGTTTAATGAATCACATTCATAACTGCATACTGAATTTATCGGCTAATAGACGACCGCTTACAGAGATATCATTAACGCTGCCAATCAACTTATCTCATTCAGGAGAATAATCGATGTCCATCCGCGATCGTCGGCGACGCGATTTAACTATTCTTGTCATTCTTTCAGCCCTCATGTCTTTGGCCTCTGTGTCTACCGACCTCTATTTACCCGCTATGCCGACCATCACTCGCGAGTTTCAGGCTGCGGGCGGCAGCATCGCGCTGACCTTGTCCGGCTTTTTGGTCGGGTTTAGCCTGGGTCAGCTGATTTGGGGACCCGTAGGCGATCGCTATGGCCGCCGCCTGCCCATCGCCCTAGGTTTGATCCTGTTTATCATCGGGTCCGCAGGCTGCGCCCTCTCCACTTCCGTGATGCAGATGATTTTCTGGCGCGTCATTCAGGCTTTGGGTGCCTGTGCCGGCCCCGTCCTTGCCCGCGCAATGGTCCGTGACCTTTACGCTCGGGAACGTTCGGCGCAGATGCTTTCGACCCTGATTCTGTTCATGGCCGTGGCACCCTTGCTGGGACCCGTTCTGGGCGGACAGATAATGGCCATCAGTTCCTGGCACAATATCTTCTGGGTGATGGTCGCCGTAGGACTTGTCGCCCTCTATGGCGTCTGGAGACTTCCTGAATCGCTACCCGCCGAAAAGCGCAGCACCGAACCCTTCAGCCGCGTCTTTGCCAACTACGCCGAACTTTTCGGCAATAAACAGGTGATGGGATTTGCGCTGACCAGCAGCTTTTACTATTGCAGTTTCTACGCCTTTATCGCCGGTACCCCGTTTGCCTATATCGATTACTACCACGTCTCACCGCAGGTGTATGGCCTGTTATTCGGAGTCAATGTGATAGGGATTATGTCGACAAACTTCTTTAACGGTCGCCTGATCGCTCGTTTTGGCAGTGAAAGACTCTTTCACTTTGGCGCATTGACAGCGGCCCTTGCCGGCACAGTGCTGGGGATAGATGCCTGGTTTGGATGGGGCGGGCTGGCCGGTCTGGTTATCCCTTTCTTTATCTTTGCAGCAATGAACGGATTTATCGTCGCCAATGCCGTAGCGGGTGCTTTGGCTGCGACGCCGACGAATGCCGGTGCGTGTTCTTCACTGGTCGGAGCCATGCAATATGGTTCCGGGATCCTGAGTGCGTCGCTGGTCGGCTGGTTTGCCGACGGCACACCCTGGCCGATGGGTGCCATCATCGCGCTCATGGCCATCCTCTGCGCCGTGGCCGCCATGCGAATGAAACGCAAAACTTCACAAAACGGACTCGACCAGTAAATAAAAATCCTCCTCTTCCTGCTCTCTTCTCTTCTACCTTTCATTTCTTTACCCTTCGGAAATGAAAGGTGATCTGGCTCACAAGCCAATTATCACGCCACTTATTCAAAGGCGCTCTCACTTTTTGACGATCTGTGAATGCCCTCTCAAATCCGCAATTTGAGTATTTTTTAAGCTTGTGAAAACTGGTCATGGGAGATAATAATTACTCCACTTTACTAAATAACGTGAAGTTGGAAAGTACATCACGGTCAATTCACAAAGGAAGACAAATGTCTGAACTCAAATTTGCTACGCGTCTGAACTCATTTGCCTCGGGGGCACACCTGTATTGGCCGGAACTGAAAGGCAAGCCTTCCACATTACAAATGATTGAACGTGCATCGACCGTTAAAGGTTTGACGCATCTCGATTTGAACTATCCACAACACATCACTACCGACATCAAGGGGATGCGCCAGCACATCGAAGACGTAGGTCTGGCGGTCAACGGTATGCAGATGCGCTGGGATGCCCCCGAATTTAAAATTGGTGCCTTTACCAATCCGAATCCTGAGATTCGTCGCAAAGCCATTGAACTGACCAAGCGCGGTATCGATGCCGGTCGTGAGTTTGGTTCCAATCTGATGACTCTCTGGATGGGTCAGGATGGATTCGACTACTGCTTCCAGGCGGATTACAAAAAGATCTGGGAAGACGCCGTTGCCGCCGTGCGCGAGATTGCCGAATACGCGCCAGACTGCGATATCAGCATCGAATATAAACCCAACGAGCCGCGCGCCTTCGCCATCTTTCCAAATGTCACCACGTGCCTGATTGCCGTTGAAGAAGCCGGTTGCCCCAATCTTGGCATCACCCTGGATTTCGCGCATGTGCTCTACGCCAATGAAATCCCGGCCTATGCCGCAGCGATGGTTTCCCGCCGCTCCCGCCTGCTTGGACTCGACTGCAACGACGGTTGGGGCAAGCGCGACGACGGATTAATGGTCGCATCGGTCAATCCGAAAGCCACGCTCGAATTCCTGTGGCAGATGAAACGCGACGGCTATCAGGGGGCGTACTATTTCGATACGTTCCCGGATGCCAGCGGGTTGGATCCTGTCCGTGAAGCCGAAGCCAATATCGCTACCGTGACCCGCCTGCTGAAGCTCTGCGACAAACTCGATGACAATCCGGCGCTTCACGCCGCCATTAGCGAGCAGGATGCAGTGGCTTCACAGCTCATCATTAATGACATTCTCTTTACTCAATAAGCTGTTTATTCCTAAAAAAAGTCCCGATACCCTACAAAATGAAGGATAGAAGATGAAAAAGCTGCTTTTACTGGCCATTGCCTCCGCCCTGCTCAGCACCAGCGTCTATGCGGCCGAGCTGGCACCTTTACAGTCCGATACCGAACCGGACAGAACCGACTGGACACAGCTCGACACCAAATACGGCCCGATCCCCAAGGCCAATGCGCAGCTGAAAATCGGCGGCGTTTCCAAAACGCTGACCAATGAATACTGGCGCTCGCTGGGTCAGGGTTACAAGAACATTGCAGATAAAGACGGCTTTACACTCGCCTACCAGGCGGCCGCCAATGAAGACGATCAACTCGGTCAGCTTTCGATTGCCGAAACGCTGATTGCCCAGGGCTTCAATGGCCTGCTGGTTTCGCCACAAACCGATGCCAACCTGCAACCGGCGTATGAAGTGGCGCAAAGCAAAGGTATTGCGGTCGTCAACGTCAACGATGCGGTCATGCCCAATGCCGCTCACTACGTGGGTAACGTGCAGAAAGACAACGGCGTGCGTGTGGCGAAATGGTTTATCGAGCATTATCCCAACGGCGGCAGCGTGGCCATCATCGAAGGTCAGCCGGGCGTTTATGCCGCAGGCCAGCGTACCAAAGGCTTTCGTGAAACTATCGCCGCCAACGGCAAATTCAAGGTGGTTGCCAGTGTTCCGGCAAACTGGAGCCGTGAAAAAGCCTACGATGCCGCTTCGACAATTTTGCAGCAATACCCTGATTTAGTCGGTTTCTATGCCAATAACGACGGCATGGCGCTGGGTGTGGTCGAAGCCGTGCGTTCAGCCGGAAAAAGCAAACAAACGGCGGTCTTCGGCACTGACGGCATTTCCGATGCCTACGCGTCTATCAAACGCGGCGAGCTGACCGGCACGGTTGACAGCTTCCCTGTATTGACCGGCGAGGTCGCCATGGATGTCCTGCTGCGCCTGATTAACGGCCAGAAGATTTCCCGTGTGGTTTCGACGCCGCAGGCGCTTATCACCAAAGACAATGCCGACGCTTTCTCGACCAAAGACAACGCGAAACTGCGCCAGCTTCTCGACCAGCAAAAATAATCAGACTACCGAATAACGGGGCAGCGGAGGGGCTATGGAAAATTATCGTTTAAGCATGCAGGGGATTACCAAAATTTACGGCAGCGTAGCGGCTATCGAAGGCGTGGATTTTTCGGTCGTCAGCGGTGAAGTGCACGCCTTGATTGGCGAAAATGGCGCGGGTAAATCCACGTTGCTGAATATTCTCTCGGGCGTTCGCGAGGCGAATGCGGGTGAAATCAAGGTTGATGGCACCGTCGTCAAAATGAAGAATCCGCTTTCGGCGCGTCATGCGGGCATTGCGATGATCCATCAGGAATTGCAGCACGTTCCTGAACTCTCCGTTGCGCAAAATATGTTTTTGGGCCGTCCTCTTACCCGCTACAAAGGGCTGTTTGTTAACAAGAAGGCGCAGCTGGCGCGTGCCATCACCATCTTGAAAACGCTGGATCCGTCGATTAACCCCGATGAACCCATCAAGAATCTGAAAGTCGCCCAGCAACAGATTGTCGAGATAGCGCGCGCCCTGCTCGATGACGCCAAGATTATTGCGATGGATGAACCGACCTCCAGCCTCACGCCCACCGAATTTGATCGTCTGGCCGAGCTGATCGCCGATTTGAAATCGATGAATGTGGCGATCATTTATGTCTCGCACAAAATGAACGAGATCTTCAGGATCTGCGACCGCGCCACCATCATGCGTGATGGCCGTCAGGTCGGCGTAGTCAATATCAAGGATGAAACCGAAGAAACCATCGTTTCCAAAATGATTGGCCGCAAGCTTGAAAAGGTGCAACACCAATCTTTTATGACCGATAAAGAGATTTTGCGCGTTGAAGGCCTGGGGCGTGGCGATGACGTGCTGCCCGCCACCTTTACCGTAACGGCTGGCGAAGTGCTCGGCATTGCGGGTCTGGTCGGTTCGGGCCGTACCGAATTGCTGAAGCTGATTGCCGGTATCGATGCCAAAACCAGCGGCACGATTTATGTCAACGGCAAACACATTCACAATCTCAATGTGTCGAATGCTATCAAGGCCGGTATCGGACTGGTGCCGGAAGACCGCAAGAAAGAGGGCATCATCAAGCAGCGCTCCGTTGCGGTCAATATGGCGCTGCCCAAGATGCGCAAATATACCCAAAGCGGATTTATCAACAAGTCCCGTCTCGATGCCAGCGCATTGCAGGTAATGACCGATTTACGATTGAGACCTTTGGATATTGAAAAGCATATCGGTTTATTAAGCGGGGGTAATCAGCAGAAAGTGATTATCGGCCGCTGGATAGCCGCAGATACCCAAGTATTTCTTTTTGATGAGCCAACCCGGGGAATTGATATTGGCGCAAAATCGGAAATTTATAATCTGATTGAAAAACTCGCCAAAGAAGGTAAAGCCATTGTCGTCGTGTCGTCAGAAATGCAGGAAATAATGCGTATCTCCGACCGTGTATTAGTTATGCGAGAAGGAAAGATCGCAGCCGAGTTAACCGGTGACGATATCAGCGAAGAAAATATCGCACAATACGCCATCAATGAAGTATTCAATAAAAAATAACCCTGCTGGCCTCTGCCTTATTTTCAGGCGGAGGCAAACTGACAAAGAGGCTGACACATGAACACTCAAGGAAAAACCATGCCTGCTTTACGTACCTCAACATTATTTAAATTTAATCTGCGTGATACAGGCACGCTGATTGGATTAATTATTATCGTCTGCACCTTTTCATTTTTGTCGCCGGTATTTTTTACCGTGCCCAATCTACTGAATATTCTGCAGCAGTCTTCCATTAACGCCGCGATTGCACTCGGCATGACACTGGTGATTATTTCCGGCGGGATTGACCTGTCGGTCGGGTCGACCGCTGCCCTGTCCGCCATCTTTGGCGCGACGTTGATGGTGGCAGGCGTTCCCGTGCCGCTTGCCATTGTCGGCACGCTCGGCATCGGCGCATTGTGCGGCCTGTTCAGTGGCGTGCTGGTTGCCTACGCGGGCCTGCAACCCTTTATCGTCACGCTGGGCGCCCTGTCGCTGTTTCGCGCACTGGCCTTGATATCGACCGGCGGCAGCCCGATTTTCGGCATTCCGCTCGAGTTCCGAAGTGCGCTGACCGGCACGCTCTTCGGCATTCCCTGCCCTATTCTTATCGTTGTGGTCATTGCCATTGCCGCGTGGATATTGATGAACAAGACGCCGCTTGGTGAATACATTCTGGCCGTGGGCGGAAACGAAGAAGCCGCGCGAGTCGCCGGTGTTCCCGTCAAGCGAACCAAAGTCACCGTCTATGTTATCTCGGGCGTGCTGGCGGCTCTGGCCTCGCTAATCCTGATTGGACGACTGGGTGCCGCCGAGCCGACGCTCGGTAACTTGTGGGAACTGGACGCCATCGCCGCCGCCGCTATCGGAGGCACCTCATTGATGGGCGGTAAAGGCAGCATTATCGGAACAATTATCGGCGCCATTATTTTAGGCTCTTTACGGACCGGCTTAACACTAATGAATATCCAGGCCTTTTATCAATTGCTTGCTACCGGCCTCATCATTATTATAGCCATGCTGATTGACCGAGCGACACGAGGTAAGTAATGAAGCAAGACCCGCGAGCAATAGGTGCTCATATTAGAATGAGGTTGCCACAACTCACGCAGCTCGAAAGAAAAGTTGTCGAATCCATTACGTCCAAAAATGATTTGTCCGAACAGACGTCATTAAAAGAAGTCGCTCTGGAAAATGCTGTCTCCGAAGCAATGATTGTTAAACTGGCAAAAAGATTGGACTTCTCGGGATTTCGGGATTTCCGGACGAGTTTGATTTATTACAATAATTCCGACGTGGCCAGTCTCCATTCTGAAATTGGGCCTGACGACTCGTCGGAGCAATTACTTGAAAAAGTTTTTCGCACCTCTATTCAGGCAATTGAAGAAACAAAAACCATTCTGGATATTTCGGAATTCAATCGGGCCGCCGATATTCTTTTCAAGGCCCGACATATCGATTTATACGGCGTAGGGGGTTCTTCGTCAGTTGCGCGCGATTTATCGCACAAGCTGCTTAAAATCGGTATCAAGGCTACGGTACATGACGATGCGCATATCATGATGATGTCGGCGGCAATATTGAATGACGATGACGCGGTTATTGCCATAAGCCATTCCGGCATGACGCGAACGGTGATTGACCCAAGCAGGCTGGCGGCAAAAAACGGGGCAAAGGTCATTGCCATCAGCAATTATGCAGGCTCGACATTGGTGAAAGAGTCCCACGTGGTGCTTAATTCCACCTCGCAGGGCTCGCATCTTCTTGGAGAAAACGCGGCGGCTCGTATTGCCCAGCTAAATATTCTGGATGCCCTGTTTGTTGCCATTGCCAGGAAAGACCTGAAAAAAGCTGCGCTCAACCTTAACAAGACTCAGCAGGCCGTTAAAAACTTGAGAGAATACTAATATGAGCAAGCTCCTCGTGGTCGGTAGTCTGCATTACGATATTATGGTGGCCGCGCACCACCGCCCTGAAAAGGGCGAAACGGTTATCGGCACCGGATGTTCCTATAAATTCGGGGGAAAGGCGGCAATCAGGCCGTTTCGGCCTCGCAGGCAGGCATCGAGGTCGCTTTTTCAGGGGCCGTTGGCGATGACGATCACGGTAACTGGTTGCTTCGCGTGCTGAAAGAAAACCACGTCGACGTTACGCACATCGAGGTCATTCACGGGGTGCCTTCCGGAATGAGCGTGGCAACCACGGATGCGGAAGGCGATTACGGCGCGGTCGTGCTGTCAAACGCCAATACCCGAATCGATGGCGAACAGTTTGATGAGGACTCCTTCTGGACTGACGTCGGCATGCTCCTGCTGCAAAACGAACTGCCCGACGACATTAATACTCGCGCCGCCGTCGAAGCCAGAAAACGCCGGATCCCCGTTTGCATCAATGCTGCGCCCGCCAGAGAGTTAACAGCACAACTTGTCGCCAGCATCGATCTTTTAGTGGTTAATGGCGTTGAGGCGCGTGATATGTCAGGCATCAATGTCGACAGCCTGCAACAGGCCGCGGCAGCTGCGACGGCGCTCAGTCAACACTATCCAACCGTAGTGGTCACCGCCGGAGAAATGGGCGTGGCGTACTGCACTCGCGGTGAAAATGCGCAAACGCTCGAAGCCGAAAAAATAGTATTAGTCAGCACGCACGGCGCAGGCGATTGCTTTATGGGCAGGTTATGTGCCGCAATATTGAAAGGCGATGGGTTGAGTGAAGCGGTAATTAAGGCAAACAAGGCGGCGGCTTTACACGTTTCTAAAATACATTAACGTCGCTTAAGCACATTATTAGATAAAGAGAAAAACATCAAATAGACGAATGAAACTCCCTCCATAGGCACGGAGGAAATCTCATCATCTTTTTCGTTACACTTTCTTATAACGCAAAGTTAAAGAACCTGTGAAACGATTTGGTTGGTCAGCGTACCGATACCGCCAATTTTGACTTCAATAACATCGCCGCTTTTCATAAATAGCGGAGGCGTTCTTTTTTACCTACGCCACCTGGTGAACCGGTGATAATAACGTCGCCCGGAGACAACGGACTAAAGCGGGAAATATATTCGATAATATCGGCAACGGAGTGAATCATATTTCCGGTGGTGTCGTTTTGAACACGCATACCGTTGAGGAAAGTTTCGATAGGCAATGCCTGAGGATCACGGATCTCGTCGCTGGTCACCAACCACGGACCAAAGCCCCCGGTTTGACGCCAGTTTTTGCCGGCGGTGAACCAGGTATGCTGCATGTCACGCACGGTTGCGTCCATGAAGCAGCTATAGCCAGCGATATAATCCAGCGCATCTTCTTTCTTGACGGCACTGGCGTAACGGCCAATGACGACGGCCAACTCACCTTCATAATCGAATTCGTCGCTGCTTGCAGGCTTGATGAGATTATCTTTATGAGCGCTGAAAGTATCCGGGAAACGAATAAATAATGTGGGAGCGTTATTATTTTCTTCAAATTCTTTTCTTTTATCGGAATAATTCATTCCGACGCAGAATATCTTGCCAGGCGATTCGATAACAGGAAGAAAAACAATCTCATCCGTTGCGTAATCGACAGGGGAACCGGAAAGCTCTTGCAGGATATCCAGCGCGTCTTCATTTAATAGTGCTTGCAGTGTGGAATACTTGTCCGAAAATCGTTTCCCTGCATCAATTACGCCTTGTTCAGTAACAATACCGTAAGACTTTTCTTCTGACTGCGGGCGATAAAAACTTGCTAATTTCATACAATTCCTTAGATCAACCTCATAAGCCGCATTAATGGGATGCCGCTTATCCGATCTCTTTATTCAGCTAAAATGACCACCTGGCGTTTAAACTACTTGGTGTAACACTACAGGATGGCAAACGAGCAAATTGCTTCAGCACATCATGCGGGCGCAATTTTCGCACAGACCCAAAGATAATGCACAGTGAAACTGAAGATTAACCCAATATTATTAGCTAAATTAATGAGGAATTGAGGTATTTGTTAACAATCCATTTCAAAAACGATCAAAACAATTAATTCACCTTTAATCTGTACGAATCATATATTTCAATAATCCGCTCATTTTGCCCGTTTTCCCGCGAGATTTCCCGCACTCACCGCCAATATTGAAAGCAGCATCAGCCCAAAGGCGGGCGCGGCGACCCCCAGCAAGCCCGTTCGATATAGGGCATCCCTTCGGCCAGCACTCTACCCCACTCCGCAGTGGGTGGCGCAGCGCCCAGTCCCAGAAAACCGAGCGAGGCCAATGCCAGCGCAATGCCCGGCACACGCAGCATGGCGTGACGAAACAGCGGTCCTATCAACGCAGGCAGCAGATAACACAGCATTTGTCGTAAAGGACCAACGCCGAGCAGCGGCAACACCTTGATATAGGCGCGCGCCCTGATGTCGGACAGCAGACTGGCGGTGTGGGCGGCCAACGGTGCCCAGCTGACGGCAATGACGGCAATGGCCGCGCCCTGTTCCGTCGGGCCACTGACGGCCACCACCAGCAAACCGGCAATCACCGGCGGCATCGCGTTGGTAACGTCAATCAGTCCGTTGAGCCAGCGCGGAAACATCCCGACAAGCAGCCCCAGGGCAAGGCAAGCCCAGGATACCAGCAGCGCGAGAAGGCAGGTCTTCAAGGTACCGTGCGCGACTCTTGCCAGCAGGTCGCGCCCCATGGCGTCCGCGCCGAAGGGCAGCAAGAGCGAAGGAGGTTGCAGACGAACAAAACTCGACGCATAGGGGTCCCGCGCCGCGCCCGCCACCACAAGCATCAGCAGCAAAATAAGGCACAGCAACGGCATCACCCATTCGAAACGACGACGAACGCGATATAGGGCAGGTAAAGGCATTGCACCGGCCTTGAGTGCAGGACCCAGAATCACGGCACGAAAAAGTTGCGCGGCGGCGGCAAGAAGCATCGCCAGCACCAGCAAAATGAGAATACCTGCCTGCAAGGCGGGTAGATCCTGAGCCGCGGCGGCCCCTAGCGTGGCACGTCCCAATCCCGGAATGGCAAAGACTTTTTCTACCGCAATCGCGCCGCCGGTCAGCGACACCAGCACCATACCCACCAGCGGCATAATGCCCGGCAAGGTGCGTTTAAGCACCGCGAAGGCTATCTGACGCCGCCCGATCCCGGCGGCGCTCCAGGTGGTTATCCAGCTTTCGCTCAAGGTTGCGGCAAGCGCATCTCCGAGAATACGCGCGAGATAACCGCCTGCCGGAATGCCCAATGCCAGCGAAGGTAATACGGCGTAGTGCCATCCAGCCCAGCCATAAGGCGGAAACGCCCTCAGAAAGACTGCGCCGACGATCAGCAGCAGCGAAGCCAGTAGAAACTCGGGAAGCGCCGTCAGCATAGCGGCCGGCAGGCCGCCGGACGTCGCCGCTTTTCCTCTTAATCCGCGCAGCAAACCCACGCTGCATAGCGCGGCGCAGAGCAATAGCGCGATACAGGCGGCATACGCCATCAGCGTTAACGACACGCCGGTCGCCTGTAACATACCGGGCAATACCGGCCTGCCGGAAACCCACGAGTTTCCGGCATCGCCGTGCAGCAATCCATCAAGCCAGCCTAACAGCAGCGCCACCGGCCCGTTTTCGAGTCCGAGTGACTGACGAATGGCGTCAAGCGTTTCCGCCGTCGCCTCCTGCTCCCCCGAACGCGCCCGCAGCAGCGCCAGCGCAGGATCCCCGCCCGACAACCACGGCAGCACGCCAATCAGCGCAACTACGGCAAACAGGGTAACGAGACGCGACAGCAACGGCACTAAACCCGACAATATCGAGGACTGACTGACGCTGGCGCAGGTTCGGCAATACAAGGATCCGCTCATTAGTCCGTGATTTTCCCGCCGTCGAATTGCGTATCGCTTGCGATCAACGTTCGCTCGCGAGGATCACGCAGGACGGCGCGGATCCCGGGACTTTCCCCTGAATCACCCGCTCGTGCAGCATGGGAATCGCCGCGTCTGTCGCCAGAATCAACCTTTCGGCCTGCATAATCGCCTCCCGTCGCGCTTCACCCGCGGGGATTGCCGCAGCCTGCTGCAAAGCGCGATCGATTTCAGGACGGCAAAGTTGAGAGATATTGAAAGAACCCTCACAGGAGAAATCACTATAGAGATAAGCCACCGGATCGCCGGAATCCAGTACCGTCGCACGCGATAAAATAAAGGCATCGAATTTTCCGGCCAGGGCATCGGCTTCAATCTGCGCATATTCGCGCACCACCTGCTTGACCGTAAATCCCGCCGCCGTGAGTTGCTGCGCCAGATACACCGCCACTTCCGGTAATTCTGCGCGGTCGCTGAAGGTCGCAAGCGTAAGCGTGATGCCGTTGGGCGCGCGGGCGTCAACCCTTTGCGCAACAGGCTTTCGTAAGGCTGCCGCCCACGGCAGTGCCGGACCCAGCAGACCTTGCGCAACATCCGCCCGATTTTCATACACGTTTGCTACCAGCTGCTGCCGATTGACAGCGTCGCGCACCGCCGCCCGAAGATGCGGGTCCTGCATTGCTCCCTGCCGCGTATTGAGATACAGCGTATTGGTGCGCGGCATCGGCACTTCGTGCACGCGCGCAGGGTCGAGAAGCGGTGCCTGAGAGACGGGAATGGCTTCAACTACATCGGCCGCACCAGTGCGCAACGCGGCGGCGCGAGCCGTGCCATCCGGCACAAAGCTCACATCTATGCCCGCAAGTCTGGCTTTAGGCCCCCAGTAATCGTCGAAACGATCAAGCGTTGCGCCGCTGGTGCCCTTTACGCTGCGTAAAACAAAGGGACCGCTGCCGTGATTGACCGGATTGACCACGCCGTCGACGGCATAGGCGGCGCGGGAGAGGATTGCCAGTTGCGGACTCGACAAGCGCTGCGGCAACAGCGGATCGGCGACCGCCGTCGAAATCAACACCGCGTTTTCGCCGTCTGCGGTTATCTCGAGCCGCACCCCGTCCAGAATGCGCGGTTTTGGCGATGCATGGGCCGCCACGGTCAACGCATTGACCACACTTGCGGCCGTCAAGACGCTGCCATCGTGAAAATGGACATTCGGTCTGAGCTGAAAGCGCCAATGCCTGTCATCAAGCTGCTGCCAGCGGGTCGCCAGCGCCGGTTTTGCCTCGCCCAATGCATCCAGCACCACCAGCGTTTCGGCCGTACTCCAGCGCGAAAGCTTGAAGGCATCGTCGCTGAGCGGCGTCAGGGCGGATCGCGGCGGTTGCAGCATCGCCAGACGCAGGCGGTTATCGCCCTCTTCCGTCGTCTTGTCGGCGGGTTCGTTAAAGCATCCAGCCAGCAACAGCGCAGCCGCTATCAGTCCGGCGCAGGGCCAGCGGGCAAAACAGGCAATCATCGGGATATCCTTTTGTTCAATAAAATAGAGGGTTAGACACTCGTCAGGAAGGAACGGCCTGTAGCAAGGCGCGGGTGTGCGGATGCTGCGGCGCGGAAAAAACAGTGGCGGTCGGGCCTTGTTCAACGAAACGCCCTTCGCTCATCACCAAGACGCGCTCGCAAAGGCCGTCAATCAGGGAGATATCGTGAGAGACCATCAGCAGTCCCATACGATGAGTGCGGCAAATCTGCTGTAGCAATGTCTTGATTTGCGCTCGCAGTGGCAGATCAAGACCGCTGACCGGCTCGTCGGCAAGCAGAAAGGCGGGTCTGACAATCAGCGCGCGGGCAATTGCGACCCGCTGCGCCTGTCCCCCGACAGCGTTGCCGCCGTGCGCGTCAACAATTGCGCATCCAGCTCGACCTGTTCCATCGCGTCCTTGATTCGTTGCGCAATATTTTCATTTAATTTCAGTTGCCTGAGCGGTTCGGCAAGCAGCGTGGCGACGGTTTGACGGGGATCCAGCGATCCCGCCGGATCCTGCATCACTATTTGCACCTTACGGCGATACCAACGCAGCGAGCGCACACTTCCGGGTTGCACGCGTCGTCCTTCGCAATAAATATGCCCGCTGTCGGCGGCGTCCAGCGCCAGCAACGTGTTGAGCATCGTCGATTTTCCGCATCCCGATACGCCGACCAGCCCGACCGTTTCATCCTGACGCAATTGCAGGGAAAGATTCGAAAAAGGGTGCGCGTGGTTGCGCGTTGCCACGGAAAACGGCGCGTGGCATGGCTTCGGCCCACATTATCCAGATGCAGAAAAGTCGTAGAAACGTCGTGAAGCAATGGATTCATAAGGCAATGGCGCTCGCTAACGGTGTCGATAACTGCACGGCGGCAATGAGCTGACGAGTATAGGGATGCTGCGGATGCGCGAGCAGTTGCCGCATGCTGGCCGACTCGACCACGCGGCCCTGCTGCATGACCAGCGCCCTATCGCAAAGTTGAGCCGCAACGGCAATATCGTGGGTAATGAACAGCAGCGCGGGGGAATCAGCTGAGGCGCAGACCTGTTGCAAAACCTGCACAACCTGACGTTGCGAGATGACGTCCAGCGCGGTAGTCGGTTCGTCGGCAACAAGCACTTTGCTGCGACTCATCAGCGCCAGCGCGATACATACTCTTTGCCGCTGGCCGCCTGAAAGCTGTGCCGGGTAACGGCTTTTCAAATCGTCGAGATGGCCCAGGCCAACCTGTTGCAGCAACGCATCGAGCGCCGTTTCGTCATCGCCCCTTTTCGGCAACAGCAACTGTTTGCCCATCGTCATCAATGGATTCAGCGCGCTGGCACTGTCCTGAAAGATGGCGGCAACGCGAGAATCGGCATTTCTCATTAAAGGATGACGGCCCAGCACTTCCTGCCCCATAACCCTGATGGAGCCCGAAAGCTCGGCATGAGCAGGTGGCGTGCCAATAATGGCTTTGGCAGTCAGCGATTTGCCGGACCCCGAAGCGCCCAGCAGACACACCTTTTCTCCGGCGCGAAGTTGCAGGTTAATGTCATTAACCTGTGTTTTGCCATCAATTTGCATACAAAGTTGAGCAACATCGAGAACAGCGGGCGAAAAGTCTTCCTTGCGGTCACGTGGCATACCAGATAAACTCATGCAATTATTGTTATGTGATAACATAACAAATTATGTCAAAATTATGCAAATGAAACTTTTCGTTACGTGAGGCAAGAAGCTGCTTTCAGGTAGGAATAAAAAAAGCGCCTGAAACGAGGCGCTTTCTAAAGAGGGGGATTAATCGAGCAGCGTAATGCTGAGTGCCTTTTGTTTAAAGACATGCTGGCAGAGGATTTTATAGCTGTCGCGGTCAAAATGGGGCGGCGGAACCTGAACCGCCTTGGCATCATCCAGCGTTTTGGCGGTGCCAAGATAGAACCAGTTATTCAATACGTGATATTCACTTCCGATGTCGGATTTCTCTTCGATGGCTATGCGCCCCGGATAAGGCCAGGCGCGTATCCGCATCGCCTCGAGCGCCGTTTTCAAACGCGCCTGATGGGCTTCCAGAGTTTCTTTACCACAGCAGACACCGGCACAGCGGCCCAGAGAAAAACGGAAACAGGCGCGCTTCGCCGACAGTTTTTCCAACCCCAACGCGCCATAGCAAAGCTTTTCCTGATCGGCGATTTCGCGCAGTCTTTCGATCGCGGCAAACTTGGTCTTGAACAGCCCAAACAGGTTTTCAGCCGTCGAAAAATCGGTTTCATTACTGAACACCACGCCCGTTCCTTCGGCGCTGACACGCAAAGAACAGAGTTTGCGGGTAACGCGCAGCCTTTTGTTAAACAACGGACGCTGGTCTTTAATCATCTGCGATTCAAGCAGCAATGCCCCTATTTCGCCGACCGTTTCGATATAGTGGATATTGGTGGTCATTCGTAACAGTTTGGCTTCGGCGGCGGTTCTAAAATGCGACATCACGCGGCTGCGAATATTGATGCTTTTGCCGATATACAGCGGAAACGTCTGGTCTTGGCCGTAAAAAATATACACCCCGCTACACGACGGCAACGTCTCGAGCGTAAAGCGAAGGTGTTCCGGATACTGATAAAGCAATGGCGAATTTTCGTTTGGCATAGAGGCTTAATAACGAGGCGGTTATCGGATAATTTTTAATCAGGCCGATATTACTGAATATTTATACAGCTATCAAGCATTAGAAATGGCGAGATTTTCGCCTGCCTCTTCTCGCCAACTATACGTTGATATAATTATTAACCGCTAAACTATGCTTTATCTTACTTTCTCCGCCCCTATCAATCCGTTGGAGATTTTCATGTTGAACCTGTTACGCGCAGAACCTAAATCGACGTTTGAATATGGACCTTTCAAAATTCGTCGTATTCGGCCCGGCAAGATCCTGCCCGAGCGAAACGATGACGCTTTTGGGCCGCTAAGCGTCATTGATCATGCCAATCTGCTGACAGGCACCCTCGTCAGCCTGCATGAGCACGTTAATGACGAAATCCTGAGTTACGTGTGGCAGGGTTCTATGGTGCATGAAGATTCAACAGGCCATCGTACGCCGCTGTCTTCCAAAAGAATCATGATGATGAACGCAGGCAAAAGCTTTTGGCACGAAGAGTCTACCCCCATTGTCGCCGCCGAGATGCTGCAAATTTTCATTCGTCCGCGCAAGGCCAACCTCGAGGGGCGTGTTCAATTTATGGAGCGCCCGGAAGGAGTAAGACTCAACGAATGGACATTGCTGGCTGCGCCCGAGGGAGAAGACGCGCCTTTGGAAATCCGGCAATCGGTGTATGTTTATGACATAAGACTGGATCACAAAGACACGGCGAAAGTGCCATCACGTCAGGGTTTTGCGCAATTTCTGTATGTAATGGACGGCGAACTGAGCGTTAAAGACAAGGTGCTGTACAAGGGTGATGCGATAAGCGCGGGGAGGAAAACCTGCCCGATATCGACTCCACCGGCCCGACAACCGCCCTATGTTTTCTCGTCGCGCTGGACGCAGAAGCGATAATGGGCGGCTTGCTCAGCGGCCAGTAAGTGATAAATGATGGGGTAGCGCCAATAATTAGCAGAATATTCTTAAAACGTTAAAAGCGTGATTTTATGCACTAGTCTTTAGGTATGTTTAATCACAAATATGGAAGGAGCGCACCATGAGCAACAAGCAAAGTTCCCCTAATGAAAACGTTTTGGGCAATGCGGCATCTTACCCTGTGCCCCCTTTTAAACAGCAAAAACAACCTTTCCCGGGTCTGGCGAGCGAGATGTCACCGCGTCCGGATCATGGCGAAACCTCCTACAAAGGCAGCGGCAAACTTGCCGGTCGCAAGGCGCTGATCACAGGTGGTGATTCCGGTATTGGTCGTGCGGTGGCGATTGCCTATGCCCGCGAAGGCGCAGACGTTGCGATTAACTATCTGCCTGCCGAAGAGTCTGACGCAAAAGAAGTCATTCAGCTTATCGAAGCGGAAGGCCGCAAGGCGATTGCGATTCCGGGTGATATCACCAACGAATCATTCTGTCAGCAACTGGTTAAACAGGCTGCAGAACAGTTGGGTGGCCTTGATATTCTGGTCAACAACGCAGGTCGTCAGCAGTTCTGCGAATCGATTAAGGATCTTACTACCGAATCCTTTGATGCCACGTTCAAAACCAACGTTTATGCGATGTTCTGGATTACCAAAGCGGCAGTCGAATATCTGCCTCGCGGCGCTTCGATCATCAACACGACATCGGTACAGGCTTATCAGCCAAGCGATATTCTGCTCGATTACGCGCAGACCAAAGCGGCCATCGCTGCCTTTACCAAATCGCTGGCAAAACAGCTGGGACCGGACGGCATTCGTGTTAACGCCGTAGCACCGGGTCCATACTGGACTGCCTTGCAGGTATGTGGTGGACAGCCGCAGGAAAAAATCGAGAAATTTGGCGAGAGCGCTCCGTTGGCGCGTCCTGGTCAGCCTGCCGAGATTGCTCCGCTGTATGTCACCTTTGCTTCGTCCGACAACAGCTACGCGTCTGGTCAGGTATGGTGTTCAGACGGTGGTACCGGTACTGTCTAAGCCTTTAACCAGAATTATACCGGCCGTTAAAAGCCGAAATAAAAAGCCCGCCTTATGGTGGGTTTTTTTATTGATAAAGCTTAATTAACTATTTCCCGTCGTCTCGATTATCTAAAATTTAAGCAACAGGGTAAAAAAATAGAGCTAAAATATTTATCATTGCTTCAACCACTTTTGGCACTGCTCGCTCCATAAACTATCTTAAATAGCCTATTTCAATAATATATCTGACTTCGAGGTGCAAAGAGGTCCATATTATAGAGAGAGGAGAGTAAAGAATGAGCCTGAAATTTCGGCCCTACCCCTCAATGTTGACGCGTCACAGCGCCATACCCGCCATTTTAAACCTTGACCTTACTCATTCAGTGAAAATTCGTGATGTGTTTTTAATCAAAATTAACAGGCCATGATGTTAAGTTAATCTAAAAATCATGTGTTTGAGATATTTAAGTCAAGAAAACCTAGAATTAGCTACTATGATGACTCCCGGTGAACGCATTAAATTGCGAAGAAAAGAGATGAAACTGACACAGCGCAACCTTGCATTAGCTGTGAAGGTTTCCCATGTCACAATTTCACAGTGGGAAAGCAGCGACACCACACCGGGTGGCAAAAATCTCTTTTCTCTGGCAGATGCACTTAAGTGTTCACCAAACTGGATTTTGTATGGTGATACAGAATATTCTCCTACACCTGCGTCTGCTCTGGCGTTGCCACTCACCGAGCGTGAACTTGAGCTGTTGCAGCTGTTTGCCTACCTTCCCGAATCCGAGAAAGAACGGCACATGCTGGATCTCCGCGGCAAAGTTGAAGATTTCAATAAGCTTTTTGCCGAACTGTTACAGGCACGCAACGATATCCGCTTGTAGAACCGGTATTGACGAATGTAGAAACGAATAAAGCAGCATCTTTCATGCCTCCCTTTCAAAATCTTGTGTAAATTTAGCCAGTTACTTTTTAAACATCACGCTAACGTGCGAATGCCCGAACCGCCCTCCTTTTTATCTGACCGCATTTGACTGGCGAAATATACGTCAATATATTTTGGTAAGTATATTTAAAACAATAAAGCCATTTAATTAATTTTACTTAAAAATAATAGTTCTATTTTTTAAAAAATAAAATACGATGCCGCAGCTTTCGGCGATACTTCTGGACTTATGCCGACGATTGCACTTACTATCCCTTTCCTCTTCCTTCGTTAAGATTTTATTAAATTAATAGTCTCTCATCAGGACATCCGTCATTACTTCGACATATCAGTAATGCTCTAGCCTGCAAAAATATAATTATTGGATTCTCCACATGAAAAAACAGACTGTTTTATTTATAGGCGGTCCGTGTAATGGGGATACGGCTACCATTCCCTGGCCGTGGTATGGCACAGGGCGCGTCATTCGATCTGCAAGAGGCGAACATGATTTCCTGCTTAATGATAAACAGGAAAGTGGAGAGGAGATGTCGCTTGCGAAGGAATATATTACCCGCGAATTTCACCATGCCGGTGAAGTCTATCTAATCGCGTTTCAGCTTGAGATTTCGCCCGAACCATATTCTTCAACAGATCCAGATGAGCGATCATCAACCCCTGCCCTGACACGTCTCTCCATTAAAGGGCTGTAAGCACATCGTTGCCAGCCCCAGGGACAACCTCTCAGGGATGAGGATACAGGTAAGGTCCGCAGTTACCTCTAACACGTCCGACCACACAATTTAACCACCGTCAGGTTGTACAATTTTGAACTTTTGTATAAGTTTGTATTAATCACGCGATCTTGCACGAATCAAGGCAAATTACGCCACTTCTCACGCCTGGCTTACTCGGCGCGTAGAGGTTTATTCGATGCATAGGGCAAGCAGCATGCTACGCTGCCTAAAATTTCCATGTATTGATGATGGGGTCTAAAAAAATGTTTGATATGGCATCTACTGATTTGAAGTTGGCCGACTACATACAGATAACGAACCCAGAACTTCATACCGATAATGAAGTTATTGCCGCGATCTGCAGCGAAGTTCGTAAATATAAAGACTCCGTCAGCAACAAGGACATCATTCTTTGCCTGATAAGAAAGATTGAGTCCGAAACAGACGAAGCACAGCAGGACCGTTATCTTCAGGCGCTGGAATACATCGTCTATAACACGCCCGATGATATGGAATAACCGCTTTACCCAGATGATAAAAAACCCGCTTCGGCGGGTTTTTTGTTTTACGGTCTGGATGCTGGCTCTAAGGGCGAGTCTCAGGGATGAGACGAGTAATCGAACAACGTTCGATGAAGAGTCCGGACCTAGAAAGCAAAAAACCCGCCTTTTGGGCGGGTTCTTCAGAATAATGGTGCCCGGACTCGGAATCGAACCAAGGACACGGGGATTTTCAATCCCCTGCTCTACCGACTGAGCTATCCGGGCAACGCGGCGCATTAAACCGTATTGGCTCTCTGCCGTCAACGGCTTTTTTAACGATAAGCCTGCCAGATCGTTTGAATGATGTTTTTTGAAGCAAAAGCCGCATTAACTGCCTGTTTAACACTCATTTTAAAGCAACTTGATGCTTATGGCTCCAGTGCCAGCCGCTGCTTAAGATAAGTAATAAAAACGCTTATTCTCGCAGGAACGTGTTTGCGATAGGTATAGACCGCAAAGATATCCGCATCGGGTGCCTGATAATCGGTCAAGACAGGGATCAGCGCTTCCTGACTCAAATCGGTTTTTATATCCCATTTCGAACGCAGAATAATGCCATGTCCATCGCGCGCGTAGTTCACCACCGTCTCGCCATCATTACTCGAAAGATCTCCGCTGACCTTCTGCACATACTCTTTACCCGCCCGTGTAAATCGCCACAGGGAATAGTCGCTTTCGTATTGTCGAAGCACAATACAGTTGTGCTGCGCCAAATCGGTAACCTGTTGGGGCACGCCTCTTTTATCCAGATAAGCCGGTGAAGCACAGACTACCCGCGAATTGCTTTTGAGTTTAATCGCTACCAGACGTGAATCAGGCGGCTCGCCGACGCGTAAATCGATATCGACGCTGCTATCGAGAAAATTAAGCGGCTGACTGGTGAGTTGAAGGTCAATGTCCAGTTCGGGATGCAGCCGATGAAACGCGGAAATAAGCGGAGCGATATAACGGCGACCAAAACCAAACGAAGCATTGATATTCAGTCGCCCCGTAAGCAGCGCCTGACTGTTGGAGACCACACTCTCCAGTTCGTCGAGCTGACTGATGATTGGCCGCGCCCCTTCCACATAGCGCTCCCCTTCGAGGGTTAAATCCAGTCGGCGCGTGGTGCGCAGGACTAACTGAACGCCGAGCCGCTGCTCGAGCAACGTCAGGCGCTTGCTCACCGCGGGCAGCGTCAGGCCCATTTCCCGGGCGACTGCCGTCAAACTGCCCAGTCGCGCCACTAGAGTAAAAAATCGCAAATCGTCGAGGGAGGCCATCATTATTCACTTAAAGTTAAGAATGCCTTAAATATTTAGCAAATTGTTGCTGCAAGGAGAAGCAAATACACTCGACGGGTCACTATTAATAATAAGAGGCCCACACCATGTCTGATAGAACACATAAAATCGCCGTGATCCCGGGGGACGGGATTGGTAAAGAAGTGATGCCGGAGGGTATCAAGGTCTTGGAAAAGATCGCCGCTAAACATGATATCAAGATCGAATGGCAGTGGTTCGATTTCGCCAGCGCCGATTACTATCTCGAACACGGTAAAATGCTGCCGGACGATTGGTATGAAACGTTGAAACCGTTTGACGCCCTCTATTTTGGCGCTGTGGGCTGGCCTGATGTCGTGCCGGATCATATTTCCCTGTGGGGATCCTTGCTGCAATTCCGCCGCGAGTTTGATCAGTATGTGAATCTACGTCCTGTGCGCCTGATGCCGGGCGTCAAAGCGCCTCTGGCAAACCGCAAGCCGGGCGACATTGATTTTTATGTCGTCCGTGAAAATACCGAGGGCGAATATTCCAGCGTCGGCGGCATTATGTTCCCTGACACCGATCGCGAAATCGTGATTCAGGAAACGGTCATGACCCGCACGGGCGTAGACCGTATCTTAAAGTATGCTTTCGAACTGGCACAAAAGCGCCCTAAAAAACATCTGACCTCGGCGACAAAATCCAATGGGATCGCCATCACCATGCCCTATTGGGATAAACGGGTGGTGGAAATGGGCAAGCATTATCCCGAAGTTGACGTCGATAAATATCATATCGATATTCTGACCGCCAATTTCGTACTGCATCCTGACTGGTTTGATGTCGTGGTGGCCAGTAATCTGTTCGGCGATATTCTTTCCGATTTGGGTCCGGCCTGTACCGGCACCATTGGCATCGCGCCGTCGGCAAATATCAATCCCGAAGGGCATTTCCCGAGTCTGTTTGAACCGGTGCACGGCTCCGCGCCCGACATAGCCGGAAAAGGCATTGCCAATCCGATAGGCCAGATTTGGTGCGGTGCCATGATGCTCGAACATCTGGGCTATGAGCGGGCAGGCGCCGAAGTCTTGCAAGCTATCGAAGCCGTGTTGAGTCAAGGCCCGGAGGTTGCGCCTCTTACCGGCGATCTCGGCGGTAAGGGCAATACTCGCCAGCTGGGTCAGGCGATTGCCGACGCACTGTAAAAAAGTTTCATCCTGAAATTAGCCGGTTTGGCTATCGATACCCAGGCGAACTCCCTGCTCATTAAATATATCTTATCAATGAGCAGGGACCGGCAATTTTGCTTTCACTGATCCTGTTCCTGCTGATAAACTCCCCCTCAAATTAATATTCTTTTTTGAATTTTAAAGTATTTAATTAAGGGGAATCTGATTGTCTTGGAATAGTCTGACTTATTTTGGCGACAGCATGCTGCTACTGCCAACAGGCATTATTATTGCCCTATTTATGGCCTGGAAGGTCAGCGGAAAATTCACTCCTGTAGCCTGGTTATTTATTTTTGGCACTACCGGATTAATTATCAGCATTTCCAAGCTGCTTTTTCTCGGCTGGGGAATTGGCAGCGCCACCTATAACTTTACCGGATTCAGCGGCCACACGACCATGTCGGCCACCGTCTGGCCGGTTCTGTTATGGCTTCTGAGCGGCGGTTATCACCGCAATGTTCATCGCGTGATGGTCGCCATTGGCTTTATCATTCCGGTGATGGTTGGCATTAGCCGCGTTATTCTCGGCGCGCACTCTCAAAGCGAAGTGATTACGGGATTGATTCTCGGTTTCGCGGCCAGCTGCCTGTTCCTGATTACGCACCGTGATAAAGTTATCAAGTCTTTCACCCTGCCTCAACTGGCGCTTATGCTGATTGTGCCGCTAATCCTGCTGACCACCGGCAAAAAGGCAACCACGCAGGGTATGATTGAACAGATTGCCGCCCACATCACCGGTCATGCTCCCTGGACGCGTGAACAGTTGTTGAGCCAACTTCCCTGAAACATCTCCGGCATCGCTTTTGACAGGCGATGTCGGTTATTGTCATACCGACCCAATGAAATGTATCGCCTTTCGCCGCCATACTCCCCCTCTTTGCTATTAATTCTCTGCATGTCGCCCGCTACAATTCCCTGAATATATTTTTTGCGCTAAGGTAATAAACAGCCGAGTAGCCTCATGGAGTATTATTACGATGTCGGAAAGTATTATCTTCAGGACAGTGTCCCGACAAAATAGAAACACCTTAATACATTATTTCTTCATCCCCTTTATTTTGCTGTTATTAATAGTGAGTCTGAATGGATGTGGCGATAATGAACTCACGCAGCGCAAGGCGTTTATCGACTTTCTGCAACAACAGATTCTTGCACAGGATACAGTGCGCGTTCCGGTATTAACCGCAGACCAGCAAAAGGCGTTTGGGCAATACAGCAAGGATTACAGGGTTATTACCGAATTTCATCGTAAAATGGATATCGCGCTGGATTCATCACTGGTGCCGGTATTTACCAGCATGAATGCGCTAACTTCCGTTAATGCCCTGCTGGAACAACGAGATGAGTTACAGAGTATGGCGCTGAAAAGCGCGAAATGGCAGGAGGAACTGACCCTGTTACGCACACAGGCCGAGGCACAGCGCCTCGCATTGAAGCAGCCGCCTGACCTCGGTGCCGTATACAACCAGGCCTATGGCAAAGTCGTTTCTCAACCCGCCGACGTGGCAACACAGGTATTTACTCTGCTGCCGGAGGTATTGAAACTCATTGTGGTCAAGGCCGATTTCATTAAATCTCAGGGCAGGAAAGTCACTGTTTCGGGAAATACCCTGCAATTTGCCTCACAGGCGCAACTGAATAAATACAACGCGATTCAGAAGCAGCTGGTTCCTCTTAATGCGCAATTGATGGCGTTAAGCAGACAGATGCAGCATATGGTCCAATAACATCCCGGGGGCAAATGTCTCGCTGATTTCAAGGGTAATGACTGCATTGCCCTTTAATCACCCAGGCTGGCCCGGCGGTTGTCAATGGCATGCCCGCGCAGCAGACTGACCGTTTTCAGCACGACGCCAATCGCCCGGCGTTTGCCCGAACCGACGCTTGAAGCTGCGCGTAAAGGATTGCTGGGAATCAAAGCCCAGGGAAATGGCAACGCTGACGATGGTTTCACCGCTGCTGGCCAGCATATCGGCAGACTTCTTCATTTTCTCGGCACGGATATATTCACCCATCGGCAGACCCGTGTGCTCCTTGAACATCCGCTGCAGGTGCCAGCGCGAATAACCTGCGCGTTCCGCCACGGTTTTGATATCCAGTCGCTCTTCCAGATTGTGATCGATCCAGTCGATCAGATCGTGAATAAAATCTTCAGTTTTCATTTCCGCTCTTCCCGTATGGTTTTACCCTCTCTTCGAGGGCCTGCAATAAGGCTGACGCAGTTTCGCATTAAATGCAAGTTTTACTATTGCATTTAATTCATCTGAGTGTAAAAGTTACAGCTCTATACAAAAGTCCCTTCGAACATAGCACATAAAGTGCAACAATAATTCTTGCAGTTTGCAAGTGCGCTCCCTACAATCCCTTCGAGTTAGTGTATCAGTAATTGATACTTTATTGTGTCCACGACAGGCACAAGCCCCCAAAAAACGGTTCAGGCAAAGGACGTCACTTCGGTGGACAGGACCGAAGCTCGTGTCTGACGACGTTTATTCACTGGAAATAAAAATAATGATCAGCAGGCAATTTGGATATCCGCGGCCTCAGGGTGGCCGTGTTCGCACGTCCCTTCTGGCGCCGCTTTCAGCCGTCGCCGTCATGGTGGCGCTGCTTTCAGGGTGTGACGACAGCGTGGCGCAGAATGCCCCGCCGCCGCCGCCTGCCGTGAGCGTTGCCAACGTGGTGGTTAAACCGATTAAACAGTGGGATCAGTTCACCGGCCGCGTTGAGGCCGTGCAGAGCGTTCAGCTGCGCCCACGGGTTTCGGGGTATATCGAGCAGGTAAATTATCAGGAAGGCGACGAGGTGAAAAAGGGTCAGGTGCTGTTTACCATCGACGACCGCACCTATCGCGCGGCGCAGGAACAGGCGAAAGCCGAACTGGTTCGCGCGAAAAATCAGGCCAGTCTGGCGCGCAGCGAATCGGCACGTACGGAAAAACTGGTGAGTTCCGAGGCCATTTCCCGCGAGCTGTGGGAGCAACGTCGGGCCGCCGCGGCGCAGTCGCAGTCCGATGTGCTGGCCGCGCAGGCCCAGCTGGACATGGCGCAGCTCAACCTCGATTTCACCCGTGTGATTGCTCCTATCGACGGCAAGGCCAGCCGCGCGATGATTACCGCCGGTAATCTGGTGACGGCGGGAGACAGCGCCAGTGTCCTGACGACGCTTGTGTCGCTGGACAAAGTCTATGTCTATTTCGACGTCGATGAAGCCACCTTCCTGCGTTATCAGTCCATTGCTCGCGCTCAGAGCCAGAAAAGTGCGCCGCTGCCGGTGCATGTCGCTCTGGTCGGGGAAAATGGCTATCCACATCAGGGAGTTATCGACTTCACCGATAACCAGCTTACCGCCAGCACCGGCACCATTCGCATGCGCGCCCTGCTCGACAACCGCGACCGCAGCTTTACGCCCGGCCTGTTTGCCCGCGTCCAGATGCCCGGCAGCGCCGAGTTTACCGCGCTGCTGATTGACGATAAGGCGGTGCTCACCGATCAGGACCGCAAATATGTCTACGTGGTCGATGCATCAGGAAAAGCGGAACGCCGCGATATCGAGGTGGGAGCGCTTTCCGGAGGGCTGCGCATCGTGCAGCAAGGCCTGAAGGCCGGCGATCGCGTGGTGGTCGATGGCGTGCAGAAAGTCTTTATGCCGGGAATGTCGGTCAACGCCAAAAGCGTGGACATGGCAAAAAACAGTATGCCCGCCGCAAACGCAGCGCAATAACAGGATCTGACCCATGGACTTTTCCCGCTTTTTTATCGATCGCCCCATCTTTGCGGCCGTGCTGTCGATCCTGATTCTTGTGACAGGGGCAATTGCCCTGCCGCTGCTGCCTATCAGTGAATATCCCGATGTCGTGCCGCCGAGCGTGCAGGTACGCGCGCAATATCCGGGAGCCAACCCGAAAGAGATAGCCGAAACCGTCGCGACGCCGCTTGAGGAAGCGATTAACGGCGTTGAAAACATGATGTACATGAAATCCGTGGCCGGTTCCGACGGCGTGCTGGTGACCACCGTGACCTTCCGTCCGGGCACCGATCCGGATCAGGCGCAGGTTCAGGTGCAGAACCGCGTCTCGCAGGCGGCGGCGCGTCTTCCGCAGGACGTACAGCGGCAGGGCGTGACCACGCAGAAGCAGTCGCCGACCATGACGCTGGTTGTGCATCTTTCTTCCCCTTCCGGCAAGTACGACTCGCTGTATCTGCGCAACTACGCCACGCTGAAGGTAAAGGATGAGCTGGCGCGGCTGCCGGGTGTGGGTCAGGTCCAGATCTTCGGCGCGGGTGAATATGCCATGCGCGTCTGGCTGGATCCCAACAAGGTTGCGGCACGCGGCTTGACCGCCTCCGATGTCGTCACCGCCATGCGCGAGCAGAATGTGCAGGTGTCGGCGGGTCAGCTGGGTGCCGAACCGATGCCGAAAGAGAGCGATTATCTGCTGTCTATCAATGCCCAAGGTCGCCTCAAGGACGAAACCGAGTTCGGTAATATCATTCTGAAAACGGGTGAAGACGGCTCAATCGTGCATCTGCGCGACGTGGCGCGAATTGAAATGGGCTCGGGCAGTTATGCGCTGCGTTCCCAGTTGAACAACAAAGACGCGGTCGGTATCGGCATCTTCCAGGCTCCGGGCGCCAACGCGATTGACCTGTCGGATGCGGTGCGAGCCAAGATGGCCGAGCTGTCGACCCGTTTCCCCGAGGGCCTGACGTGGCGCGCGCCTTACGACCCTACCGTGTTTGTCCGTGATTCAATCAGTGCCGTGGTACATACGCTGCTCGAAGCCGTCGTGCTCGTCGTGCTGGTGGTTATTCTGTTCCTGCAAACCTGGCGCGCCTCGATAATACCGCTGCTGGCGGTGCCTATTTCGGTTATCGGTACCTTTAGCGTTCTGTATCTGCTGGGTTTTTCCCTCAATACACTGAGTCTGTTCGGGCTGGTGCTCGCCATCGGGATTGTGGTCGACGATGCCATCGTGGTGGTAGAAAACGTCGAGCGAAACATTGAGGAAGGCCTGTCTCCGCGTGATGCGGCGCATCAGGCAATGCGCGAAGTCTCGGGTCCGATTATCGCGATTGCGCTGGTGCTCTGCGCCGTGTTTGTTCCCATGGCGTTCCTGTCGGGCGTAACCGGGCAGTTTCTACAAGCAGTTTGCCGTCACCATCGCCATCTCGACGGTTATTTCGGCGATAAACTCGCTCACGCTGTCACCGGCGCTGGCGGCTATTTTGCTGAAATCCCACGGTGCGCCAAAAGATTTGCCTTCGCGACTGATAGACAGACTGTGCGGCTGGATTTTCCGCCCGTTCAACCGCTTCTTCAACGCCAGTTCACACAAGTATCAGCACGCCGTCTCCAAAACGCTGAGCCGTCGTGGCGCAGTCTTTGTGGTCTATATTCTGCTGCTGGCGGCTGCCGGATTCATGTTTAAAAGCGTGCCGGGCGGATTTATTCCGACGCAGGATAAACTTTATCTGATTGCCGGGGTGAAGATGCCGGAAGGCGCGTCGCTGTCGCGCACCGATGCGGCGATACGCAAGATAAGCGCCATTGGCCTCAACACCGAAGGCGTAGTGGATGCCGTCTCCTTCCCCGGTCTGAATGCTCTGCAATTTACCAATACGCCAAACACCGGCACGGTATTTTTCATTCTGAAACCCTTGAGTGAGAGAACCCGCACGGCGGCGCAGATCAATGCCGAGATCAACGCCAAAATTTCGGGATTACAGGAAGGTTTCGCGTTTTCCATCATGCCGCCGCCGATTCTTGGGCTGGGTCAGGGTTCGGGCTATTCGCTGTATATTCAGGATAGGGCCGGTCTGGGATATGGCGCGCTGCAATCGGCGGTGAATACGCTGTCTGGCGCGATTATGCAGACGCCGGGCATGAGTTTCCCTATCTCCGCCTATCAGGCCAACGTGCCGCAGCTTGAAGCCAAAATCGACCGCGACAAGGCCAAAGCTCAGGGTGTTTCGCTAAACGAACTGTTCAGCACGCTGCAAACCTATCTGGGGTCGTCTTATATCAACGATTTCAACCGTTTTGGCCGCACGTGGCAGGTCATGGCGCAGGCCGACGGACAGTTCCGCGACAGCGTGGAAGATATCGGCAATCTGCGTACCCGAAACGACAGGGGTGAAATGGTGCCGATTGGCAGCATGGTCAACATCACCACCACCTATGGGCCGGATCCGGTAATTCGCTATAACGGCTATCCGGCGGCGGACCTGATTGGCGATGCCGACCCGCGCGTGCTCTCTTCCACCGAAGCGATGACGGACGTCAGTGCGCTGGCGAAAAATCTGCTGCCCAACGGCATGAATATCGAATGGACCGACCTGAGCTATCAGCAGTCGACGCAGGGCAATGCAGCGCTTATCGTGTTCCCGATGTCGGTATTGCTGGCATTTCTGGTGCTGGCCGCGCTGTACGAAAGCTGGACGTTGCCGCTGGCGGTTATCCTGATTGTGCCCATGACCATGCTGTCTGCACTGTTTGGCGTCTGGCTGAACGGCGGCGACAACAACGTCTTCGTGCAGGTCGGATTGGTGGTCTTGATGGGACTGGCCTGCAAGAACGCCATCCTGATTGTCGAATTCGCCCGCGAGCTGGAGTTGCAGGGCAAGGGAATTATCGAGGCGGCGCTTGAGGCTTGTCGTCTGCGTCTGCGGCCAATCGTGATGACCTCGATTGCGTTTATAGCAGGCACCGTGCCGCTCATCTTCGGCCACGGCGCAGGAGCCGAAGTCCGTGGCGTAACGGGGATTACCGTGTTCTCGGGCATGCTGGGCGTTACGCTGTTTGGCCTGTTCCTGACACCGGTATTTTATGTGGCACTAAGAAAGCTGGTCACCAAAAAGGCCGAGCCGCAAACGGCAACGGAAACCGTTATCGCCGGGTAATTCCTACGCCGGAAATGCAAAAGGGGACACGCCGCAAGACGTGTCCCCTTTTTTATGGTGGCCATCAGGTTACTTGGCGGCCACTTCTTCGCCGTTGCAAATGTAGCTGCCGTTGCGTTCGAACTCGGCCAGCGCATCGGCGACCGAATAACGCGCCAGTACCGCCATCGAGGCCTCTTCGGCTTCATGCACCACGGACTTGAAATAGCCGCAGGCATTGGCGCTGACCAGACATTTCGCCGATTTTTCGGGACGTGCCGCCCACAGGCGTTTGTCTTCAATCACGCTGGTGTAGATATCGCGCAAGGTAATGGCATCCGCCAGCCGGCCCAGTCGAATGGAACCGGTTCGACCCAGAGTCGAGACGATAATGCCGTGATGGGTCAACGGCACCATCAATTTGCGAATAAAGCTTGGATTGGCTTCCAGGCTCGCTGCCAAAGTCGCACTGGTACAGCGCTGACCGGACTTTTCAGCCAGTGCCACACTAAAAACCATCTGCATTGCTGTCGGAAAGCGAAAATCTAACATGTCGTTATCCTGGTAAAGCGGGAATCAAAATTCACATCTTCGCCGCAAAAATACATCGCTGACGAAGTGCTCAATAATATAACAAATTCTGGGGTCATTTTGAAGTTGAGGCGCACATAAAGCCCCTATCAGCGGGTATCTTCGCGGCATTTTCGGACGATTATTGCGATTTGAGGAGAGGAATGGCCTTGCAGGTTTGCCCTTCCCCACCGAGGAAAGTGAAGGAAGGGCCAGAATGACAACAGGTTAGGCGCTCAGCCAGCCCAGCTTGATGACGAACAGGATAGACAGCACAATCATCGCCGCATTCAGCTCGCGTCCACGGCCGCTCAGCAGTTTGACCAGCGTCCAGGTGATAAAGCCGAATGCAATGCCGTTGGCAATCGAGTAAGTCAATGGCATGGTCAGCGCGGTGACGGTAACCGGAGCCGCAACGGTAATGTCTTTCCAGTCGATTTCAGCCAGTCCCGAGGTCATCAAGACGGCGATGAACAGTAGAGCAGGCGCGGTCGCGAAGGCAGGAACGCTACCGGCCAGCGGGGCAAAGAACAGGCTCAGCAGGAACAGAATAGCCACGACAATCGCCGTCAGGCCGGTACGGCCGCCTGCGCCGACGCCCGCCGCCGACTCGATGTAGCTGGTCGTGGTGGAGGTCCCGAGCAGCGAGCCAAACAGTGCTGCGGCGCTGTCGGCAACCAGTGCACGCCCCATTTTTGGAATATTGCCGTCGGCATCGGTCAGACCGGCGCGCTTGGTGACGCCAATCAGCGTGCCCGAGTTGTCGAATACGTCAACGAACAGGAAGGCGAAGATGACGCTGATAAGTCCGACGTTGAACGCGCCCTTGATATCGAGCTGCATAAAGGTCGGCGCAATCGAAGGCGGCATGGACATCACGCCACCAAACGGCGTAAAGCCGAACGCGATAGCCAGCACGGTGACGGCCAGAATGCCTATCAGCACCGCGCCCGTGATTCTACGGGCTTCCAGCACCACGATGACAATAAAGCCCAGAATCGCAAACAGCGGCGCAGGTTTGGTCAGGTCGCCAAGCCCGACCAACGTTGCCTGATTGCCGATCACGATGCCCGAGCTTTCCAGCGCAATCAGCGCCAGGAACCAGGCCGATACCGGCGGCAATGGCCGAACGCAGCGGCAGGGGAATACTGCGAATGATCCATTCACGAATCTTGAAGATAGAGAGTGCGAAGAAAATACAGGCGGAGAGGAAAACGGCACCCAGGGCAATCTGCCAGGTGTAACCCATGTGCAGCACAACGGTGTAGGTAAAGAAGGCGTTCAACCCCATGCCCGGTGCGAGCGCTATCGGGTAGTTTGCGATGAATCCCATCAGTGCGGAACCGATTGCGGCAGCCAGACAGGTAGCCACGAAAACTGCGCCCTTGTCCATGCCGGTCGCGCCAAGAATCGACGGGTTGACGAACAGGATATAAGCCATTGCCAGGAAGGTGGTCAGGCCGGCCAGAATCTCGGTACGAACATTGGTACGGTGCTCTTTGAGTTTAAATATTTTCTCTAACATGGGATGTCTCTCGGACGCGCTGATTAACTACACGCTTGTTATAAGTTTTGTTTTTCAAAACACGTCCGCGCGACGAGAGTACAGAGGGCAAGATTCGTCTGACTCGAGATAAAACCACACGGAAACACTGCGTGTTTTGACGAACCCTGTCATCACTGCCTGTTATTTATAGCCAATTTGTAGAAAAACATCAGAAAAACCTGTTTTACACACAGACCTCGTACAATCTAGGAAAAATAGGTGATGCAGTCCATAATAGATAACTCACTATTTCACTGCAAAAATTAGTACACCCCTATGTCGCCATTCTCACGCTTTTCACAATACTTTGTTGAAGTTGCCCGCACCGGAAGTCTGCGCAAGGCGGCCGAGGTGCTCCATGTCTCGGCATCGGCGATAAACCGGCAGATTTTGCAGGCCGAAAAGACCATGGAAACGCCCCTGTTTGAACGTCTTCCTACAGGATTGAAACTGACCTCGGCGGGCGAAGTGCTGTTTGACGACATTAAACGCTGGCGCAAGGAATTCGCCCGCACCCGCGAGCGGTTCGATGAAATGCAGGGTTTGCGTCGGGGGCACGTCAGTATTTCGATGATAGCTGCGTTAAGTGAAGGGCTCACGGCCCAGTTGCTTGCCGACGTAGGCAGGGAGTTTCCCTATCTGACTTTTAATATTCGCATCGAAGAGAGTCGCAATATCAGCGAGCACGTCAGTTCGGCCGAAGTGGATTTTGGTCTGCTGCTGGATCCGGTCGAACATACCGGCCTCGAGGTGCGCGCGCTTCGCCGAGTTACCCATCGGGATTGCGATGCCGATAGGGCATCCGCTGGCCGACAGAAAAGCGTTGTCATTCAGCGACATCACCGATTACCGTCATATTATTCCGTCGGAACCACTGATGGTAAATGCGCGCGCAAAGCTGCTCTATAACCGCTACCAGCTTCACGAAGCGCCCTCGATTGTCTGCAACGATGTCAGAATGATGCGTGAACTGATCCGCAAGGGCGCGGGTGTCGGCGTGCTCAGCCTGCTCGACGTCATTCCCGATCTTCACGAGAAGCGGCTGGCGTTTGTGCCTTTACAGGGGCACAGCGTAAAACCGCTCACGTTGGCACTCTGTGTCGCGCCCCGCCGCCAGCTGTCACGCGCGGCGCAAATCGTGATTCAGAAAGTGATAGTCATGATGGAAAAACTGACGCTGGAAGCCTGACCGTTTTTTGACGACGTTGCATTTAGAGATCGCTCAACACCTTCTTTTCGGTCATAAAATCGATGAAAACGCGGATTTTTGGTAGCAGATGGCGGCTACTCGGCCAGACAAGGGAAAACTTGCCTGCATCGGTAATATAGTCGTCCAGCACGGAAACCAGCTCGCCCGAATGCAGGTACTCTTTGACAAGAAATTTCGGCGCATAGGTCAGGCCCATCCCTCGTACCGAGGCTTGAAGCAACCCTTCGAGATTGTTGAAGGTCAAGGATGCCGGGATTTCGCGTGGCCTGGCATCGGCGAAATCCCACGTCTGCAACTGACCATTTTTGAGAAAGCGATAGCGCAGACAAACGTGTTGTTGCAGATCTTCGGGCCGCTCGGGCGCAGGATGGCGCGATAAATAGTCCGGGCTGGCGACGATGACAAAACGGAACGTGCCGAGTATGCGCGACATCATTTCCGAATCAACGAGGTCGCCGCTGCGTATCGCTACATCAACACCTTCGGCGATAATGTCCACCAGCCTGTCGGTGAAATCCAGCTCGAGTTCAACTTCGGGATAGCGTTGCATAAATTCGGGCAGGTACGGCAGCAGCATGCGGTAACCGATATGCGGCAGACTGACCCGCAGTTTGCCGCGCGGCGTTGACGACAGCCGTGACAGCTCGTTTTCCGCTTCTTCCATTTGCGCCACAATTCGCTGACAGCGCTCGAAAAACAGCTGGCCTTCATCGGTCAGGCTGATGCGCCGCGTGCTGCGATTGAATAAGCGGACGTTCAGGCGTGCTTCAAGCCGCGCCACACTTTTGCCGACCGCCGAAGCGGAAATCCCGAGGCGCTCCCCGGCCGCCGTAAAGCTCTGCAACTGGGCCGCGCGCACAAAGGCCAGCATGCCGTTGATATTGTCCATCGACTTCCCCCGCAATATGGCTTCGATTACAGCGTTTTTGTCCTTAATCATCGGACGAGCAGCCCATTTCCGTCAAATTCCGGACTATTTATCATCATAAGCCATAACCTTGACTGGAGAAGCCCTATGATGCCCCTTTCTGCCTCCTCTTCGCCCACGAGCAAAACGCCCATACTGATAGCCATCTGTCTGGCGGCGATCATTCTGCCTTTAAGCTTTGTCAGCGGCTCGATAGCGACGCCGGTCATCAGCCGCGAACTCGGCGGTAGCGCACAGGCGTTAAGCTGGATTACCAATGCCTTTATGTTGAGCTTCGGCTGCTTTCTCATGGCCGCCGGTGCCTTGGCCGATGAAATTGGCCGTAAAAAAGTCTTTATTACCGGCGTGTCGCTGTTCGCGCTGTTCTCCGGACTTATCGGGTTTAGCTCGAGTCTGCTGTGGATTGACCTGATGCGTGCGGCTCAGGGCGTCGCCGCCGCTGCGGCATTGGCGGGGGTCGGCGTCGCTGGCACAGGAATTCGAGGGCCGCGCCCAACTGCGCGCCTTTAGTCTGCTGGGCACCAGTTTTGGGGTTGGCCTCGCCTTCGGGCCTTTTCTCGCCGGTCTGCTTATCGCCCATTTCGGCTGGCGCGCCGTGTTTCTCTCATCAATGGTGATAGCCCTGCTGTCGCTGTCGATTGGCGCAACGCGGCTGCGCGAATCGACCAATCCACAGGCGGCGGGCATCGACTGGCCCGGTACATTGTCTTTCACCGCCATGCTTGCCTCGCTGACCTGGGCATTAATGGCTATTCCGGCAGAAGGAGCCGCCAGCATGCAGGTGATAGGCTTGCTGGTATTAACGGTTGCCCTGTTGGCGCTGTTTATCGCGGTGGAAAAACGGGTTCGTCATCCGATGCTGGATCTCTCCCTCTTTCGTTATGCCCGTTTTATGGGTGTACAGGCACTGCCGCTCGCCACGGCCTTTGCCTTTGTGGTGTTGCTGGTGCTGTTACCGATGCAGTTTATCGGCATTGCGGGGATGTCCGAAGAGCAGGCGGGGCTGATGATGATGGCGCTGTCAGTGCCGATGCTGATTGTCCCGCTGTTTGCCGCCCTGCTGACGCGCTGGATTTCGGCGGGTCTGGTGTGTACGGCAGGATTGCTGATTGCCGCAGTGGGACTGCTCTGGTTAAGTCAGGCGATCGCCAGCCAGACGATGATGGCCGCTCTGCTGCCGATGGCGACAATCGGCATTGGCATCGGCCTGCCGTGGGGGTTGATGGACGGCCTGTCCATTAGCGTCGTGCCCAAAGAACGCGCGGGCATGGCGACCGGCATCTTCAGTACCACCCGCGTGGCGGGAGAAGGCATTGCATTGGCCATTGTCGGGGCGATGCTGGCGGGGTTTGTCGTGCAGGGTATGACCAGGATTGCGCCAAGCGCCACGCCTGACACTGCCGGTCTGGCGGTGCAGCGCCTCGCAACCGGCGACTTGCACAGGGCGTTGCTGGCGCTGCCCGACACGCACGCCGCCCAACTCACTGCGCTCTACGCCCATGCCTTTTACCTGTTGTTGCTGTGGCTGGCCGCCATTACCTGTGTTTCGGCGGTTATCGTCTACGCCGCATTATGTCTGAAAGGTCATCCAGCCAAGCAGGTGGTGAGAGAGCCTTAGCCTGCCATTGCTCCGGCGGGCGAACGGCTTTTATCGCCTGTTTGTCCGCCGCTGAAAGCTCAAATACATTAGCAATGTAACACTTTTAAGAATCGGATTAGGCATAAAGCGTGGTCATCATTATGTTCATCCACATTTAAAACCATGAAATTCAGTTATTCAGCATTTAAAATTGATATCCCCAAAAATTCAAAAAAATCTCCTTAAGTTAAAATTAATAAATTATATTAATGTCCGAACGGATGTTTCATTAGTTTAGTTAATGTTTTTGTTACGATGACTTTCGCACCCCTAAAGCGAGAGGATCGCCCTGATTTTTTGCTTCGTTTAAAGATTCTATTGCCACCAGAGGATTTCCACTCGCAAGTTTCTTGCGTGAAACACATCTTTTTAAGTTGTTATTGGGAGTCATCATGGGTACTAAACACATCGCTTTATCTGTATTGCTGGCTACGGCCACCCTTTCTCTCTCCTCCGGCGCGTTCGCGGCGGGCACGCTGACCGGTCAGATTGGTGTTCAGTTAACCATCAGCGCAGGCTGTACCGTGGGTAACGGCAGTATTACCGGCGGCGTCAACCAGTGGGGTAACATCAATTTCGGTAATTATTCCGACCTGACCAACGTAGTCAACGGCACCTTGATAGGCGCGGACGGCACCTCGGCGGTGACCGTAACCTGTAGCACCGGCCTCACGCCGACGATGTCTATCAATGCCGGCAACAACGGCGGCAGCGGCGTGCGAGCCATGACCGCAGGCGGCGCGACCACCATTCCTTATCGCCTTTATTCCGATACGGCACGGACCGCCGAAATCGGGATCAACACGCCCGTAGCCCTGGCTATCGGCGCGCAGGAATTCCCGATTTATGCCCGCGTTTCTGCCGGCCGATCAGACAACGACGGCCCCCGCAGCTGCAACCTACAACGATACCGTTGTCGCAACGCTTGCCTGGTAACGCCGGTTATTCAGGGTCGATAAGGCCCTGTTTATCGCGAAGGTAGTGGATAAGGCAATCAAAGGGACGAGGTATGGGATTCAAGGGACGACTACTGCTGCTGCTGTGCATCCTGTTCTCGGGTATGGGCGCGCCCTGTCTCGCCCACGCCGCAACCCTGTCCGTTCAGGCCACGCTGTTACCCGCCTGCGAAGCCGGTACCGTGACGTCTGGCACCCTCAGTTACGGCACCCTCAATTTCGGAAATTATGCTTCGTTAAGCAGCGTAATCAACGCCACCAGCGCCCAACTGGCCGGATCTATCCGGGTGAAATGTGTCAACGGGTTGAGCTACAAGATTGCGATGGACGGCGGCAAAAGCGGCGATGTGACCAATCGCAAAATGGTCAATGCCACCAATACCAGCGCCACCGTGCTGTATAACCTCTACACCAGCGCCGCGCGTTCTGTCGTCTGGGATAACACGATTGGATTGAGCGATGTCGGCAACGGCGCCGATCAGTGGCACACCGTGTATGGCCGCGTGCCGAGCCAGACCACGCCCGCCGCCGGAATCTACAGCGATACCGTTAATGTTACCGTTAGCTGGTAAGCCGAGGTGCGCCTCATGACGCCTTCTCGCCTGCTTCTCTACGCCCTGACCGGCTGCCTTCTGCTTCCGCTGCCTACGCGGGCCGCCACCACGCCCGCGCTGACATTCACCGTTTCTGCCGTTATCACCAAAGGTTGCGCCTTCGGCAGTTCACCGGTCAGTCCGATAACCAGTCTGGGCACCCTGAATTTCGGCTCTTTCGCGTCACTCCCGAGCAACGTCGATATTGCCAGTTCCAGCGGAGCCGGATCGGTGGTCGTGACCTGCACGCCGGGCACCGCCGTCAGCATTGCCATGGACTATGGCACGCACGGGGGCAGCAGCACGCAGCGCTATATGGCCAACACGGCCGGAACCGAAACCTTGCGCTATCAGCTCTACCAGGACAGCGCCCGCAGCCAGGTGTGGGGAAACGGCGCGCTGGCGATGTCTATCGCCTCTTTTCCAGCCACGACGCAAACCTACACGGTTTATGGCCGCCTGGTTCGCCGCCAGCACACTGCCTTCCGCCGGCACCTATACCGACACGGTGACGGTGACTTTAACTTACTGAAACACAGGATTTAACTATGGTTTTCTCTACATTGCGTTCTTTGGCCCGCTGGGCTGCAATGGCTGCTGCCCTGACCGCTAGCGCTTCCGCTCTGGCAGCCAGTTCGGTGCTGGTGTGGCCCGTTTACCAGATTATCGAAGCGGATCAGAATGGATCTGCGTTATGGCTGGAGAATCGCGGCGCCGATCCCGTCACCTTGCAGATTCGGGTCTATGCCTGGAAGCAGGACAATTTCAACGAAAACTATGCCGATCAAACCAATGTGGTTATCAGCCCGCCCTTTGCAACCGTGGCGCCGGGGGATCGGCAGTTGATCCGTCTGATCCGCAACACGCCCGCGCCAACGCATACCGAGCAGGCTTACCGCATCATCATCGACGAAGTCCCGTCTTCTTTGAACCAGCCTAAAGAAACCAACAAGCCGATGGTCGGGTTGCAGCTGCAAATGCGCTATCTCGCTGCCGCTGTTTATCGATGGCGAAGGATTATGGACCGACGAGCGCGCAGACGTAAAACGCGACGCAGATTCCGCCACGAAACCGATTCTGGACTGGAGCCTGCAAAGCGTCGGCGGCAAACCTTATCTGCAAGTGCATAACAGCGGCATCGTGCATGCCCGATTGAGCAACGTATTCTGGTCGGCCACTGGCGCACAGAAGCAGGCGGTGAAAACCATGACCAGCGGTTTCCTCGGCTATGTACTGCCGGGCAAGACCATGCGCTGGCCGCTGCCCACTAGTGCCGGCACGCCGGGTTCGAGCAGCCAGCTCAACGCACAGATTGCCGACAACACCCGCCCTATCGTCATTAAACACGGCGAATAAGGACGGGACCTGGCCGCATGCAACGTCGACGTTCGATGCCGAAACCGCGCTTGAGGGATCGTCGAAAGCTGTTTTATGTCAGCGGATTAAGTCTGCTGAGCGTCGGTGCGCACGGGCAGGAGTATTCCTCTTTGCCTGCGCCGCCCCGCGCCGCGCCGGTGGTCAGCAGCGCCACCTATTATCTGACGCTGGTGGTCAACGGGCAGACCGACAATCAGGTGGTGCCGGTGGTGTATCGCAACGGCCGTTATCTGGTCGAATCGGGGATTCTGGCTAAATATCATGTGCGCCTTAACGGACAGCAGCAGGGACTGGTGGACGTCGGCGCGCTGCCTGACGTCAAGGCGACCTACAAGGCGTCGGCGCAGCAGTTGCTTATCACCCTGCCCGACGACTGGCTGCCCAGACAGGATATCCAGAGCGATAGGCTACTGAATTACACGCCCGCGCAAAGCAGCACCGGCCTGCTGATGAATTATGATTCGTACTATTCGGATCCCTATCGCGGCTCGCGCACCCTGTCGACCTATCTGGAACAGCGGCTGTTCAGCGACGTCGGCATTCTTTCCAATACCGGCACCTGGCGCACCCGTATGGATGGCGGAGACAGCGCTGATGCTGGTAATCAGGACGGTTATCTGCGCTACGACACCTACTGGCGCTATAGCGACGATCAGCGGCTTGTCAGTTATCAGCTCGGGGATTTCGTGAGCGACTCGTTGACCTGGAGCAATTCGGCGCGAATGGGCGGCCTGCGTGTGAGCCGCAACTTCGGCGTGCGTCCCGATGTGGTGACTTATCCGCTGGTTCAGTACAGCGGCACGGCGGCGGTGCCGACTTCCGTGGATCTGTTTATCAACGGCTTTAAGGCGAGCAGCAGCAATCTGAACGCCGGTCCGTTTACTCTGACCAATGTTCCCTACATTAATGGCGCGGGCGAAGCGACGGTCGTGACGACCGATGCGCTGGGGCGACAAGTCTCGACCTCTGTGCCCTTTTATGTCTCGAACCAGCTGCTGAGAAAAGGGCTGACCGATTTCGATTTTTCACTCGGCAAGGTGCGCAAAAATTACGGCCTGAACAGCAGCGATTATGGCTCTCCGGCCTTCAGCGGCATCTATCGATTCGGCCTCACCAACTCGCTGACCTTTTCAAGCCATGCCGAGGCGACGCAGGGCTTGCAGCTTGGTGGCGTAGGCGCGGATATCGCCGTGTGGCGACTCGGAACGCTGAGTCTCTCGGGCAGCCAGAGCCGTGCCAATCACCGCGTGGTCGGCTCGCAGATTTCCAGTACCGACGGCATTACCCAGGCGCTGACCAACAGCGCCATTGATAACCTCGGCGGCGGTTATTCGATTGAAGACCAGCGTACGCGCGGATCGCAATATGTCATCGGCTACTCCTACTATTCCACCCGCTATAGCCTCGCCGTGCAACGCGCCTCGCGCACCGACGGGTATCAGGATCTGACCTCCTACTCCAGTGACTCGCGCCTGAGCCACCGCGCCGATCAGGCCACTTTCAGCGCTTCGCCCTTTGGCACATCGAACGGCACCGTCGGCGTTGGCTATTTCGACGTCGAAGCCTATGACCAAAGCCATACCCGCCTGCTGAACCTCTCCTATAGCCGTTCACTATGGGGACAAAGCAGCATGTTTTTGTCGATGAACAAGACGCTCGGCGAAAACGGCTACAGTGCGCAGCTGCAATTTATCATTCCGCTGGATTTCGGGGCCAACATCAACCTGAGCAGCCAGCGCGATAATCAGGGCAACTACCAGCAACAGCTGGGTGCCAGCAAATCGGTGCCGACCGACGGCGGACTGGGCTGGGATGTCGCCTATTCCACCGGCAAAAATGCCTATCAGCAGGCCGATGCCACCTGGAAAACGCATTACGCTACCGTGCAGGGCGGCGTTTACGGGCCGGAAGGGGAATACACAAACTGGGCAGATCTCAGCGGATCCGTGGTGTTTATCGACAACGACCTGTTTGTCTCGGACAAGATAAACGATGCTTTCGTGGTCGTGAATACCGATCACTACACCGGCGTGCCCGTGCTGTACGAGAACCAGAAAATAGGGACCACCGACAGGCACGGACATCTGCTGGTGCCGAATGTCAGTTCGTTTTATCCGGCAAAAATCGACATCGATACCCTGCCGCTTCCGGCAGATGTGAGCACACCGGAGGTCTCCAGGCGCGTGGCCGTGCGCGAAGGCAGCGGTAGAGTGGTCGATTTCCCGGTGCGCAGAGTGATGTCCGCTACCCTTCGACTCAACGATGTTCAGGGTCAGCCACTCAAACTCGGCACGCTGGTGACGGAAGAAAACAGCCATCAGGTCGCCGTTGTCGGTTATGACGGGCTGGTCTATTTCAGCAATCTACAGCTCCACAACCAGATTAGCGTACAGCTTGAGGGCGCGGCACCCTGCCGCCTCGGCTTCGACCTGAACGCCGCCAGCCACAGCATCCAGCAGGTCGGCCCGCTGGTCTGCCGTCCGGGCGCTTTCGTTTCACATGAGGAGAAAAAATGAGAAAGGCGACAGGAATACGCGCCGTGCTTTTACTGCTGTCGAGTCTCGCAGGAATGGGCACGGCGCTGGCAGACTGCACCAACGGAGCCGGGGCAGCGGTAGGCAGTGCCAGTTTCGGCACCCAAAGCTCGTTTACGATTAACGGTACGTCGCAATTGGTCACCGCCAACACCGGTTATAGCTGTTCCGGCAATGTACTGTCGTTGCTGTCGACCAACACCATCCGACTCACACTCTCGTCGAGCACCAATGCCAGTGGCAGCACGCCGCGACTCTACGCGCCCGCCAACGGCAGCACGCCGGCCGCCTATGTTCCCTATACGCTGTGCATCGATTCTGGCTGTGCCACGACGTTGCCGGTCGGCAACAGCTACACCAATTCGCAAACGTCGCTGCTTGGCCTGCTTGGCCTGTTTACGGGCACCAACGGCACACTGCCGCTGTATCTGAAAACGTCGCTGGCCAATGTTCCTGCCGGAACCTACACCGATACGCTGAATCTGAGCTGGGCATCGCACGTCTGCTTTATCGGTCTGCTGGGGTTGTGCATCTATACCGACCAGACTGCCACCACCACGATTCCGGTCACGCTTGTGGTCACCAACTACTGCTACCTCGACAGCGCGCCCAACGTCAGCTTTGGTTCCAACCCTTTCCCGAGCAGTTTTACCACGCCCGTGACCAGCAACAGCCTGAGCGTTCGCTGCACCCAAAGCGCGGCCTACACCATCAAAATGGCCAGCAGCAATCCCCTTAGCGGACAGTATCGCCAGATGTCTTCATTGATCAATGGCACCACGTATTACCTGCAATATCAGCTGCTCAAGGCCGACTCGACGGTATGGACGCCGACCAATGATTTGGCCGCGACCGGCAACGGCAACTCGCAGGCGGTGTCTTACACGGCGCAGGTCAATACCAGCCAGGCGAATGTGCCCGCAGGGAATTACAGCGATACCGTGACGGTCACTGTAACGTATTAGAAAGGGAGCAAGGTATCGCCGCTGGACGCAGAGGCCAACGGCGAGAAAGCAGGGTTTACAGCGCCTTGAGGATTTTGACCGTCGCGTCTACGTCGATTTCATCTTCCGAGAAGACGTAGGTGGAATTCTGGAAGGTCGTGATCAGCAGTTTCTTGATAGTCCGCGTCGTGGCCCTGGCTTCTTCGTCTTTTGGCTTGATGCGGTTCATCAGCAGGCCCACGGAAAGCACGGCGTTTTCCTTGTCGATTTTGGAATCCGCAGGCACTTCTTCGCTAAAGGCCAGGAAAGACTTGATGCTGGTGATTTTGATGCGCTCACCGGCAATGTGAATGTGCTTGCTTTCGGGCGCCACTTTCACCGCAAAGGCCGAGAGTCCCTTGGTATTGGTCGTAGGCTCGAAGGTCACCACGGCATCTTTCTTGATAAGATCAGGATTGGCGACTTTAATCACATGGAAATAGCGGTTATCTCCGTTTTCATCTTTGATAAAGCCAAAACCTTTATCTTCAAACCAGGTTGTGATTACACCGTTCATCGCTCTTACCACCTAATAAATTCGTTCAAAAATGCCTGTTTTACCCGCTACGTTTTTTTGAAACCTGGGAGGGAAACAGTGAAGCCGCCTAGTTTAATGCACAACGGGCGCGAAGTCCTGCGCTTTACGCAACGCAGGGCGATTGCGCGGTCAATGCGCCTTGCGGAAGGTCAGATTAAAACGGTATTGCCCCGTTAGTGGATGTTCACCCACTTTCAGCGGCAGGATCCCGTGATAGCGCAGTCGCGCCGGTCCGCCCCACACAACGATATCGCCGTGCGTCAGATTCACCCGCAGAGTCGGGTCACTGCGCTCCAGCCCGCCAAACTGAAACACCGCCGGAAGACCCAGAGAAATCGACACGATAGGCTGGCCGAAATCGTCTTCGTCCTTGTCCTGATGCAGCGACATTTTCGCACCCGGCTGGTAGCGGTTAATCAGACAGGCGTCGGGCAGAAAGTTGTCGAAACCGGCCTCTTTGGCGGCGTGAATCGCAAGCGTGCGGAAGATATCGGGCATCGGCGGCCACTGTTTGCGCGTTTCGGGCGAAGTCGTCTGATAACGATATCCCTGACGATCGGTTACCCAGCCCAGTTCGCCGCAGTTGGTCATCGCGACCGACATGGCATAACCGCCCGGTGTGGCGCGATACTGGAAGGGCGCCTTGATGGCGATTCGATTGATAGCCTTGAGCAGTTCACGCTCATCGGCCAGCGCCGCGCCGCGTAATACCACGGCGCCCGGGCAAATATCTTCACGCCAGCTTGGGTGAAAATCCGGGTGCGCAAAAAGATCCAGGTTCATGTGTCCTCCTGCCAGACAGTTCAACGTTAAGTATAACAGCCCTTGGCGAAGGCGGCGGGAATGCCGAAGACAAGAAGGCCCGAGTCACCTGCGCGACTCGGGCCTTCTTTATTCTGCCTGTGAAAAGCGTTACTGCGCCGCTGCGCCGCCTTTCTCTTCGCCGACCAGACCGACTTTCAGGTAACCGGCGGCACGCAGTTTATCCATCACGCTCATGATGGTTGCGTAATCCACCGACTTGTCGGCACGGAAGAAGATAGTGGTTTGCTTGTCGCCCTGCGTGCGCTGGTCGAGCAGCGCGCCGAGGTTGTCAGGCGTAATCACATCGTCGCCGATAAACATCTGGTTGTCAGCCTTGACCGACAGGAACACCGGTTTAGGCGGGCGAGGCTGGGACTGGGCGGTGGAGGCAGGAAGATTGACCCGCACATCTACCGTCGCCAGAGGCGCTGCCACCATGAAGATAATCAGCAGCACCAGCATAACGTCGATAAACGGCGTGACGTTAATGTCATGCATTTCGCCGCTTTCATCGAGGTCGTCGTTTAAACGAATTGCCATGATTAACTTATCCTACGCGTAGCTTGTGACCCGCCTGCGCGCGCGGTGCCTCTTCGACACGGGTTGCCAGGTCAAGATCACGGCCCTGAAGCAGCAGAATCTGGGCTGCCACATCGCCAACCTGATGACGGTAAGACGCAATGGTACGGGCGAAAATGTTGTAGATAACCACCGCAGGGATAGCCGCAACCAGACCGACCGCCGTCGCCAGCAACGCTTCTGCAATGCCGGGAGCCACAACCGCCAGATTGGTGGTTTGAGTCTGTGCAATGCCGATAAAGCTGTTCATGATGCCCCACACGGTACCAAACAGGCCGACAAAAGGAGAAATCGCTCCGATGGTCGCCAGAATACCGTTGCCACGGCCCATATGACGACCGGCAGCGCTAACGCGGCGCTCGAGACGGAAACCGGTACGCTCCTTGATGCCGTTGTTGTCGGTGGAACCGGCAGACAACTCCAGCTCGTTTTCGGCATCGCGCAGCATCTGGCTGCTGGTGCTGTTGGCGGAGAAGCTTTCAGCCTGATCCAGCGCCTCTTTCAGTGAACGAACCGGCAACAGGGCAGCCAGTTCACGGCGCAGACGGCGACGCGCAGAGAGGATTTCGGCACCTTTGCTAAACAGCAGCGTCCAGGTCACCACCGACGCCAGCAACAGTCCGATCATCACGATTTTTACCACGATGTCCGCGTGCTGGTACATGCCCAGCACCGAGAGATCCTTGGGAATGATCGGACCCTGTGAATCCTGGGCGGAAGCCGCGCCGGTCGTGCTTTGCAGCACAGGCGCTGCGCTACCGTCGGTTGACGTCGCTGCCGGAGCAAGTGCCGAAGTGGTTTGCGCAGGCGTGACTGCATTGGCCGCATTTGAAGAAGGCGCTGCCCAGGCACTGCCGCTCAAACCTGCAATCAGTACCAGTGAAGTCATTACCGTACCGATTTTTGCTGTACCGCTTTTACGCGTACTCATCATCTGTTTTACGTCCGTCGAAAATGACACCGCTTTGTTCATCTTAATGCGACACGTTTGCACGTAGCGCCTCCAGCCGTGATCAATAAAAGTGAAATTATTAATAGCGGCAAATGATAACAAAATAAAAGCCATAATTGATAGTAGTTCTCATTATTATTTACATTACGTATTGGCATGAAAAAACAGGGTTATTCATTAAATGAAAAATTTTCACACACCCCGGCAAAGAAATGACCCTGTCCCTGCGGCATGTTACCGTAGGAAAAATGCCGTATGGCGGGAATGACAAGGTGAAATCGGTCTTATGACATCCAGAAAGATTGAAACTGCGTTAGTGAGCGCAGGAAGAGATAAAAAGTTTACGCAAGGCTCCGTAAATGCGGTTATTCAGCGTGCCTCCTCGCTGGTATTCGAAACCGTCGCCGCCAAGAAATTTGCCACCGCCAACCGTGCCAACGGCGAACTGTTTTACGGACGTCGCGGCACGCTGACCCATTTCTCGCTACAGGAAGCGATGGTTGAACTCGAAGGCGGCGCAGGGTGTGCGCTGTATCCTTGCGGCGCTGCCGCCGTCAGCAATGCCATTCTCGCCTTTATTCAAAGTGGCGATCACGTACTGATGGCCAGCTCCTCCTATGAACCGACGCAAGATTTTTGCAGCAAGGTGCTGACACGTCTGGGCGTTGACACCACTTACTATCCTGCGTCCATCGGGGCCGATATTGCCCGCCTGGTTCAGCCCAACACCCGCGTGGTGTTTCTTGAGTCGCCGGGGTCGATAACAATGGAAGTGCCGGATATTCCGGCCATTGTCAGCGCCGTGCGTGCCGTTTCTCCGGAGGTCATCATCATGATCGACAACACCTGGGCGGCGGGTATTCTGTTCAAGGCGCTGGAGTTTGATATCGATATTTCGATTCAGGCAGGCACCAAGTATATCGTCGGCCATTCCGATGCGATGATAGGCACGGCGGTGTCGAACCGCCCGCTGCTGGGACCAGCTGCGCGAGCAGTCCTACCTTATGGGTCAGATGGTCGATGCCGATACCGCCTACGTCGCCAGCCGCGGCCTGCGCACGATGGGCATTCGTCTCAGACAGCACGCCGAAAGCAGCCTGCGAATTGCCGAATGGCTGCAAACCCGTCCCGAGGTGGCGCGCGTCAACCATCCTGCGCTGCCCGGCAGTCGAGGGCACGAATTCTGGAAGCGCGACTTTACCGGCAGCTGCGGCCTGTTCTCCTTTATTCTCGCCAAGCGCCTGAGCGACAGCGAAATGGCCGAATATCTCGATCATTTCCAGCACTTCGGCATGGCCTATTCATGGGGCGGCTTCGAGTCACTGGTGCTGGCCAATCAGCCCGAAGAGATTCAGGCCATTCGTCCGGGTGAAACGGTGGATTTCGAGGGCACGCTGGTGCGCGTGCATATCGGGCTGGAACATTGTGACGACCTGATAGCCGATCTTGAGGCGGCATTTGCCCGCATCGCCTAAGCTTAATAAAATCATTGCGACAAACCGCCCAGATCCTTACTTATCTGATAGGATGATGGGCGGATTTTAACCATAATACGTTAAATACTAATAAAGATTGATAGCAGCATTTTACTTTAGCGTGACATCAGGGCCACCCGATATTTCACGTCTTTGAAGCAACCCAGACAGGAAAGCTTATGGCTGTTTTAACTCAGATCCTTCATGCACTTTGGCAGCATGATTTCAGCGTTTTGGCGAATCCCAACGTTTTATGGGTCGTCTATGCCGTGCTGTTTACCACTCTTTTCCTCGAAAATGGCCTGCTCCCCGCCTCTTTTCTGCCGGGCGACAGCCTGTTGCTGCTCACGGGCGCGCTGGTTGCCAAAGGCGTGATGAATATTGTTCCGACGCTTGTCATTCTGGTAGTGGCTTCAAGCCTGGGCTGCTGGCTGAGTTATCTGCAGGGCCGCTGGCTTGGCCATACCCGTATCGTGAAAGGCTGGCTGCTGCAGTTGCCCGCGCATTACCATCAACGCGCCCATGAACTGTTCGACAAACACGGGTTGACCGCGCTGCTGGCGGGGCGTTTTCTGGCATTTGTGCGCACCCTGCTTCCGACTATCGCGGGTATTTCCGGTCTCGACAACGCCCGTTTCCAGCTGTTCAACTGGTTGAGCGCGGTGCTTTGGGTCGGCGTCATCGTCGGCATGGGGTATGCCATCTGCCAAATTCCGCTGGTGCAGCGTCATGAAGATAAAGTCATGGCCGGTTTGATGATCCTCCCTGCCCTGCTGCTGGTGACCGGACTTGCCGGTGCGCTGCTGGTCGTCTGGAAGAATCGCCGGAAAGTCGCCTCATAGGCCGGTAGGTTTCGAGGGCGGCAAGCGTCGACGCCTGCATCTTTGCGTCATGCCGGAACTTACGCCCGCCGCCGGTAATAGACAGACCGTCAGGACCCAAAAACGGTTTCGGACAGCGTCAAGGCATTGCCTTCGCGCATGCGGGCAATTTCATCACTCGGCGTCACGCCAAAGTAACGTTTGAACTCCCGGCTAAACTGCGACGCGCTCTCGTAACCGACATTGAGCGCGGCGCTGCTGGCCTTCACTCCGTCGTAAATCATCATCGCCCGCGCCTTGTGCAGCCGGTAGTTTTTAAGATACTGCAACGGCGAAGTGCTGGTGACCGCCTTGAAATTATGGTGAAAAGCCGACACGCTCATGTTCACGTCACTCGCGAGTTGCTCCACGCTCAGCGGTTGAGCATACTGATTTTCTATTTTACGCAGCGCCTTGGCTATCTGGCTGAAATGCGTATGTCGATTTACCAGCGCCTGTAACGCGCCGCCGTTTTCACTGGTCAGAATAAAGAACAGGATCTCGCGGATAATCTGCGGGCCGAGCACTTTTGCGCGCAGCGGTTTGTCCATGACATCAAGCAATCGCTCGCTGGCGCAGAGGATATCTTCATCCAGCACGCCCGAAGTAATGCCCGAAGAGTGATCCGGCTGGTGCGGAAAACCTTCATCGCCCATCTCAATCAGTAAATCCTGCAACATTCCGGAATCGATACGAATCGACACGCCTGTCACCGGCCTTTCGGGTGTGCCAAAGGTTTCGCATTCGAACGGCAGGGGCACCGTCAGCATCAGGTAGTTTTTGGGATCATAGGAGAACGTCTTGTTGCCGAGATAGCCTATTTTGCTGCCCTGAAAAACGATGGTGACGCTCTGGTCGTAAATCACCGGCTGACGGGGGTGATAGCTTGAGTAACACATCAGCGTCGCCTGCGGCACACTCGATTGAAACTTAAGCGACCCTTCAGTCAGACGTTGTACTTTTTTGCCAACGCGGCACACAGGCTTTCGACATCTTGCATCGCGCTTCCCCCTTGAAAACAAACCGGCAATGATTTTGCCATATCCCCTGCCATTTCTATAGCGGCTTGCAGGAACGGGCAAGGTTTAAACAGGATTGAGCATTAAAAAACATCCTGAATGCTGCCACAGTGACAAGTCAGTGCTGCACTGGGGCTTTTTAAGCTAACAACATGTTTTGAGATAAATTACTGAAAATGAATCATTAGCAAACTCTGCGCAATGTGCATTCATTTACTAGACTTAGCCAGTCAGGCAACAAATGCGTGGATTACGCATTTCCTCAACAGGAGAAATTTATGTCATCGCAATCCATCATCAAACTTCACGACGACACGCGTATTCCTCAACTGGGTCTGGGTGTGTGGAAAGCCAGCAACGACGAAGCGACTCACGCCGTCGGCACGGCACTGAACGCCGGTTATCGCCATATCGATACCGCCGCCGCGTATAAAAATGAGGAAGGCGTGGGTAAGGCGCTTCAGGAAACCAGCGTCGCTCGGGAAGATATCTTCATTACGACCAAACTGTGGAACGATCAGCAGTTATATGCGCAGAAAGCGCTGGAAGAGAGTCTGGAAAAACTCAAGCTGGACTATGTCGATCTCTACCTGATCCACTGGCCGCTGCCCGCGCAGGATAACTATGTGGAGTCCTGGAAGCAGCTGCTGAAACTGAAAGAGCAGGGGTTGGCGAAAAGCGTCGGCGTCTGTAATTTCCAGATCCCGCATCTGCAACGTTTAATCGATGAAACCGGCGTCGCGCCAACGGTTAACCAGATTGAGCTGCACCCTTCCCTGCCGCAGCGCCAGTTACACGCGTGGAATGCGACACACCGCATCGCCACAGAATCCTGGAGCCCGCTGGCTCAGGGCGGCGACGGGCTGTTCGACCAGCCGCTGATTGAACAGTTGGCGAAGAAGTATGACAAGACTCCCGCGCAGATTGTCATCCGCTGGCACCTGGATAACGGCTTGATTGTTATTCCTAAATCCGTCACGCCAAAGCGTATTCACGAAAACTTCAACGTCTTCGACTTCAAGCTGGATAAAGAAGAGTTGGCGGCATTTACCAAGCTGGACACCGGCACGCGTCTGGGTCCGGATCCGGACGATGCCAACGCATTCAAGTAAAAGAAGCGTAATACACTGCCCCCGCCGCAAGGGTGGGGGCAAGCGCGGACTCAGGATCCTGCCGAAGGCTGAATCACCATCTGGCCCATCGTGCCACGGTCGGCAAGTTCCAGCGTCTGGCTGTAGAAGAAGAACGGGAAATGCTCGTAGGAAGGCTGGTTAAGATAGACCAGCAGCTCCACCTCCCCGTCGACCCACACAGTATCCTTGAATCCGGCGTCCTCAATCAGCGGCGCAGCGCCATTGACCGTCTTGACCATAAAGGTGACGCCCTGAACGTGGAACGGCTGCGGCAGGTCGGCGTGCACCGTCCAGCGCTCCCACGTTCCCTGCATCGCCTGCACGTCGGTTCTTGACGGGTCAAACACCGCGCCGTTAATGCCGGGCTGATTGTCGCCAAGACGGAATTCGCGACTGCGCACCACATTGCCCACGATGAGCTGATCGGCCAGTAACCGCATCGGCAGGTTGTCGGTCACCAGCGGCAGCAGGCCGGTCGGCTTGATAGTGAGTACAAGCGTTGACACCAGAATGCTCGACGGCTGGAACAGCCCGCGTAACCGGTCCATGATGCCCGCCGCTTCACCCGCCGTAATCGACACCTCGTCGCCCTGCGTCATATCCACCAGCACTTCGCGACGTTCGCCCGGCGCAAGCGAAAGACGCTGTACGCTCACCGGCGTCGGCAGGAATCCCTGATCCGAGGCAATGACGTGGAACGGCCGATTGTCGGTCATGGTCAATTCATAACGTCGGGCATTGGAGGCATTGAGCAGACGCAAGCGCACCCAGCCGCGCGAGACGTTGACGTAAGGGCTCTGCACCCCGTTGACCAGCATGGTATCGCCAAAGAATCCGCCGCTGGCAGGCGTGTCGTACTGCGGCACGCCAAAGTTGTCCAGCCGCTTGTCCTGAAGGATTATCGGGAAATCGTCGACCGCATAGTGATTCGGCAGCGGCAGGCTTTTACTGACTTCATCTTCCACCAGCCACATTCCGGCCAGTCCGTTGTAGACCTGCGACGCCATATGTTCCGGCGTGTTGGCGTGATACCAGCACGTTGCGGCGGGTTGGCGAATGGGCAGCACGGGCGACCAGTCGCTGCCGGACGACATCATGCGCGCACCGCCGCCGGTCAGCGTGCCCGGAACCTGCAAGCCGCTGATGGTGATGGAAGCCGGTGCCGGCAGGCGGTTGCTGTAAATAAGTTTGACGTCATCGCCATTGTAGACCCGCACTGTCGGGCCGAGATACATGCCGTTGAATCCCCAGACCGGCGCTTTCGAGCCACCAAGAAATGACCAGTGCGACGGCTGAAGCGTCAGGAACAGCGGTTGTCCACGGCGGGATTCAATCAGGGGAGGAACGGGAAGTGCGGGTTGTACACCGGCAGCCTGTGCCCTCAGCGGCAACGATCCGGCAGCGAGAGCCATACCCGATGCCTGTAAAAAATGACGACGACTGAGGGACATATCTTCTCCATGAAAACAAAATCAGAATCTCGGGGTAGCCCGCTAACCTTCAATGGTGACGGACGCTAAATAATCGCCGTCAGGCAGGGAAGAAATTCCCCGACCCGTTCGGATGATTAGCAATCGGCTTATTTTTTTACTTTTGCGTCGGCTTCACGTCTGGCGACTTCGGCATCAAGCTCGGCAATTTTATCGGCCATAATTTGGCGGCAGTGCTCGGACAATTCACGTAAACGCTCCTTGCCATACTGCGTGGTATCCACCGGCGGCAGCATTTCAATAATAACCAGCCCGTTATTCCAGCGGTTGAGCTTGATCTTATTATTAGTGTTGGAAACGCAGATTGGCACGATAGGCACGCCTGCCGCAATGGCCGCGTGGAAGGCACCGGTTTTGAACGGCATCAGGCCACGGCCGCGGCTGCGGGTGCCTTCGGGGAACATCCAGATAGAGACGTCTTTCTTTTTGATTTGCGCCACCACCTGAGAGATGGTGCCATGCGCCTTTGCGCGATTCTCGCGGTCAATCAGCAGGTTACCGGTCAGCCAGTACAGCGGCCCGAAGAACGGGATCCACAGCAGGCTTTTCTTGCCCACGGTAACGGTACGTGGCTGAACCATGTTTGAAACGGTCACCATGTCGAAGTTGTTCTGGTGATTGGCGATATAAATACAGTTGCCGTTTTGCGCGGCATCGGCAGGAATACGCTGTTCTACCTTCAGGCCGAAAATCGGTGCCAGTCCGCCAAAGAGATGGCCGAAAGTCGCGACATGTTTAGGATTTCTTGGGCTGAAAAGGCAATAAATCGAACCGAATATACATACCAGAATTGAGAAAACCACGACATAAATAACGCGAAAAATAAATAACATAACACCCTCTTAAGCATACAACCGACATCAGCATGAAGCCGACTCTGTCGTTCCTTTGCCGCTGGACTATTCTCGTGCCTCGGCACGCTCTATACAATAGCTATTCTTCACCCTGAACGGGTTTTTATTAATACAAACAATGTTGATTGCAACAAAGTAAGTGATTTGTGCCTAAAACCCAAAAGAATAAATGATGCTGCCACGGTAAAGATTATTCAGGGCACCGAAGTGCCCTGAAAGGATAGCTGAAAAAAACCTTACTCTTCGCTATTTCCGATTGTCGGGCGCGAAGGCGCGTCATATTCCACACGGTCAATCTTCTGAAGCCCGCGCGGTAACAGCGTGCCTTTGCGGCCGCGTTTCTGCGCTGAATTTCTGTAAATCTTCAGGGCGCAGCGTCAGTTTGCGTTTACCCACGTGCAGCGTGATGGATGACTGCGGTGCCAGCACCAGCAGCCATGCCAGCGTGTCGACGCCCGCGGCTGCATCTGCCGCCGAAATAGAGACAATCTTGTTGCCCTTGCCTTTCGACAGTTGCGGCAGGTCGGCCACCGGGAACATCAGCATGCGGCCCGCCTGAGTTATCGACAGCAGCATGTTGTCTTCGCCGTCAAGCTCGATAGGCGGCAAGGCTCTGGCGTTTTCCGGCAGCGTAATCATGGCTTTACCGGCGCGGTTACGGGCGACCAAATCGGAGAAGTTACACACGAAGCCGTAACCGGCGTCCGACGCCATCAGCAGTTTCTGGTCGTCGGCGGCCATCAGCACCTGCTGGATGGTCGCGCCCGGCGGCGGTGTCAGCTTGCCGGTCAACGGCTCGCCCTGCCCGCGTGCCGATGGCAGCGTATTGGTGTCGAGCGCGTAACTGCGCCCCGTGGAGTCGATAAACACCACCGGCTGATTGCTCTTGCCGCGCGCGGCACTGCGGAAACTGTCGCCTGCCTTGTAGCTAAGACCGGTCGGGTCGATGTCGTGCCCTTTGGCACTGCGCACCCAGCCCATTTCAGACAGCACGACGGTAACCGGCTCGGACGGAATAATGTCGCTTTCGCTCATGGCTTTGGCTTCGCCGCGCTCGATGATTGGCGAACGACGCTCATCGCCGTAAGCCTCGGCATCGGCCTGAATTTCTTTGCGAATAAGCGTACTGAGCTTACGCTCGGAGCCCAGCAGCGCCTGCAGCTGATCGCGCTCTTTCTCGAGCTCGGCCTGTTCGCCGCGAATCTTCATCTCTTCCAGTTTGGCAAGATGACGGAGTTTCAGCTCGAGGATGGATTCGGCCTGGGTTTCGCTCAGGGCGAAGCGCGCCATCAATACGGGCTTGGGTTCGTCTTCGGAACGAATAATATGGATAACGTCGTCGATATTCAGGAAGGCGATCAGCAAGCCTTCAAGAATGTGCAGGCGTTTCAGCACCTTGTCGAGACGGAAATTCAGACGACGGCGCACCGTTTCACGGCGGTAAGACAGCCATTCGGTGAGGATATCTACCAGCCCTTTCACCTGCGGGCGATTATCCAGACCTATCATGTTCATGTTGATGCGGTAACTGCGCTCGAGATCGGTGGTCGCAAACAGATGGTTCATGACCTGGTCGAGATCGATACGGTTGGAGCGCGGCACAATGACCAGACGCGTCGGGTTTTCGTGATCCGACTCGTCGCGCAGGTCTTCAACCATCGGCAGCTTTTTGGCCCGCATCTGGCTGGCGATTTGCTCCAGCACTTTTGCACCGGAAACCTGATGCGGCAAGGCCGTGATGACTGCTTCGCCGTCCTCTTTTTCCACAGCGCGCGCATACGCACCGAGCCTTTGCCCGACTCGTAAATCTTGCGGATTTCATTGCGTGGGGTGATGATTTCTGCTTCGGTCGGGAAGTCCGGCCCCTGCACGTATTCCAGCAGGTCTTCCAGCGTGCTGCCCGGTTTTTCGAGCAGGGCGACGGCAGCATTGGCGACTTCACGCAGGTTGTGCGGCGGAATATCCGTCGCCATACCGACTGCGATACCGGTAGTGCCGTTCAGTAGAATGTTGGGCAGGCGCGCAGGCAGCATCTTCGGCTCCTGCAAGGTGCCGTCGAAGTTTGGCACCCAGTCCGCCGTGCCCAGCGCCAGTTCACGCAGCAGAACTTCGGCATACTTCGACAGGCGCGATTCGGTATAACGCATCGCGGCGAAGGATTTCGGGTCATCCGGCGCGCCCCAGTTTCCCTGACCATCTACCAGCGGGTAACGATACGAGAAAGGCTGCGCCATCAATACCATCGCTTCATAACAGGCGCTGTCGCCGTGCGGATGGTATTTACCCAGTACGTCGCCGACGGTACGGGCGGATTTCTTGAATTTTGCGCTATTGCCGAGACCCAGTTCGGACATCGCGTAGATGATTCGACGCTGAACCGGCTTCAGGCCGTCGCCGATATAAGGCAGTGCCCGGTCCATGATGACGTACATGGAATAATTCAGGTAGGCATTTTCGGTAAACGTGTGCAGAGCAATGCGCTCTGTCCCGTCATGAGTCATTTCACTCATTAATTTTTTATCCTCAGACCCGTGGCACTATTGTGCTGGAAAATAAACGTTCTGGACTGTGTTCTGATTCTGTTCCAGACAATTTCTGGACAACAAGGAGGACTTCGCGCGCAGATGCCTCGGCACATGGCGATGATGACCGCGATAGTACATCAAATGGCGTATTGCTGTCACAGTTGCTGTGTTTTGGTCGCCCATGTTATGCTCAAACTCCGCGTAAAAAGTCGATAAGCCCCCTCGATTATTGCCAGCCTGACAATAGTATTGTGCTCTAGCGCACATTTTTATCTGCAACAATATTGTGTACACTTCGTTTAATAAGTTTACCAACGAGGCCAATGCTATGAGCAACATACTGATTATCAA